>CAZPGQ010000006.1:3320-26960 GCA_964586695.1 uncultured Candidatus Saccharibacteria bacterium
ATGCCAGTTTCTGATACATATATAGAGAAGGAGGCAATGATAAACGAAGAGATAGAGCGTCTTCGACACGCTTCAACACAAGCACTGCTCACACGAAAAGACGTGATTATAGTCGCGTCCGTTTCTTGTATCTATGGTTTGGGTTCTCCAGTTGAATACGAAAAAGTAAATTTGAAAATAAGCGCAGGCGAAAAAATATCTCGAGCTGAATTTATCAGAAAACTAATTGATATACATTTTGAGAGAACCACTGCAGACCTAAAGCCAGGAATGTTTCGCGCAATAGGAAACATGTTAGAGATAATGCCAGTTTCAGAAAAAGTTATTTATCGTATTGAGATAGATGAAAGTAAAATAAAACAGATACTAGTTATCGATGCGATAACGCGAGAGATAATAAAGGAGGTTGAAGTTTTCTTTCTCTTCCCAGCAAAGCATTTTATATCTACAACAGAACAGAGTGAACGAGCTTTCAAAACTATAAAAGCCGAACTAGCATCACGACTAAAGGAATTAGAAAAAGAAGGAAAAAATCTAGAAGCAGAAAGATTAAAGAGACGAACAACATATGACCTCGCTTTGATAAAAGAGATGGGTTACTGCAATGGAATAGAGAATTATTCTCGACATTTTTCTGGCAAAAAACCGGGAGAAGCTCCTGACACATTGCTTTCTTACTTTCCGCATAAAAAAGACGGTACGCCGGACTTCCTAACTGTCATAGACGAGTCACACGTTTCTGTTTCTCAGATTGGCGCTATGCACGGAGGAGACTCATCTCGAAAACAGTCGTTGGTTGATTTTGGTTTCCGACTTCCAAGTGCAAAAGATAACAGACCATTAAAGTTTAGTGAGTTCGAAGAAAGAATAGGTCAGGTGATCTATACATCTGCTACACCAGGAGACTATGAAAGAGAGCATTCAGAAAAAATAGTAGAACAAGTTATACGACCAACTGGACTTATCGACCCAGTAGTGGATGTAAAACCTATTGTGGAAAAGGGAAACTATCCGGGGCAAATAAAAGATTTTATAAATGAAGCACAAAAATCTATCAAAGACGGCGGGCGGGTTATTGCGACGACTCTGACAAAGAAAATGGCAGAAGATCTGAGTGAATATCTAAAGGAAAAAGGAATCAAGGCAGAATATTTGCATAGTGATATAAAAACAATTGAGCGAATAGAGATTTTAACTAACCTTAGACGTGGAACTTTTGACGTGCTTGTTGGTGTAAACCTTTTGCGAGAAGGTTTGGATTTGCCAGAAGTAAAACTTATAGGAATTTTGGACGCTGACAAAGAAGGTTTTCTACGAAGTGACACTTCACTCATACAGATTATTGGTCGTGCAGCTAGAAACTCTGATGGACGAGTTATTTTGTATGCAGATACAGTAACAAAGTCTATGAAGTTTGCTATGGATGAAACTACAAGACGACGAACTATCCAAATGGAGTACAACAAAAAGCACGGCATCACTCCAAAGACTATTATAAAAAAGATACAGGATATTACTGACCAACTAAGAAACGAACATCAGAAAACAGTGGCATCGCTAATTGAAGTAGATAAGAAAATGTTTGAAAAGGATCCTGCGAAGTTGATAAAACAAAAAGAAAGACAGATGGAGGGAAGTGTAAAAATATTAGACTTTGAAACAGCGGCGATTTTGCGCGACGAAATACTAGAACTTCAGAAAATTTTAGAAACAAAACGAATAAAAAAAGAAAAAGAAGCTAAAGTTAAAAATCCAAAAAATAAAGATATGTTGATGTAAGTTTGACAGTTTACAAATATTGTCACACAATACAAAAGGACATTCTTTCCGGGAGGGGAAGATGAAATTCAGAGGTTTCTGGGAAAGGTTTCTCTCGGCGTGGAATTCGCCGACTCTCACTCGTGAGGCTGTTATGTCTGACGATGAACGTTGGTACAACGAGGCTGTGCCTCTTGTTCGACGGAACTTGGACCGCTTCTGGAGCTAGATGAGCGTCCTCTACGTAGCTAGGGTTCTCTTTTCAAGTTTGGTGTTCATTTACCAGACGCTATCGGGGATGAGTCACACAGGGCTAGCAGCTTCGCTCACGGTGCTACTGCTACTGTACGGTATTGGTCGGGCTATCGCTTCGAAAGCTCGACGGACTGTGCTCGGCTTCATTTCTCGAACGTCCCGTACATACGGGGCATAAAGCTGGCCGGCAGTCTTCCAAGACTCGCCGGCTGTTCGTTTATATAGAATTATGGTATTATCTTTTTCGTATACAACACCTACGAGCAACTCGAGGTGATGTTCGCGTATAAAACCAAAAATATGGTCAAAAAGGACAACAAAACAGACGATAAAATAATAGTTAAAGGGGCTAGGACTCATAACTTGAAAAACATCACAGTAGAAATGCCACGTAACAAGATGGTGGTTTTTACTGGACTTTCAGGTTCAGGAAAGTCATCACTTGCTTTCGATACTATATTTGCGGAGGGTCAGCGTAGATATGTCGAGTCTCTTTCTTCATATGCGCGACAGTTTTTGCGACAAATGCAGAAGCCAGATGTAGATGAGATCGTCGGACTTTCTCCAGCTATTTCTATTGACCAGAAAAGTCGTTCAAACAACCCACGCTCAACTGTGGCGACAATAACTGAAATATACGACTATCTTCGTATTCTATATTCACGTGTCGGTCATCCGCACTGTCTTGTTTGTGGAGATGAAATAACAAAACTTTCAAACGAAGAGATAAAAAACTTTGTACTTGAAAAAGTAGAAGCAAATAAAAAAGCTTTTATAACAAATTCAAAGAAAATACAGCTACCAATGTATGTAGAGATTTTTGCTCCTGTAGTAAAAGGTAGAAAGGGTGAGTACTACCAGTTGCTATATGATCTACTTGGTAAAGGCTTTTCAACTGTTTTGGTAGACGGAGTTCGAAGTTCTCTACGGGACAGAATAGAACTTTCAAAAACAAAAAGGCATGTCATAGATGTGCTTGTCGACAGCATTTCAATATTAGACTTTAAAACTGATCCAAAAAGTAGTGAAGAAAGACTTTCAGAAAGTTTGGAAAAGGCTCTAAACGAGTCAGATGGACAGGTAAAAATTATGTTCCGGGATATGAGTCAGGAAAAAAATAAAGAGTACATACCTGAGGAATTCTTTATGTCATCAAAACTTTCATGTCCAAAAGATGGATACTCATATCCAGAAGTTGAACCAAGACTTTTTTCATTCAACTCACCATATGGTGCGTGTCCAGAATGTAACGGTTTGGGAACACGACACTTTTTCGGTAATGAAGCTTGTCCAAAATGTAAGGGTGCCAGACTTCGAGAAGAAGCTCTGCATGTTATGGTGGGTGATAAAAATATTGTGGACTTAACAGCGATGTCTATCAAAGATGCATATGACTTTTTTGAAAAGTTGAAAATGACAGAACGTGAAAAGAATATTTCAAAAGTTGTTTTGAGAGAAATCGAATCACGACTTTTGTTTATGTTAAACGTTGGTATCGAATATTTGTCGCTAAACCGACGTGCTCACACACTTTCTGGTGGAGAGGCACAGCGTATTAGACTTGCCTCCCAGCTCGGTTCTGGGCTTGTGGGGGCACTATACGTCTTGGATGAGCCGACCATCGGTCTTCATTCACGCGACAACGACAGGCTTATTCAAACTCTTATTGATCTAAAAAATCTTGGAAACACAATACTTGTAGTTGAGCATGACGAAGATACTATTTTTGCTTCTGACTACATTGTAGACATAGGTCCAGGTGCAGGTGTGCATGGGGGTAAGGTTGTTGTGGCTGACTATCTAGAAGATTTGCTAACTGCAAAGAAAAATACATCTGGTTCAGTAACTTTGGATTATTTGCGAGGAGACAAAGTAGTAGAAGTTCCAGAAGAAAGACGAGCGGATCCAAAAGGTGAAATCCAAATCCGTGGTGGAAAGATTTTCAACATAAAAAATATGAACGTAGATATTCCACTTGGACGTTTTGTCGCTGTTACTGGTGTATCAGGTTCTGGTAAATCATCTTTTGTGTATGAAATTCTTCACAAAAATCTTCAGGCTAGACTCGAAAGAAAATACAGAACTGCAGATATATTCAACTGCGCTAGTTTTACTGGTACAGAATACCTCGGACGAACAATACTTATCGACCAGTCACCAATAGGTCGAACTCCACGTTCGAACCCTGCGACTTATACAGGTTCATGGTCTTTTATTCGAGACTTGTTTGCAGAAACATCGGAAGCTCGTGCTCGTGGCTGGAAAGCTAACAGATTTTCTTTCAACGTAAAAGGTGGTCGTTGCGAAACATGTCAGGGAAATGGAATGATAGAAGTCGAAATGCACTTTTTGCCAACAGTATATGTGCCTTGTGATGTTTGTCGTGGTAAAAGATTTATGAAAGAGACTCTAGAGGTGCATTACAAAAAGAAAAATATTCATGATGTGCTAAAAATGACAGTAGAGGAGGCACTAGAATTTTTCAACGACATACCTGCTATATATGACAGACTAAAATGTCTTGATGATGTGGGACTTGGATACCTAGAACTTGGTCAGTCCGCAACTACACTTTCTGGTGGAGAGGCACAACGTGTTAAAATATCTTCAGAACTTTACCGACCTCATTTGCAAAAAACAATTTACCTTTTGGACGAACCGACTATAGGTCTTCATTACGAAGATGTAAAAAAACTTATAGAAATTTTGCAAAAGTTGGTAAACAAAGGCAACACTGTTGTTGTGATAGAACACAATATGGATGTTATAAAATCTGCAGACTATCTTTTGGACATCGGTCCAGAAGGTGGGGCTGGCGGTGGGCAGTTGGTTGCAAAGGGAACACCAGAAGAGGTGGCAAACAACGAGAAGAGTCACACAGGAAAGTACCTTAAAAAGGCATTGAAACAGTATAGGGCTTATAGGAAAAATTAAATTTCGATGAGTTGTGTTTTTCTAGTGTCTGCGGAAGCCGTGAAGAGCTGAGCAGAAAGCGACTTTGTTTTATTGCGAACAAAGTGAGCTAGAAAACAAGAAGTACTCTTGTGGTGAAATTTTGCACCAGCAAAATATTCTGATACTAGAAAAATACAACGATTTAGAAATTTAACTTTAGTGTAAATAACAAAGAGCCGGAACAAGTCCGGCCCTCCATTGGCACGACAGGCAATTCCTAGAACTTTGCCATCCTACTCGCCTCGTAGGGCGTCAATTCTTTCGTTCGATCTCCTTACTTTCAGGATTACGAACGAGACCACCCCAGTGAGTAGGATACTGATGACACCCACGAGTTCGGCAAGAGCCGCGATCTGCGAATGGTTCATCTTTGATCTCCCAACAAATTATATAATATAAGAAATGTTAAATACAGATATCAAAAAAATAATAAGTGTATTACCAGATGCACCAGGTGTGTATCAATTTAAACGTGGAAAAAATATTTTATATATTGGCAAAGCAACATCTCTTAAAGATCGTGTGAGAAGTTATTTTAATAAAGATATAGTAGAAACACGTTCACCATTAGTCTCAAAAATGTTACAGGAGTTCGATAAGATCGATTTCATTCAAACCGACTCTGTTTTGGAAGCCCTGGTTCTGGAAGCTCATCTAATAAAAAAGTTTCAACCAGAAGCAAATATAAAAGAAAAAGACAATAAAAGCTTTAACTTTGTTGTTATCACAAAAGAGGATTTTCCTCGAGTGCTGGTAGTGAGAGGAAGGGAGCTTTTGAATTCGCATTTTCTTAAAGATCAGGAATACGAAATATCATATTCTTTTGGTCCATTTCCAAATGGAAGTCAGTTAAAAGAAGCGATGAAAATAGTTCGTAAACTCTTCCCATTTAGAGATAAATGTATACCAGCATCAGAGCTAAAACCAACTCAGAAACCAAAACCGTGTTTCAACAAACAGATCGGACTTTGTCCTGGGGTTTGTTCAGGAGAAGTTACAAAAGAACAGTATGCAGAGCAGATAAAAAATATCATCTTATTTTTTGAAGGTAATAAAAAAGTTTTGATAAAGAATCTAGAAAAACAGATGAAAGCTTTTGCAAAAATAAAAGAATTTGAAAATGCAGATAAAATTAAAAAAACTATTTTCACTCTAAACCATATTCAGGATATTGCACTAATAAAAGAAGATGTTAGAACTGGAGAAGTTGGTTCTACAGCTTTCCGAATTGAGTCATACGACATAGCTCACATGTCAGGACAAAATGTTGTTGGTGTGATGACTGTAGTAGAAGATGGAGAAGTAAAACTTTCTGACTATAGGAAGTTTAAAATAAAGGATAACCCAGGAGTAAACGACACAAGGGCTTTGTCAGAAGTTTTGTCTCGCAGACTCGCTCATATAGAGTGGCGATTCCCAGATTTGATTGTTGTTGACGGTGGTGTGGCTCAGAAAAATATAATTGAGAAAATTTTAAAAGAAAATCACGCAGATATTCCGGTTGTTTCTGTTGTAAAGGATGAAAGACACAAACCCAAGGAGATTTTGGGCGACAAAAAGTGGCTAAAATACGAAAGAGAAATTCTTCTTTCAAACGCTGAGGCTCATAGGTACGGAATAGCTTTCCACAAGCAACTTCGAGGCAAAATAATATAGCCTTTGACCATTTTTGATTCATGAATTAGAATCATTCCTTGGGGCCCAATTGGGGGCATGCACAAAGGAGAGCACGGTTGAACACGTACATTTCTGTTGTTTGGGGTGGTAATGCCTCTGGCAAGGGAGAGCTGACACGAAGGTTATCCGCGGACGGAGAACATGTCATCCTCTCAACTTCCGATGAAATCAGGAAGCACCAGGCGAGGATGAGCCCGGAGGAGCGGGCGGCAGTTACCGCACTGATGAAGAAAGGCAAGCTCTACGACGACCACAAGATGATCGAGCTTGTCGATCATCGACTCGGGGAGATCGGTGAGGTTTCCAGCATCATCATGGACGGTTTTCCTCGGACACTGTACCAGGCCGCGCATCTTATCGAAGCTATGGTGGACTCTGGCCGATACAGGCTCGGCTCCATCATGCTTCTCGATTTGAAGCGTGCCACGGCACTCGAACGTTTCTTCGGAAGGATGAAGAAGGAAGAGCGGCTCGATAACGACGAGAATGTCTTCAACGACCGATTCGATGAGTTCGAGAAACTACTTCATCCGATGATGAAGTACTTCACCGAAATCGCCAAGGTTCCGGTGGACATCATCGATGCCGAACAGAACGAGATGGGCGTCGAGGCTCAAGCACGTAACGTGCTGAAGTCTCGTTTTGCTCTCGTCGCGAAGTAGGAGACACAACAAGGGGGGGTTACGCACACGCGTGGCCCACCTCTTCTTTTTATATTGAAAGTGGGAAATTATTTCCTGCCCGCAGATGCTACGCGACCAGCGTTGCATGCGGGAAAAGTTTTCCACATTGCGTACATTGTTTATGTTTTGTATATTGGAATCTTGTGGGTAAATTAATTTTTATTCACAAACGTTGTTCTTTCGGAAAATTTTTTACCAGCGCGGTATAAATTTTCCAGTGACTACTAGCTAGAGTCACAAAATTGGGGGCCCCAAGCGGGTCCAACATCACTTAAATCAGGCACTCGTGAAAGTTCTTAACACTGTCCGAGTGTTTTTGCGTTTATATTGTTATATAATATTCAAATGGCAGTTCAAGATTTATCTCAAAAACTTCATATCGGAGTACTACGTGGAGGACCTTCATCAAAATATGATGATTCTCTTCAAACAGGAAACCTTGTGATCAACAGTCTTACTGATACACATAGGCCAATAGATATTTTTATATCCAGTGACGGACAGTGGCACATGAATGGTATAGAAAAAAAGCCAGAAACTATTTTGCAGAATGTTGATGTAGTGTTTAATGCACTTCATGGCGCATACGGCGAGGACGGTGGCGTTCAAGAAATTTTAAACAGATACGGTTCAAGATACACAGGCTCTGACAGATACGAGTCGGCTATTGCTATGAACCGCTGGTTTGCAAAAGAGAAAGCAAAAAGTCTGGGAATAAAAACTCCTGTAGCAATGTTGGTTAGACAAAATGATAACCTTTCTGAAAAAGCAAAAGAAATTTGGGGTTCGATTCAGAACCCGCTTGTTGTAAAACCAGCACGAGGCGGCTACACTCTTGCATATCACAAAATAGATTCTTTTCATGATTTACTTGGTGCGTTGGAAGAAGTTCTAGCTACGCATGACAGTGCTGTTGTAGAAGAGTATCTTGTTGGAACACGAGCTTCATCTGGAACAATAAATGGTTTTCGTGGAAAAGATTTTTATACGCTTGCGCCAGTTGAATTAAATCCAGAAAATCACGCGTCATACCCAACACGTTTTACAGAGGAACAAAAAGAAGAGATTCAAAAAATTTCAAAACTAATTCACAAAGGTTTGGGTTTGAAACATTATTCAGTTTCTGACCTTATCGTCACACCAAGAAGGGGAGTTTATTTTCTAGAAATTTCTACGCATCCTGTTATGACAGAAAAATCTCCGATAATAAAATCTTTGGAGGCTGTGGGGGTTTCAATAAAAGAGTTGATACATCATCTGGTAAACGCTGCGTTGAATAGAGAGTAATTAGTGTATTATTAATAAAACAAACATGAATCTAATAAAAAACTCCTACGGTATAATTAAAAAGTTAGCAAACGCTACTGGTTATGAATTGCAAATTTCAAAAAAAGCAAATGGTTCATCTCTCCCGTACGAGCACATATCAACTGCATCGCAGTATGCACCCTGGTTATCTGATAAGACATTTAATGATACATTCAATATTATAAAGAATTATACTCTTGTAGATAAATATAGGTGTTATGAATTGTGGAATTAGTAGAGCAATCAGCAAAAGTAAGTGGGTCATCTATTGAAATAGGAGTGTGGAAAGGAGGTACTGGTTGCTTGATAGCAAAGAAAATGATGGAGAGTGGTATAGGAGAAAAAATATACCTTTGTGATACGTTTAGTGGAGTTGTAAATGCTGGCGAGCACGACACATTTTACAAAGGTGGTGAGCATAAAGATACCTCAAAGGAAACTGTTGAAGATTTGGTTGCAAAGCTTGGGCTTAATAATGTTGAAATTTTGACGGGTACTTTTCCAGAAGATACAGGTGCTCTATTGGTTAACGAGACTTTTCGTTTTTGTCATATTGATGTAGACGTATACAAATCTTGTGAGAATATTTTTGGATGGTTGTGGCCAAAATTGTCTATTGGAGGCATTGTAGTTTTTGATGACTACGGATTCAAAACATGTAGTGGGGTCAATCTATTTGTGAATGAACAAAGATTAAAAAAAGACATGCTCGTTATTTATAATTTAAATGGACACGCAATCATAGTAAAAATTTCATAAAACAAGTAAACATTTACGCTAGATTCATGAATAGTATAAAAAAGCCGTGGAGCGCGAGCCCCACGGCAGTGTCTCCAGCGACTAGAAAGACTGGAAGCTTTCAGTTGAAACCCCTCGAATGTCTTTGTAGTCGATGTAGACGAGAAGAGGGTATTCAGGGACATCAGTCTCGACTAGGATTGTGCATCCATCATCAACATCCTCATCGATTGTCAGTTTCCCCGAGACACTCGGTGCATCCGCTCGATCGATCGTCACTTTCTGTCCATCGAGTTTCTCGAGATACTTACGATACGGCTGTGGCACAGTACCTCCTACCTTAGTCGTAGAAACCGAGTTTTCTTTCGAGCTCTGCGATGTGTGGTCGCAGGATGGCCATCGCTTCTTCCTGGCAGGCTATGGCTTTTCTCATGTCGCCGGATGCGAAAGCTGCTTCAGCCTCATCATGCTTCAACAGTGACCGCCTGATGATCTGCTCGGTCTTGTTTCCGAGCGCACCAGATTTTTCCCATCGATTCCAGAAGCGTTTGTCCGCCACCTTGGATGAGTTCATGGTTCCTCCTGCAATATATATATAACATAAAGGCACTTTTGTCAAGTTTGTTAATTTATAAAAACTCAGTTGTTGCACTATCAATGCACGGTAAGACACTTAAATTTTTAAAAAAGAAGGACCTCCGCGTCGTGGTGACGCGGGGTCCTTTTGAATGCGCGAGGCGAAGCCTCGCGCATTCATATTTAGTAAACGCTACGTTGAATAGAAAGTAATTGAAAAAGCCCCGGCACACGCGAGAGCCGGGGCTTTTTCGCGGTCGGGGCTGTGTTGTTACTTGTTCTGCTTGTAGACTGTCTTCACGACATTCTCCGTCTCATCGATCTTCCTGAGGGTTTCGATCCCCTTGAGGATCTGACGATTCAGTGCCTCGACGGCAGCTTCCCGCCGCTTGATCGAACCGTCGAAGAGGGGAAGTGAGTCAGCGCCTTCATGCGCGGCGGCGACGACCATGGGCATCATCTTGACGCTTGCGACTTTCAGAACCTCAGGCAGCTGACTGCCGATCGTGCCACGATCGTAGCCGAATTCCTTGGCTACTTCGAAGATCGTCATCGCAGTTTCCTGCGTTGAACCTGCTTCCTTCATGCCAAGAGCGACTGCGGCCATGACGACAGAGATCGAGAATGCCGCTTCCAGCTGTTCCTTCAGTCTCAGGCTGTCGTTGTGGTAAATGCGTGCCGTGTTTTCGATGTGCCTGGACGACTCGATCAACTCTTCCTTCTCACCGCGCAGGATCGTGACCTGTTCTCGCAGTTTGGCGTTCGTCGTCTCGAGCTCAGCCTGGATCTTGGCGGATTCCTCCGCCACGCGACCGGCTTCCTCGAGCTGAGTCAGCAGTCGCTCATTCGTCCCGCGGGCCGACCCGAGGTCTTCCTCGAGTGCGCGGATGGCCTTCTTCAGTTCTTCGACTTCGCGGCTGAGTATTCTTGCCGACTTCTGGGCTTTTGCGCTCTTCATGAGAACTCCATTAAAAATGGAACCAACAGTGGTCCAACAAAGTATTCTGCATTAATTTATGATTTTGTCAAATCACTTCGGGTCACGAAAAATCCGCCTTTCAGCGGACTTTTTTTTGTGGACCCGACAGGACTCGAACCTGCCACCCCATCATTGCAAATGATGTGCTCTACCAGATGAGCTACGGGCCCATTATAATAAAACTTTAAAACAATTTGAGCCCAAAAGCCCAATACACACTAGATTATCAAATTTGTGTGTACTAGACAAGCCGTATTTATTTACCCTTCCTATAATCTAGGGCAGTGAGTGCTAGTGAAGACAGGGCGATGGAAACATTTCTAAACAGTACATTAAAATATTCTGTGTTAGGAATTATTATTCCAACCATAAGTGCAAAAGAAATAAACCCAGCATACTCTGTTTTCTTTCCAGAAATTAGCCACAAAACTAAAAAGATTTCAAAAATACCAAAGACTAAAAGAAAAATGTCTGTAGGAATCAAGCTTTGAACAGTAGGAGGAACATATTTTAGAAAATTTGCAGGATGCAAGTATATTTCCACCGCTGCGTAACCATAAACGAAGGCAAGACCATATCTAATAAACCACCGCGCTATGTTAATTTGTTTTATATCAGTTGTATTCATATATAAATTGTACAAAATTTTTTTATAATATAACAGTTAAATCTACGTATTGACCATATGCTAACTATTAATTAGGGGAGGTGACTATATTGACAATATCATAAAACTATGATAGTATTATTACAGGCTAAGGAGGCTAATATGCACTTTAAGATGATTGTCCAGCGCATGCCGGAATCGGTTGAAATCGCGAAAACATTCGCCGCCTATGTCATGGGCTCTATTGCCCACGACAACGATCGGGCGCTGAATCTCGGTCCGTACCGCAAGGTCGATGGTGATGATGGTCGTTGGCAGCTTGACGGCGCCAACAACTACTGGTTGTACATTGACCGTGACACTGGTCGTGTCGATGTCACCTATCGTTACACTTCAGATCTCCCAATCGTCGAGGCGATGATCGCTCTCTACAAGGCGAGTCACCCGCACAGGATCGATAAGGAGGATGCGTGATGCGAATTTCAGTTTTTCCTTCCGGTGCGATGCTTGTGCTTCAGCGCGAGCCACTTCCAAAGGCGATTCGTCCGGTATCGGTTTCCAAACCGGTACCTCAACCCGTCCTACCAGTCACTTCGCTATCGTGGCGACTCCGTCTGGACGGCAGGAAGCCTCGGCCCGCCATCCGCTAGTTCCAACCCATCAGGTTGGCAGATTGATCTGCCATTACGTGGTGGGTTTTTCTGTATGAAAAATTATTTCTATAACTTTAATGATGTAGAGCTCTTTGTTATAATCAGCCCATGAATACAATCGCATTTTTTGAGATACAGGCTTCGGATGTTGGCAAAGCTATTTCTTTTTATAAAGAGGCTTTTGGTTGGGGGTTTGTGAAAGACAATGATCTGCCCATTGAGTACTATCGTATCGAAGGTGGGGGAATAAACGGGGGGATTTTGAAACGACCCGTATCGACACCTCCAGTTGGTGGTGGGACAAATGCATTTACTTGTTCAATGCAGGTAGATAGTTTCGACAGAGTCGCAGAAACAATAATGAAAAACGGTGGACAGGTTGCTATGGAAAAGTTTGCTGTATCTGGCAAATGTTGGCAGGGCTACTTTCTCGATGTCGACAACAACGTCTTTGGAATATTTGAGGTGGATGAAAACGCAAAATAAAGTTGAACAATAATCTGGATGATGTAGTATTTTTGGCAGAGGAGGCTTGAGTGAGCGACGACTTCAGTAAGTACCAATACGTGACAGAGCACTCACCATACTGTCCATCTCCGTACATGGTTCGCATGACGGGGAAGGGTCAGGGTAAAATCGATAAACTACACCCGGACGATTCTAAGGACGCCATCGGCTACGGCCAGACGTTCGAGGAAGCTGCTACCAGTGCTCTGCAAAAGCATCTGGGTAAGTCGTGAACTAGGGCGGAATGTCGGATGACCTCCGCCCTTTCGCTTTGGTAATATTTGGAGTAATTTTTTATATTAGTGCTAAAATAAACCTATGGAAAAAATAAATATCCAATCCATTTGGCCACTTACATTTAATAAACAAGAAGTTCAATGCTCAGATAAACAGATTTCGTATTTAAATAACGGCGCTACTGTTACTGTTGATTTTAATAACATAAGCAAAATTAGTATCAAACCTCAAATGCGGACAGTTCTTTTGCTAAGAACATACGATTTAACAATTTTTACAAAGGATGGAAACGTACACAATATTAGTAATATAAGTAAATCAGGTCTAAACTATTTACTGAGTAAGGTTTCTTTTGATTTTGAAATGAGTGTTGAATATGAAAAACCAACCTTTGGAAGTATGATTTTCGGTAATCTAATTAGAGACCCTAGTCCCAAATTACCTAATAATGTTTCATTAATTGCTTCATATATTTTTCTTATAATACTAGCTGTGCTTGCTGTACTAGTGTATTTTTCATTCTAGAGGAGGCAAAAAAGGTTGTTTACCCAAACATTGCGTATCTGTTGGGTGAGGTGTAGTCAATATTCACACGATAGATAAATATTTTAGAAAGTAGTAATGTTATGGGAAATTATGAAAACAGATCCGAAAAATGGTCTTCCCGTCAATGAAATACTACCTGTGAATTTAGTCCCTGGTCAAGAACGTATCGCAGCTTACATAGATGGGTTAAATGCAATTTTAAAAATGTATGGGGTTAAACCCTCTACTTTTCTTGATGGAGCAACATTTCTTTGCAATCCTTATATAAACCACAATCCAGATTGGATTGCACAATCTGCCCACTCATTCCGGGAAATCGGATATCTTCTTTCAGGTGCCCCTACTCAAAAAAGAGGATGGAGAGGGAATTTTTTGATACGCACATTTCCAATTTTAAAAAGACTCCAAAGGTTCAGTGTTATTAAAAGGTCAAAAAGAGCTGAAGAAATTATTTCTATGTATGTTGAGGAGGCTGAAGCGGTGAAGCTAGCTAACCGTTTTACTGAAATCACACATGTTTTTGCCCAAATATCACATCATTACTCAAAAAGAGGAAACGAAAAGGACGCAATGAAGAGGTTAGTAAAATTGGGAATAGCAAAAGAAACAGACACAACTTTAACTGAAACTATCTTTTTAGATCTTGCAAAAAAATTTCTCAGCACGATTACTGAAACTATTTCTGCAAATATAACAATACACAAAAGAATAGACCTTTTCTGCGAAGGGCTTAAGGAGGACAAAGCAGATAAAAACCATCTAGCATTTTTACTGGCATCAACTTCTGATGCACGAAAGTATTTTTTTGCTGTTGTTCCGACTACAAGTATGGATTGGTTATGGAAAAATGGTTTTTTAGAAATTATTAAAGAGAAATCTGATGATTTAAACCAGCTCAGATACCTCACACCTGAGTTAGACTACTTGACTCGAGTGGCTGAAAGTGATCCGAAAAAAGTCGTAGATTTTATGCTTTCTTTTGATACCACTGCAAAACCTAATTTGGAGACAATAGATCGATTTTTATGGATATCTACAAAATTACCATCAAAAGAACTAATGCGTATTATCCCAGTTATAAAAGATAAAAAATGGGCGGAAATTTTAGGAGATAAAAATCATTGGGGTTTTGGATACAAACAAATGTTTGATACCCTTTCAGCTTCAACTGAATACAAATACAAAAGTATCCTCATGTTAGCTGAGTCCATTCTTCTTGTTCGTTCAAAAGAAAATTCTACAAAAAATGCTTTCGGCTCTGTTGATAATCCATTCTATTTTAGTGATCTTCATTACTCTGAGGTGTTTGAGAGATTGACTGAAATAAAGGGTACGAATGAAGAAAGTGTATTAAAATTGGCAACGAATACTCTTGCAGATATTGTTGTATTAAGTGGCGAAAAGGAAGATGAGGTATTTTCAATTGGTGACATATTCAGTTTATTTGATGTCAATTTTTTCAATCTTTCTATCGATCACGAACGCCATCTTTCGTCACGTGATGATGTTCGTGACTTAAGTGCAATTGCAAAAATTTTTATTGATCGATTAATCTCTAAAAATCGTAACAAACCAGATGAAATACGTCGCTTGTATAATGCCTATGTTCTTCCTCTACCAGATGCTCGTACTATGTGGCGTTTCCGTCTCTATGTTTGGAGTCTCGCGCCAGAGGTTTTTCAAGATGAATTAAAGAATGCTTTTTTTCGGGGATTGGAGTCAGAGAAAACTCTCTGGCCAATAACTGGTGGAGCTGAATACGAAGAAGCTTTGATAAGGGGTTTCAGTATTCTATCTGAATCTGAGAGACAGGATTATATTCACAGAGCCTTTGAACTATTCGAGGGTATGGATAGAGAATACCCATATGGATTCGCCATTCTTTCAAGTATTTATGAATTTCTCTCAGATGATGATAAAAAACGTGCTGAGATTTTATACAAGCACCCACTCAAAGAAAATTTTCAGCCAGAACCAAGTTTAGGTCGTGCACGTGCCGGAACAATTGTCCCACAAACACCACCGGATTCAGAGGACGAGTGGGGGAAAACCGTACCTGAAATCGTTAATATTTTAAAAACAAAATGGACGCCAGCAAACCTTCAGAAAATGGATACTGGACGAGACTTCTTACGGCCTATTAGCGCAGAAGGGGTTTCAGATTCACTAGTAAAAAAAATAAAAGAACGCTTACCAGAGTATGTGAACAGTGCGACGCTATTTTTCGACAGAGACAAACTTGATTCTCACTATACTTATAATTTTTTGCGAGGTATATGTAATGCGATCCGAGCTGATCGTGGAGCTGTCGTGAGTATTGATTGGAGTCCAATAATAAAATTGGGTAATGTGATTATTGAGTCTGGAGAAAGTAAATCTTTTGAAAGAAAACGTAGTGAGGGTGAAAAATTTGATGCATGGTTGTTTAGTTGGAGTGAGGTGCTTTCGAGTCTTGCTGATCTACTACAAGAACTTTTAAAGAATACTGATGGAAAATCACTTGTTGATTTTACTTCCCACCGTACAGATTTGCTTGAAATTATCGAGTTTCTACTCTCATACCCCAATCCGGAACCTGCTGATGAAAAAATTGAAACAGCAAAGATGAAAACAAAATCTCCAGGAGAGGATGAGTATCAAGTTAGTGATCCACTTTCAATGGCCATAAATACTACTCGAGGAAGAGCCTTTGAAACATTTGTATATTTTGTTGAACAAGATGGTAAGAAGTTTCCAAAAGATGCAAAGTCAAAAATATCAGAGGATGTTCGGAAAATCTATGAAAAAATTCTTTCAAAGGAAAACACACGAGCAATAATGTTTTTATTTGGTCACTACATTGCTTTTTTCTATTATCGTGATACAGAATGGACGGAAAAATATATTTTCCAAAAAATCTTCACTAATGACTCTGATAAAATAGATCTTTATCTTGCTTCATGGGAAGGTTATTTAACTTCCAGTCTCTACGACGAATTGTTCAAAAAACTTCAAAGTGAATACTCTCGGGCAATAGCTTTGGATTCAAGTACATATACGAAACGCCGTTATCGTACTAACCTCGATGAGGCACTCGCAACTCATATTGCACTCGCATATGTTCATTTTAAGGATTTTGATTTTAATTCTGTCATATATAAAGAATTTTGGGGTAAACCAAACACAAAACGTTGGGGCGAACTGATTTCCTTTATGGGTAGATCTGTAATTTCTCGTGACAGGCCAAAAGAGTGGCTCCACGAACATCCAGAGGTAGCTGTAAAAAAACTTGAAGCTTTTTGGGATTGGGCATTAGATAACTGTAGCGACAAAGAAGCACTGCAAGAATTTGGATTCTGGATGCAAACCAAGTATGAAATTTTTGATCCAATCTGGTTAGCTGATCATATTGACCGAACTCTTGAAAAAACTAATGGAAATATTGACTGGGAAATAGGATTTATAGATTCTTTACCAACTCTAGTAAAAGTCGCTCCAGAAAAAACAATGAGTTCTCTCAGAAGACACTTAATTGATGGTTCTATCCTTAAAGAGGCTAGAGGTTATATTCGTGTAGATAGCAACTTAATTGACGTACTTAGAATACTTTACTCAAATCCATTAACAAAAGGTGGGACTTACAAGTTAATAAATGAGTTATTACCGATTGGTGGCGGACAATTTTGGGAATTAAAGAAAGTTCTTGAATAGGGAATAATTTATATAAAATATGTATAAAAGTTCAAAAAAAATGACTGAGTTTGAGAAGTTTCAATGGGCTATTTTCTTTATTGTTTTAATAGGAGGGTTTCTTTTCTATTTTGTTTTGGGTTGGATTACAAATTGTGTATTTGAATGGCCAATACGCTGGGATGTAACTAACTGTTGGAACGAACAAATAAATCCGGCAAAAGAAAAGGCATCAGAGAAAGCTGTAAATTTTATTCCTTAATTTACTATTATTCATAAATTCATACTTAAATGCTAGTATATCCTCATGCCTAAAAAAATTTGGTTTTTATACCTGACAATACTTATAGACATGATTGGTATCGGAGTGCTGATACCTGTCATACCGCAACTACTGGGAGAGCCGACTTCGCCGGCATTTTTGCTTGACCCATCACAGCAGAAACTCGGATTCATATTACTCGGAATACTTTCTGCCGTTTACCCTATAGCGATGTTTTTTGCTTCACCAATACTCGGCTCGCTTTCTGACAAATACGGCAGACGACCAGTGCTACTCCTGTCTATACTCGGAACATCTATTGGATATTTGCTTTTTGCTACTGCTATCATGCTCCGAAACTTGCCACTACTCTTCTTCTCGCGAATAGTGGACGGACTAACGGGCGGAAATATTTCAACAGTGCAGGCGAGTATCACGGATCAGGTGACTCCGGAAAACAGAGCAAAGGCGTTCGGCCTCATGGGTGCCATGTTCGGGATTGGTTTCGTTCTCGGACCCTTTATCGGAGGTAAACTAGCGGACCCGACTTTTGTATCGTGGTTCAACGCAGCGACACCGTTCTGGTTTGCGGGGATTTTGGCTTTCATTAACCTACTTTCGATTTACTTTTTCTTTGGAGAGACGAACATGCATATAGATTCGGGGCGAGTGGTGAACTACTTTAGCTCTGTGCGAAACTTGTTCAAGATAAAAACACTAGATAGGGAAATACGATACCTACTCATTGTTTCATTCCTGTTCAATGCGGGCTTTGCTTTCTTTACTTCGTTTTTCAATGTGTACCTGACGACTAAGTTCAACTTTAGCGTGGGGCAGATAGGAAACTTTTTCGGATATATAGGAATATGTTCGATATTTACTCAGCTGGTTGTGGTGCGGTTTGTGTCAAAGAGGTGGAAGCATATTCCAGTTTTGAAGTTTGTGTATATTTTGGTTGCGGTTGCGACTTTTGCGTATCTTTTGCCGACAAAGGCTTGGATGATTTTCCTTGTGACACCTTTCTTTGCAATACCAAACGGATTACAGATGGCCAACTTTTCTGCGCTACTCACTAGCCGAACTCCGGCAAATGTTCGTGGTGAGACGATAGGGATAAGTAGCTCGTTCAACTCGCTCGGCCAGGCTCTGCCTCCGCTGTTTGCAGGACTACTCGCTGTCGCGTTCGCACCAAGCGCGCCGATACTCATCGCTAGCTTCTTTATGCTCGGCGCTGGCGCTCTGTTCTGGGTGACGGAAAGGGAGGTGGTGGAGGTGTAGAAAAGCGAAAGGCCCCGCGGAATGATCCGGGGGCCAGTTTGTTGTGTCGACACAGTTGAGAGACGCTTCAGAGGTAGGCTTTCACCTCTGCCGCGAACTTCTTGTCGTCGAGGATTCCGTCGACAAGTGCCGGCCTCAGGGTCATGATGTAAATGGGCATTCCACTCGTCATTCCCTTCATGTACTCGCCTGTTGCCAGGGCGATGCCAATCGCCAGACTTTGCGCGCCCAGTTCACGCCCTGCCAATTCGAGTAGCAGAGGATAGAATCTTTCCTGCAAGAGCTGGGCGTCGTCGACCGTGATCAGTCTAGCCAGCATCTCGTCTTTGTTCGGGAGCCGTACCTTCTTAATACCCACGGGAACTCCTGTAATGAATGTGCAATTTCAATTATTAATATTACATATTTTGAGTGCTTGTCAATTTCCTATAATTATTAATAAATTTGGTGATAGAATATTAATATGATAATTAAATCAACATTCACAAATAATTTCGGTCAATTGGTTAGACAGACCTATTATGATGAAGGTGATTTGGACGGCGTGATAAATGAAAATGATTTTGGAGGATCATATGCCTACTGTTTTAATGATGGTAAAATGGTCTTGGTAAATCACCCAAAGATTGGTTGGACTCCACCTGGTGGAGCAATGGAACAAGGAGAAAGTTATATACAAACAACGGAAAGGGAAGTAAAAGAGGAAACGAACATGAAAGTTTTGCATCAAGAATTGATCGGTTACTCTATCTTTGAAAGACCAGATAAAATAGTAAAACAAACTCGTTCATTTTGTATAGTAGAGCCAAATGGTGAATTCGTTTCTGACCCAGATGGGGAAATAATGGAAATAAAACTTATTGATCCTTTGGAATATAAAAAATATTTTGACTGGGGAGAGACTGGTGACAGGATAATGCAAAGAGCTATAGAGTTATATAATAATTATTCAAAATAATAAATTAATACATGCAAGATGAATATCTAGATCTAGTAGATGAGAATGATGTTGTCATCGGAAAGAAACTTCGGTCAGAAGTTTATGCAGAAAACCTTTCAAACTTTCGCGTGGTGAATGCATTTATTGCTAATTCCAAAGGAGAGATATGGGTTCCTCGTCGTGCTCCGACAAAGAGGATATTTCCATCATGTCTAGATATGAGTATGGGTGGCCACGTTGAAAGCGGGGAAACATACGATGAAGCTTTTAAGCGAGAAACTAGTGAGGAAATAAATATAGATGTCGATCAGGTTGGATATAAATACCTAGGTCATTTGTCTCCACAAGTAAATGGTACATCTGCGAACATGAATGTGTATGAAATAAATCTTGAAGATGTTTCAGACTATAACAAAGATGATTTCACAGAATATTTTTGGCTGAAACCAGAAGATGTTTTAAAAAAGATAGAGTCTGGAGATGAGGCAAAGTCTGATCTCCCTATTTTGGTTCGGTATTATATGGAGGTTAAAAAGAATTAAAAAACCACACACTTGTGTGGTCTGTCGGCAGGAAACCTGCCGACATTGTGCGCCTCAACGTTGAGGACTTTGAGTGTGCTACAGGGGTCTGAGGTGCTCGGGAACCCTCGGGAGGACCATGTCTGTGTACAACTTGTCCGGGTGGCACGCCTTGTTGATTTTCTCAGACTGCTCATACATGGATAGCAGGTTGCTGTCGACCCATGGGACAAACAAGTCAGGTCTTTCCTCTAGGGCGATCATTTCCGACTGCACCAGTTTCTCCAGATCGGACAACCAACCATTCATCCTTTCTGTGTAGGTTTCCTTGGTGAGTGACCCTACGTTGGCTTTCAACAAATCCAATCCTGAACTGTTGACGAAGACGAAAGACCGTCGAATCGGAATGAGAACATGGCTGTTCTTCCATCGTTCGTCCAGTCTCATCATTGCCGTTGGTTCTTGGGTCTGAATATAGTCCTCAGGTAAGACCACAACCTTTATTCCCTTGATCATCTTGAAGTACAGGATGACCTTGTTGTCCTTGTGCCATTCTTCACGCAACTTCTGTCTTCGTGCGTTTTCGGCGAGTCGTTGCCGCATCACGTGCTCTTCAGCCTCAAGACGTACCTTCTCGGTGGCCTCACGAGCAGCTTTCTTTTTGCTTGCTCGGATCAAGTACATAACGATGCAGATCACTGCGACGACCATCAAGTAGATAGTCGTAGGGAAGTTTCTGACAAAGAACTCCATTTTAGCCTCCTTAAGGCTTCAACTCAGTCCAAGTTTCGTGAGTACTTGCTCAAAGTAAGTCTCTTTTTTCTTGGTAGAGTCGTGGTCCACCGGTATGGTAGACCACAGCATTACAACAAAATAATCTATAAAAGTCAATTAAAATATAGTCGAGTTTCTTAGTAAGTTTGATAGAATTAAAACAATGAAACTCAAGATAGATAAAAAGAAACTCAGAAAGATATCTCCAACAGAGAATCCTTTTTTGTCGCTTGTGAATGCAATCATTGGTCAGCAGATATCGACTAAAGCGGGAAATGCGATACGTGCAAAGTTTCTTGCGTTGTTTGGAAGAAAGAAAGTTACTCCGGAGAATTTTTTAAAATTGAAAATGAGCGAACTGCGCGGAGCGGGGGTGTCTCCACAAAAACTTGGCTATCTCACCGACCTCGCAGAAAAGTTTGTAGACAAAACTATAGATCACAAAAACTTTCACAAAATGTCAGATGATGAAGTGAAAGAACATCTCGTCCGAGTAAAAGGTGTTGGACCTTGGACAGCAGATATGTTTCTTATCTTTGCACTCAACAGACCGGATATTCTGCCGTTAGGGGATTTGGGTACTAAAAAGGGTTTTCAAAAAGCTTTCAAACTAAAGTCACTTCCGTCCGAAAAACAAATGCTCAAACTTGCCGAACCACACACAGGTGACCGCACAACACTAACTCTCCACCTCTGGCACATTTTGGATAATGAGTAATGTGTGTATACGAAAATTCCCGCAACGCTTGCGCGTGCGGGAAGATTCAACAACTATTTGGATTCGCTAGTAGTCTACTTTCGTAATGCCAGAATCCCAATGCCGCCATGAAGTGCCGCGTACACTACTGGTTGAGCAAACTGCCCATAGTGTCCGTCAAACTTCAGTGCGACGATGACTCCCTGCAGTCCGAACGCTAGCGTCCACAGTGCCCAGGGAAGCCAATGCTCTGAAAGCGGATTGCCGATTACCTTTCGGTATATCGGCATTACTGAGATCGCCAGTGCGAGGATCACGACGTAGTTACCAAGCATGGGGTTCACCAGTTTCCAGCAGATGATCGCGAGTGAACCTAAAAGGATCATTCGCTTTTCCCATGTACTGAATTTTCGGAAACTACCTCCCAGCCTGATTGCGACCAGAAGAGTAACAGCGTTCGCAATCATGTTCGCTAATGGAACCGCCGCCTTGGCCATGTCACCAGTGGCTGAGAGGAATGTGAATGCTGAAATTGCTGACATTCCAAGCCAGAGCGTGATCGTCGCCAGGTTAAGTTCACGGCCATTCATTGCTGCCATGTTGTACACGACATATGACAGCAGACTTGCAGAGCTTGCGAGGAGAGCGAGTACATCCGAAGTGGGCATTATCGCCTCCTAAAAGTTGTTGGAAAAGAACGACGGTATAATTTATACATATATAATTTGTTTTTGTCAAAAAGTATAGAAACAGGATTTATAGATTTGCATAGTGAACTGTAGTTCACCTATAATATATGGGTGGAAAGAGATAAATTTTTAACTCCAAAACCTAAAGTAATTCTCCATATGGATGGTGATGCATTTTTCGTCGCGTGTGAAGTAGCGAAAAATCCAAAGTTGAAAGGTTTGCCTGTAGTGACTGGTGAAGAACGTGGGATAGCGTCGGCTCTGTCGTATGAAGCCAAGGCACTCGGTGTTGTTCGTGGTATGCCAGTGTATAAAATCAAAAAAGATTTTCCGCAGGTTATTATCCTGCCCGGTGACTATGCATCATATGCAAAATATTCACAGGACATGTTCGATATCGTTCGTAGATATGCAGATGATGTTGAGGAGTACAGTATCGATGAATGTTTTGCAGATCTGACTGGACTCGATAAACCACTCTACATGTCGTATCTAGAAATCGCACAGAGAATAAAAAAAGAGATCAATGAGGAACTTGGACTCTCCATTTCGATAGGTCTCGCTCCGACAAAAGTTCTGGCGAAAGTTGCATCCAAGTGGCAGAAACCAAATGGACTAACTCTAATACAAAAAGAAAAAATCGGGGACTTTCTTTCCAAAACTCCAATAGAGAAAATATGGGGTATCGGTCCGAGGACGTCGGATTTTCTTCGTCGTCGGGGGGTGAGTATGGCGAATGATTTTGTTAACAAGGATTTATCTTGGGTGAAAAGTAATTTGTCGAAACCATATGAGGTAATGTGGCACGAGCTACGTGGTGTTTCGATAATGCAGATAGATCCGGAACCGAAAACTGTTTATTCGTCGATACAGAAAACCAGAACATTTCATCCGACCACAAACGATAAAGTTTTTCTGCTATCGCAGTTGTCGAAACATATTGAGGAGGCGTGTCGCAAAGCACGTCACTACGGGCTCATGCCAAAAAGAGTTTCATTTTTCCTAAAGACTCAGGGTTTTCGATATTGCAGTTTCATAACAGAACTTCCAGTGCCAACAAATGCGCCGGAGATTATTATAAACCTGGCTCACAGAAATTTTGAAAAAATGTGGAGGAAGGGTGTGGAGTATAGGACAACAGGCGTAACATTACTCGAACTAGAAGAGAAAACAATTTCACAGCTCGACCTTTTTGGAAGTGGAGAAAAAGAAAAAAAGTTTGAAACTATTCACGAACAAATAGACAACCTCGAAGAAAAGTTTGGTAGGCGAGTGGTTTACCTTGGTTCTACACAAAAAGCGATAAAAAGAAAAGTTGTCGGCACTGACTC
>CAZPGQ010000006.1:27060-30243 GCA_964586695.1 uncultured Candidatus Saccharibacteria bacterium
TTTACCTTGGTTCTACACAAAAAGCGATAAAAAGAAAAGTTGTCGGCACTGACTCCGACGATCTTGATAGGAATCTGTTGTTTTTGTAAAAAAAGGAGGGTCGTCACTTGTGTGACGACCCTCTAGTGAGTGCGACTGCTGACCCTAGCCTGCCTTGACGATCTGGACGATGTGATCGAGGAGTTCATTCAACCCCTGGAGGGCTCTCTCCCTCGAAGGGTTCTGCTTCGCACTTTTGGCATGGATCTTGCTCTGGATCAGGTTCCCGTGAACATGATCCAGTAGATGAGTTGTCGCCGATGAGAAGACTGTCTTGGGCACATCACCGAGATCATTGAATGATATACCCAGCGTCTGGCAGGCCTCCTCGAATACCGAGTATTTCTCGGCAGGTGCGAGGTTGTCGAGGCCGGTGAGGAAGAGGAATGTTGACGCCACTGCGACGTTCATGTGACGTGTCATCTCCCGAGTGACTGACACCAATTCACTCGAAATGGCGGAGTTAGAATCCTGCAGGCGAACCATCTGTCTTACGATTTCAACCCGGTTGGAATCCTGTATCTCGCGTTCACTGGCGTTGTCGTCTGCGAGGACTTTGTTCTGCTTGTGAAGAGCCTCTATCTCGCTTTTCTTCTCATCGAGGTCGGCTTCGATCCTCACTCTGTAGTCCTGCGAGGTTTGCAGTTCTACTCTGAGTCGTGCGACTTCGATTTCGAGATCGGAGATTCGTTTCTGGTTCTTGGTTTGTCTCTGCATGTACCCCTCGGTTTCTGGTCTCAATCGGGATGGCGAGCATGTAGTTGTTCCAGATAATATTTTGCATATTTATACAGGGATGTCAATGTTTGTATTTTTTAAATTAACTAAGTAATAAATTTAAACTTCTATTCAAGTTTTAAAAATGTTAGAATCAAAATAAATGAGTTGGGAAAGAAATTTTACAAAATGGGTTGGGTCTAGAACTTCTGTTGTGCTCCACACAATATTTTTTTGTGTTATGTTTGGGTTATCTTTTTTTGGTATTAAGTTCGATACAGTTTTGCTTGTGCTGACAACTGTTGTGTCTCTTGAGGCCATTTACCTTTCTATTTTTATTCAAATGACTGTTAACGAAAACACAGAGAGTCTGGAGGAGGTTGAAGAGGATATTGGGGATATCGCCGAAGAAGTCGAGGAAATCTCAGAGGATATTGAGGAAATCCAGCACGACGTGGATGAAATCCAGGAAGACGTCGACGAAATTGCTGTGGATGTGGATGAGATCCAGCAGGATGTTGATGAAATCGAAAAAGAGGTTGATGCAGAAGAAGATATCGACAGGGGTGACACAGCAAAACTTGAAAGTATAGAAAATGTTTTGAAAAAGGTTCTCGAAGAAATAGAATTACTTAAGAAAAAATAATGGAAAAATTTAAAAAATATCTAAAGCGAACAGTTTTGGTTATCCTAGCTATTTTGGTTATTGTATTTGTTTGGCAGTTAACAAAAAAAGTTCCATTACAAGGGGACTGGAAGGAACATCTAGATATTATTTCTAGTGCCGAGTTCGACGGAGATTTTGTAACGGTCAAAAATGTTAGAAACTATAGATACGGTCCAACAGAAGCTGACATGCACCCAGCGTACTATGATAGAAAATATGATTTACGAGAGATTAAAAAAGTTTGGTATGTTACAGAGCCGTTTAATGAAAATAAAGTGGCGGGACATACATTTGTTTCTTTTGAATTCAACAACGGGGATTTTCTTGCGATAAGTATAGAGGCTAGAAAGACAAATGATCAGACATATAGTATATGGAAAGGAGCTTTGCGAACCTACCCACTTGTTTACATCGCTGCGGATGAACGTGATGTTATTTTATTGCGAGCAAACCTCCGAAAAGACAAAGTCTATGTTTATCCTGTAAAACTTCAGGATCCAAAAAACGCCAGACTTCTTTTGGTTGATATGCTTACAACAATGAATGAATTGGTTACAACAAAACCAGCTTGGTATAACACTTTGTTTTCTAACTGTACTTCTAGTATTGCAAAACATGTGAACAATCTAACGCCGGGTAGGATATCTCCTTTTTCATGGCAATTGTGGCTAACAGCGTCTGCAGATGAGCTAGCTTTGAAACACGGCCTTTTGGACACTGATCTGTCTATAGAAAAAGCGCGCGAGAAATATAATGTAAACGAGGCTTCAGAAAAAGCAGGTGACGTGCCAAGTTACTCACAAGATATAAGAAAATTTAAATAGTGGTTATTTTTGGTAGAAGTTGTAATATAAAAATAGCTTAATTTATTAGTTAACTATATAAACATGACTTTATACATTGTTTTGGGTGTGATTGTGATATTGCTTGCAATGTCTCTTCGTGTCGTGAAGGAATATGACAGAGGGGTTATTTTCTTCCTTGGAAAATGTACGGGTGTAAGAGGACCTGGACTTATCATACTTATTCCTATTTTTGAAATGATGACAAAGGTAGCTTTGCGAACAGTGACTATGGATATTCCGTCTCAGAAAATTATTACAAAGGATAACGTGTCTATCGACATTGCGGCTGTGGCTTACTACCACATCGTGGATGCAAAGAAGTCTGTTATTTCTATTGAAGATGTCTACAATGCGGTGAACCAGATAAGTCAGACTACTGTGCGAAATGTTATTGGTCAGTTTATGCTCGACGAGCTTTTGTCACAGACTGTTGATATCAACCAGAAAATAAAAGATGTGATTGATTCACACACAGAACCATGGGGAGTTCAGGTTACTGCTGTTGAAATAAAAGATATTCAGTTGCCAGAAAACATGCAGAGAGCGATGGCAAAGGAGGCTGAGGCAGAACGAGAGAGACGAGCGAAAATCGTGGCAGCAGAAGGAGAGTTTCAGGCTGCGGTCAAACTAGGTCAAGCTGCAGATATTATCGCGACACACCCTGTTGCGTTACAGCTCCGAACATTACAGACAATGGCAGAAATAAGTGTAGAGAAAAACTCGACTATAATTTTCCCAGCGCAGTTTATGACTACAGTTTCAGAAGCTGTAAATATGATAAAAGGGGATACAAAAAAATAATATGTTTAGTCCAAAAATAATGCGAGTTATACAGGTTGTGCTTCTTATAATGATAATAATAGGGGTGACGCTTTTGTTTACACAAAAGTACTGGGTAGATCCGCTTGTAAATTT
>CAZPGQ010000006.1:30343-31500 GCA_964586695.1 uncultured Candidatus Saccharibacteria bacterium
TAGGGGTGACGCTTTTGTTTACACAAAAGTACTGGGTAGATCCGCTTGTAAATTTCATAATCTCCAAAAGTTAGTAAAAAGTGCACATAGTATTTGACAGTTTAGCAAGACAGGAGCAGAATAATAAATGGACCCTTTTACACCACTGCAGGTGTACAGGGAATTCGGAGGCGTAGTATGCAAGTCGTTGTAGCGCGTTCAAGTCAGAAGATCGAAGACCCGAAGTTCTGGGAGGACATGCTCGTTTTCAACGGATTGCCAAGGATGGATCAACCGACGGATCGTCGTCGGCGAGGTTTGCGTCCTGGCGGCGAGTCGTCGGAGTCCGACATCATCGGATGTCCGCTTGGCAAGAAGCACTGCGTGTTCGCTGGAGGCTCGTGCGAGAATGGCGATGCCTGCTCGATGATCGCACCGACTCACAGGTCGCGCAGATACGGGGTCTAAACCCCACCCACCGCAACACCAATCCGCCAGATGCAATCCAGCCGTGTCTCCCAGGACACGGCTGTTCTTATATATAAACATTGTCTCAAAAAAGGAATGTGATAGAATACGAGGATATTAAACTTGTTTGCATAAATAATAAAAATAATGAGTAAAGAAAAAATAATCGCAGGAGTGGTCGCAGTAGTGATTGTAGCCGGGGGAGTTGGCTATATGGTTTATGGTAAGTCAAACAAAGAAGTCGCAGTGGCACAGCCAGTAGAAAAGGTTGCAACAGTTAACGGCGTTGAAATCGCAAAGTCAGCATACGAGTCACAACTAGCTTCTGCTATAACAACATTGAAGGCTCGAGGTGTTAATACAGATGACGCTACACAACTAACACAGATCAAAAATCAGGTTCTAACTGATTTGATTAACAACGAAGTTCTAAATCAGGCTGTAAAAGCTTCTGGTGTGACAGCAACAGCAGACGAAGTTGAAAAGCAGGTGCAATCTCTTGTTGCGCAAGTTGGTGGGGCAGACAAATTTGCTGGTGAACTTGTAAAGGCAAACTTAACTGAAGCACAGCTTCGAGACAATATTTCAAAGCAGTTGGCGGCACAGAAATATCTTTTGACTAAAATAGATGTTAGTAAGGCAGTTGCTTCTGAAGAAGAAATCACAAAGTTTTATAATGATAACGTAAAAGGTCAGACAGGCGCTCCTGC
>CAZPGQ010000006.1:31600-38503 GCA_964586695.1 uncultured Candidatus Saccharibacteria bacterium
TTCATTCCCTTAAAAATTCTATTCCAGATAATTCCAGAAATTAATTTCATATCACTTTTTCCACCAGCCTCACGTTGGATAATAGATGCAACTTTGATAGCGGTATCCTGGTTCAAAACTAGGCTAGCTTTTGGCTTTTTAATTTTTGCAGTTTCTTTTGAGAATTCGTGTAGCATTGTTGAAGTTATCCCGATAGGGTCTTCATCTTTTGAAACGATATATGTCTTTGGGAAATAACGACCTTCTAGGTCCTCGCTGTTTAGTGCGAGGTGGCCGTTTATAAATTCTTCTTTCTTCCAGTCACTCCAGCCAAGTTTGTTGCCAAAAATTTCTGCAATTTCTTCTTTTCGAAGTCCTTCGTGAATTTTTACTATTTTTGTAGATGGGTTAGCGAGACTTTCGTAGAAAGATAGGGAAGCCAGTAGAGAAAAGTCTAGGCCGTAGTAGAACATCGTTCCCATAAGACCGAAAACTGACAAAGCAAAAAGGCTGATAGTGTATTTCCATTTCATATTTGAATAAAGTATAACATATAGTATATTTGTTAGGTAAATTTAAATATTAAAACAATGTCTATAAAAACTTTTTTGCTTAGAAAGATGTTATCGAGTCAGATGAAAGGTGTACCACAGGCGGACCAAGATAAAGTTTTTGCTATGTTGGAAAAAAATCCAGATTTGTTTCAAAAAATTGGAATGGAAGTTCAAGATGAAATGAAAAGAACAGGCGCTGACCAGATGACTGCGACAATGAAGATTGTGAAAAAATATGAGGCGGATTTGAAGGGGTTAATGTAGTAAAAAATATCGTCAATATAAAAGCGAGCCGCAAGCGATGTTTTGCTTACGGCTCATTGGACATTCAGCTGGTTATTTGTGTATCCAACATAGGTCCTAAAGACCATTATGTGGAAACATTTTTGCTTGAAGTCCTCTTCTGTGGCTTCGATTACTTGGAGCTTCTCAAGTCGCAGAAGCTCCTTTCTCATCCACTTGAGTTCTTCTTCGTTCATGTCGATTTTAGAAATATCGACAGTGGCTCCTGTATTGTGTACAGTCCTTCGCGGTCCTTCTGCAGGTAGTTCCGCGTTAGGGTTGCCCTCCTTTGCAATCTCCAGCTGTCGCGCGAGCGTTCTGATAGCCGAGGTGGTCTTGAAGAATCTTCCAAAGTGGTTGATGAACTGTACACCCAAGTCCTCAAGGAATCTTGCTGCTTCAGGCAGAACCCATTGCCATTTCTGGTTGAGTCTCGGATCAATCCTGAATGCTTCTGGCATTCTGACCAGGACCCCAGATCTCTTGAGTTGTTCAAGTTCCTTATCGTCGATTACTCTTGGGAGCTTCTGTTCATCCGCTATCTTGTTCTGCCAGGCGAGAGAGTCAGCAGAACCTTTCAAGCTGACAGCTTTGTCATCACCACAGAGGGCTGACTCGGCAATCGCAACGAACAATATCGTTAGCAACATTTTCATGTCGGCACCTCCATTCTAAATATAATATTATCACTACTGTTTTGTCTTGTGTTAAAAAATTCAAAAAAACTGTGATTTGCTATTTTTTAGATTACGTATTGTTTTTGGTCAAGTAATTTTATACAATATATTCATTAATTATATTAGTAATATAGTATTATGGATTACACAATCGAAGCATTTGTTGAAAAATTATTGAAAGAAAAGGGTATATCAGGTTTAGATGATGCAACAATGAGACAGTTGAGAGATGACTTGGTTGTGCGTGTTGAAAATATTACTAATTCTCTGGTTCTTGAAAATATGCCGAAGGATAAGATGGATGATTTTGAAAAAATCCTAGACTCTGGAAACGAAAAAGATGTCCAAGAGTTTTGTAAATTAAATATTCCAAATATGGAAGAACTTGTGTCTACTGGCTTGCTTAAGTTAAGAAGTTTATATCTATCAGACACATTAACTCAATAATACTATGGCACTAGAAGAATTCTCAGGTAATAAACGCGTCGCCATAGTTGATACTAGTGATGCTCTCGAAGAACAGGCTCGTGATTTGGCGGAGGAAAGACTCTCAGCATCAAAGGAGGACCTTAAGGGCATTAGCGGTGTTTTTTCTAGAATTTGGAAGCACAACCTGGCTAGAGAGTATTATAGACAAGTGGAAATTGCTAAAGCAAAAGCTGAAATATCAGAAGCTGGAGATCTTTATGTTGGTGAGGGCGCTGATCATTCTGTTCACGAAGCAGCAATGAGTTCTGTTGTTGATCGGTTTGTTCAAGAATATGAGGAAGTAATACATACAGACGCTGGTGAAGAAAGAAGAGTTGTTGGAAATGAAAGCCCAGAAAACCAACACCTAAATATGTTGGTTAGGGCTTTGATAAGAGAATACGCTTCAGGAAGAATTGATGAGGACAACTTTAATGAAGAAAAAAAGAGGGTTATTTCAGAGGCTACTGGTCTAGATGGAGAAGAGTTGGAAAATACTGTAAATCATACTGACAATATTTTTGATATTGCTAAACAGGCGAAGCTGGCTGTTGAACACGGAGCAAGTCTAGATCAAATAGATAAAGAGATTGAGATTGTTGTTGGAAAGGCAAAGTTGGGTGTCAGAACTGAATCAAATTTTAATACAGTAGATAGGATTGTGTCTAAGCTACAATCATCCAGAATAGGGCAATTCTTTAATGAAACAACTATTGCTACTGGTGTTGCTATAGGATATTCACTTACTGCTGGCATTTCAAATAAACTAGTGAGAAGTAAAGCTCTTGCATGGGGCACATTAGGCGCTTCTGTAGTTATTGGTGGTGTTGTGGCTGGTGCAAGAGAAAGTGTAAAAATTGAAGATGAAAGGAGACAGCATTCTCGTGAAAGAGCAAAGGGAAAAGAAGCGAGTGTTGAATCAGAGCGACGTTCTGAAATGGAAAATTTAATATATAAGACAGTATCTGCGACAACAATTAGTGAATCATTAAATACATTAACTGATAAGATATCTAATCCTGAGGAATTTCTAAATGCAGTTATGGTTTTAGCGGAAGCAGAATCAAGAATTAGTTTGTCTGATGTTGAAAAAATCGATCTAATATCTTATCAAGATTTTGGCAAAATAGAAAAAGAAAGATTAGATCTTGATATAGCTCGTGCAAAAGCAAAAATAAAGCTTCGTAGTCTTGTAGAAGATGGAACAATAACATTGCCAGATGGAAAAGCTTTTGATGATTTTTATAATACCGTTGTTAATCAGCAAATGGATAAGTTAGAGGAAGGAGAAGGTGGTTTAGATGAAAAAGATAGATTATTCAAGAAAATGAAGCGAAAGAAGATAGCTGGCGCTGTATTCAAATCAGTTACAAGTGGGCTAGTAATAGGTGGAGTTGCCCAAGAAACTGGAGCTTTGTTAAATGATCATAAGGAAGGTTTGATGGAGCACTTCTTTGGCGTTCATACTGAGAGAGTGCCAAAGAGTGTAACTGCTTTAGAAGGTATGAGAAGGTGGATTGTCGGTGAAAAGGTTGAAGCTAGGGGTTTGCATCAAGCGTTATTACCGGATGGATCAAAAGTGGTCTTACCTGATGGTGTTGAAATAACACCAAACTTGAATGCTAGTCATGAATTTGTCTTTTCTAAGGATGGTGAAGTTATTTCAGAGCATATAAAGTTTGAGAACGGTAGCCTAACTCCAGAGTCAGAGGATATATTAAAGCAGCATGAGGTTAATATTACTCGTGGCGTCGCACATCTAACTGAGCAAGCTGAAGTAAACAGCACTCCGCAGGAAGTAGTTAGTAAGCATGAAGATCTATTTCACAAGGTCCACAGAAAGTTTTGGTACGATAATGATACTTCGAGAATTGATAAAAATGAACTTAAGTTACATTTCGGTGGTCAAAATGGTACAGGAATAGGCTCTGATGGTAAGTATGTTTTCAATGTGGCAAAGATGACTCCTGATGGATCAGTTCATGACAACCTGTCAGTAGATACTCAAAACGCCATAAAAGAAGGAAAGTTAAAATTACTACTTTCTCTAAGTAAGGAAACTCAGTTTAATGCTGTAGAGGTTCCTATTGATGAGCATGGAAATGCAATAATTGATCCAAATAGTGAAATCGGAAAAATATTTTTTGTTAATGAAGGGGGTCATTTAAAGTTTATTGGTAAGTTTGCTGAAGTAGGTCACGCTGTTGGAAAAGCGGGCGATGGTGGTGATCAATTTGAGATTTTGTCGACGCATGTGGGGGAAGGTTCGCATGGAATCATAAGTGTTCAAGATGTGGTTAAAGATGTTCCAGTTACAAACTTTGATGTAGTAGACCATGAACCTTTTGTTGAACCACCTATGTTTATTCCAGTAGTTGGAAGAACGCCTTTGGAGCCAATGGAATCAAAGAGATTAACAGACCGTACAAGAGAATATTATTATTCTAACGGAAATGAGGATTATGGTCTTTTGGATCGTAAAAAATATCGAGAAAGAATGTCGAAAAAAATTCTGGAAGATAAAAATATCGACCTAAGTAAGGATGATTTGGAAATCATAGTAGAATACCTAAATAATGAAGACCCAGGATATATCGCTGAATTAAACAAGCTTATAGAGGGGACTAAACCAATTGGTAGTGATATAGAAACAGTAATTACTGTTCCTGCTTACCAGGAAGGCAAGAATTTAGAAAAAACAATTCGCAGTTATGCAAAATTAAAGAATAGAAGTAAATTTGAGTTAGTTATTTTGGAAAACCACTCAGCTGGTGTTTCGCGGGACAATACTTTAGAGGTTATTGAAAAAATGAAACTTGAATTTCCTGACTTAAATATAGTAAATCTATATAAGGTTTTTGATAAAAAACCAACAATTGGAGAAGTTCGAAAATATTTAGTCGATTCTGTTATGCTAAGAAAAGTTAAATCTAACATAAAGAATTCGCTTGCAATTGTAAGTAATGATGCGGATCTAGAAGATATTAGTGAAAATTATGCTGATAAAATTTCCGAAACCTTTAAAAAAGATCCAAATATTGATGCTCTTGGAGCCAAATGGGATTTTCCTGAAAAAAACTTCAAAAAATTTCCGCTACTTCATGCGAGTCAGCGCTTGTGGCAGTATCTTGATATCTCATTTCGTAATTACTATTTAAAATCACCTGAACTAATCGGTAGAAACTCAGCTTTTCGTTCTGGTGTTTATGCTGCAATAGGTGGGTACAATAAAAATGCGAAATTAGCTGAAGATTTAGAGATTGGATGGTTAATCAAGGAAGCGCGAGGATATGATGCGGCCCGTATTAGTTATGTTAATTCTGCATGGCTTGCTTCTAACTCTCGTAGGGCTGTAGTGAAGATGCTTTCTGGTGGTAATTTGATTGAACAATATGGTGATTTTCATACTAATGAAGAAGTTAGAGAAGCTACCCTTGATAAACTTCTTGAAGACAAAATAGATTTTGATGAAGAAAAATTCCATAAGCAAGTTCAATCAATCTATGATCACTATTCTAGATGGAGAAAATCTGAGGGTGGCTGGGTTGAAGATAAATATGTTGATATGTCTTTTGATCGAGCGATGCGTTTTTTGGGTGTTAATTATAAATTGGAAAAAGGTAAAGTTGTTATTAAGGATATGTCTCGTTTAGTTGAGGGATTAAATAGATAGGATAATTAATTGCGTGTAAATTGGAGGTATTAAAAAATTTAAAATTGTAGAGCATCTAAACTAATAAAAGACTTTAAGGAATACGTTAATTATTCAAAGGAAATACTAGAAAAAAAGACAAAAGGATAAAATAAATATGAAATAAGAGTTGTTTTAAAAAACCTCATTTTAATGTATAGTGGTTTATTATGTCACTATCAATCGGAATTGTTGGTCTGCCAAACGTGGGGAAGTCCACACTTTTTAATGCTCTAACAAAAAAAGCTGTTCCTGCGGAGAATTATCCTTTTTGTACTATTGATCCATCTGTTGGTATCGTTCCTGTTCCAGACGAAAGACTTTGGAAGCTTTCGAAACTTTCTAACTCAGCAAAAACTGTTCCGGCTGTAGTTGAGTTTGTGGATATTGCGGGACTTGTAAAAGGTGCGAGCGAAGGTGAAGGTCTGGGAAATAAATTTCTTTCAAACATCCGTGAGACAGATGCTATTTTGGAAATTGTTAGAATTTTTGAAGACGACAAAGTTATACATGTTCACGGGGGAATCAATCCTGTTTCTGATATTGAGGTTATTAACTTCGAACTAATTTTGGCAGATACTGATACTGTTACAAAACGTCTCGGAACATTACAAAAGGATGTTAAAGCTAACAGAAAAGAAGCTTTGTTTGAAAATGAAGTGTTGAATAAAGTAGACGCAGTTTTGAAACAAGGTAAGTTAGTCAACACTCTTGTTTTGGATGAAAAAGAAATACCAGTTGTAAAACAACTTAACCTTTTGACTGCAAAGCCGATAATGTATGGGCTTAATAAAAAAGCTGGTGGAAAAAATTTGGATGAAATGAATGATGAAAGATTCGCAAAACTTTTGGAATTTTTCAAAGAAAACAACAGTCAGTATGTGATTATTGATGCAAATATTGAAAATGAGTTAAAAGATCTAGAAGGTGAGGAGAAAGAAGTTTTCCGAACAGAACTTGGTGGAAAAGATGATGGTATAGATAGCCTTATCAAGGCTGGTTACAGACTTTTGAACCTTATTACATACTTTACGACTGGTGAAGATGAAACACGTGCGTGGACTGTACTACGAGACTCTACTGCACCTGTGGCTGGTCAGGCAATACATACTGATTTCAAAGATAAGTTTATCCGTGCAGAAGTCGTTCATTGTGATGACCTGCTAAACGCTGGTGGATATGGTCCTGCAAGAGAAAAAGGAAAGGTGAGAACGGAGGGAAAGGAATATATTGTGAAAGACGGCGACGTGAT
>CAZPGQ010000007.1:0-30822 GCA_964586695.1 uncultured Candidatus Saccharibacteria bacterium
CAATCAAGCCGGCATTTCTGTTGGTTCGTATCTTGCTCCTAGTGTAAATGCTGTGTACCCGTTCAAAACATATGAGGCTTTTGATCATGACCCACTAAACATAGTTCTTAACTCTTTTTCTAAAATCCAAAAGGATGGCGAAGGTGCAGCAATACAAATAATTTTTGCACCAAAGGATAACTATTACAACGACAAATACAAATACGCTGCAGAAAAAATAGAAAAGGGCACTCCAACCAAAGAAGCTATAGATTTGCCAGAGACAATCACAGGTGAACTGCGAAAAGGTGTTTTCTCCATTTTCAAACCTGCAAAGAAAGTCGAAGAGGGAAAAGTTGAAAAGATTGATACAGAAGCAATAGAGAGAATAAAAGTAAAAACTTCTGCGCCTATTGTCGCGACAAACATCCGGCTTATCGCGTCTGCACAAAGCCGTCCCGATGCAGAGAGAATATTGCAGAGTATGGAGTCGGGTTTCAACCAGTTTACAGACACAGCATCAAACGGTATCAAGGCAGTCAGACTAGACTCAAAGGCACTTGCTAGAATGTTCCGAAGCTACTCATTTAGAGCATTTGATGCTAGTCAAAACTTTCCACTCAACCTACACGAGTTTGTAACGATTATTCACTTCAACACATCCTCTCTTGCGCCTACTCCACAGTTAAAACAAGTACTTTCTGCCTCTGCACCAGCACCTATGGGAATGAAAGCAGATGGAAATCTGCTTGGTGTAAATAATTACAGAAATGTAGAAACAAAAGTGTACCTAAGTGATGCTGACAAACTACGACATATGTATGTTATCGGACAGACTGGTGCTGGTAAGTCAGTATTTTTGAAAAATCAGATAATTCAAGATATACAAAAAGGTCATGGATGTTGTTTTATGGATCCACACGGTTCAGATATCCTAGATATTCTTGCCAACATTCCACCAAAACGCTATGGTGATGTGATTTATTTTGATCCAGCATATACAGAAAGACCAATGGCACTAAATATGTTGGAGTACGACAGAAGTCGACCAGAACAAAAAATATTCGTTGTTAACGAACTCTTTAGTATTTTCCAAAAGTTGTATGGAGGAAACCCAGAATCAATGGGTCCAATGTTCGAACAATATTTCCGAAACTCAGCGATGCTCGTTCTAGAGGATCCAGATTCAGGTTGTACTTTGCTCGACGTATCTCGTGTTATGTCTAACAAAGAGTTCCGCCAGCTAAAACTTTCAAGATGCAAAAACCCTGTTGTGCATCAGTTCTGGACAGAAGTGGCAGAAAAGGCGGGTGGAGAAGCTTCACTTGCAAACATTGTTCCATACATTGTTTCAAAGTTCGATACATTCCTTGCGAACGATGTTATGCGACCTATTATCGCTCAGGAAAAATCATCTTTTGATTTCCGAAAGATAATGGATGAAAAGAAAATTCTCCTTGTAAACCTTTCAAAGGGTAAGTTGGGTGAGGTGAATGCAAATCTTATTGGCCTAGTTTTGGTTGGTAAGATCCAAATGGCAGCACTTTCACGCGTGGACATAGTTGGAACAGATTTCCCACCATTTTATCTATATATAGACGAGTTCCAGAACATAACGACTAATTCTATCGCTTCAATATTCTCTGAAGCAAGAAAGTACAAACTATCTTTGACAGTCGCTCACCAATACATATCTCAGTTGGATGAAAATATAAAAAATTCAGTATTTGGAAACGTTGGTAACAAAATTACTTTTAGAGTGAGTTCAGAAGATGCGGAATATCTTGAGAAAGAATACACACCAGAGTTTACTGCAAAGGATATGATGAATATAGAAAACTTGAATGCTTATGCAAAGATACTGGTTGATGGAGTTCCTCAGAAATCATTTAATTTGAAAGAAGATTTTCCTCCAAAAGGTAATACAGAAGTTGTGGAAAAGTTAAAGCAGTTGTCATACTTACAGTTTGGTGGAAATAGGGAAGATATAGAAGCGGAGATTGCGAAGAAGTATGCAAAGAAGACTGTATAAAATCGAAAGGGCCGTGTAACATTTGCTACATCGGCCCCGGGACAGTGCATACTTGCTTGCTCTGTCAGTCGTTGTCGTCATCTGGTGCTTGAAGCTCGGCTTCGTGCTGTTCAGCTCGATCCTCCTCGATTGTCATCCGACATTCGGCTGGGTTCACAGAAACGGGTTTTTTGGCCAGATTCCGAAGTAGAATTTGACCGGCTTCTTCGGCAGAGATCCCGTCGTCCTTGTATGCTGCATCGTGCGCCATGCGGCCTCCTCTGGCTAATATTATAATACAGTATATTGCTTATTGTCAATAGTTATCCACAATTTTTATTAATACGAGAAAAGGGCTGGTTGCGTGTGCTTGCATCCAGCCCTTTTACTTAAACAATATTATGCTAACAACTCGTCTACTACAGCCTTAACTACATCTCCATCAGCCTTACCCTTTAGATCTTTCATCAAAGCTCCCATGAACATTCCTGCTTTTGATTTATCTATTGCACCCATTTCAGCCATTTTTGCTTTTGCTATTGTCATTACATCTTCTTTGCTCATCATTGCTGGCAAATATGTTTCCAGTATCGCTAGTTCTGCTTTTTCATCTTCGGCAAGTTCTGGTCTTCCACCAGCAACAAACTGCTCGATAGAATCTTTTCTTTGCTTCACTGCTCGTCGTATAACAGCAAGAGCGTCTTCATCAGAAAGCTCATCCTGAGGCATTTTACCTAGTTTTACTAACTCGTTTGTAAATGCAGAAGAAAGTCCTCGAACAACACCAAGCTTTACTGTATCCTTGGCTTTCATAGCTTCTTTCATCTGCTCTTTTATATCTGTTTGTATTGTCATAATAACTATAGATTACCATATTGAAACTTATTTTGGTAGAATTGCATATATGGAAATTACAACGATAATTTTTGTTTTTATTGCACTAGTTGTTGGTTTTACAATAGCTTATTTTTTTCGTCCAAAGCAGGAAACGAACGATACTGGACTCAAACTTATTCTCCAGCAGATAAACGAGCTCAACAGGGTAGTGGATGCAAAGATTGGCGAGAGTACAAAAAACATGAACGAGTCCATGAGGAATCAGTTCGACCGGTCTGCGAGTTTGATCAGAGATGTTACAGAGGGACTCACAAAACTAGATGAGACCAACCGTCAGGTGGTATCTTTTGCTGACCAATTACAGAATCTTCAGGACATTTTGAAGAATCCAAAACAGAGAGGGATTTTAGGTGAGTATTATCTAGAAACACTTTTGAAAAATGTTTTGGCTCCAAGTCAGTACCAGATGCAGTATGGTTTCAAAAACGGCGAGATAGTGGACTGTGTGGTTTTTGTAAAGGATAAGATAATCCCTGTCGACTCAAAGTTTTCACTCGAGAACTACAACAGAATGATAGAAACGAGCGACAAGTCAGAAAAGGAGCGTTTGGAGAAAATTTTCGTAAACGATCTCAAACTTCGTATAACAGAAACAGCAAAGTACATAAGGCCGGATGAAGGAACTATGGATTTTGCTTTTATGTTCATACCTCACGAGGCTATTTATTATGACTTACTAATAAACAAAATCGGCGCAATAACAGAGGAAACAGACAACCTTATTCAGAGGGCAGCCGGAAAGTACAAAGTCATCATAGTTTCCCCAACATCATTCCTGGCCTACCTGCAGACCGTCCTACAGGGTCTAAAAGCAATGCAAATAGAGGAAACAACAAAAGACATAATAAAGCGAGTTTCTGAGATAGGAACGCATTTAAAAAAGTACGAGGAGTACCACAACAAACTTGGAACTTCACTTGGCACAGTGGTGAGTCACTTTAACAACTCTAGCAAGGAGTTTAAAAAGATAGACAAAGACGTGGTTCGAATAACAGGGGAGTCCAATGGTTTTGAACCGGCTCTTATTGATAAACCAGATAACGAAGAATAAATATGATTGAAAAAATACCAGATACAAATATCGAGGTGAACTACTCAGAGTATGAAAGAAAGATATTGCATAGTGAAAAAGAAATTGAACTTGTTAGGACGGCAATTGTTGATAATCAAAAAATGATAGAGAAAATAGATAGTGATTTGGAACGAATAAGTGCAGTTTATGAGGATAATGATCCAATAGTAGATATATATAGAAAGCAGAGAAGGGCTTTTGTAGATTTGATTGCTACCGAAGAATCCACCATCGAAATTTTAAAGGGTAATATTGAGTCCTATCGAGCATTAATTTTAAAAACTAATGAAATTCTCAAGCTTACGAAGGGATCCATAAATTAGGGTTCGAAATTATGGCTCAGAGCCTTGTTTTTAGCCCCAGCTTGCATTTTTAGGGCATTTTGGTACTATATTTGGACTATGGAATTTGCAGTAATACACACAGGCGGAAAGCAATACAAGGTCTCAAAGGGAGACACCGTAAAGATTGAGAAAATCAAGGGTGATTTCAAGGTGGGAGACAAGATTGTTTTCGACAAAGTGCTACTAGTTGAGGATGGAAAAGATACTAAAATCGGTACTCCATACATTGCTACTGGCAAGGTAGAAGCTACTCTAGAAGCTGTTGGACGAAACAAGACAGTTGAGGTTATAAAATACAAACAAAAGTCTCGATATTTCAAGAAAAACGGACATCGACAACCTTGGTTCAAAGTAAAGATAGCAGAGATCAAATAATAAATGAAAAGTCCGTATTCTCCTGAAGTTTACAAGAATTTACTTACTTTTAATCAACTCCTCCCTTTTATTTTGTTAGTATTTGTCTATGTATCCTTTGGGGGTATATGGTTGTTTTATAAGTCTTTTCCTTTCCTTCTTTTATTACTAGTGGGAATATTTTCTGGATTGAGTTTTGTAACTATATGGTTACAAAACAAAAACGCTAAATTCGGCTATCTTGCAGTTCTAAATCTTTTTTGTGAGGGATACTTTTTGACTATTTTTATAAGAAGTAGATTACAGTTAATATATTTTAGGGGTGACTATAGCGAAGTTTTACCTTTTTTGTTTGTATACACCGTCTTGATTGTTCTGTTCTCTGTACATTTATACGTTCTTGCATCAAGTATTAATCTAAGAAAACAGTACAGATATAGAATTTTCATAGGAATAACCTTGTTAGTCTCTGTGCTGATTGGCGGGTACTTTAGCTATCGTTATATTCGTAGTCTTAATGTAAATCATTGGCCAGTCTTGGATTCAAAATGTGGATATAATATTCAGTATTCTCCAACACTATGGGTTTCTGGAGGAAGTTTTAGCAATTTTCCAATTGCCTCTGGGGGCTTTGGTGAAAATGCTTGTGCAGAATGGAGTTTTGAAGCAAATAATAAACCACCATATATTATTGAAATTAATACTTACAATGTAGACCAGACTAACAATTTTTCTATGGAAGATTGGATTTTGGATACTTGGCCACGAGTGGGGAGTTGGACAGATTTTATGATTTTATTTCAATCAGAAGTATCGTACAATCTATTCTTTGCTAAAAATGAAACTGAATGGGTAAAATTTTTCAAAAATAATATTCAAGAAATTATTCAAAAAAAAGAAACAGGAAATTTAAGCGGATATAATTATCTAAAAATTTCTCTAAGGGAAAATATGTACATAGTTTTTATTACAAACGGTATCGACAGAGTCATTAAATTTAAATGTCAGTATAAAGATACAGAACAATTAAAACTTTGCGATCAATCTCTAAAGAGTTTTATATTTACCTCTTTCCAGTAGACATAATTACCACAACATAGGGAAACCCCTATGTATTATTGTTGGTTTTTTGTTATATAATATTATAATGATTTTTAGTCCACTTATTTCAAAAACTCCAATATATTTTCAATTATTTTACTTTCTTATTTTTCTAGTAATTTTAATTATTGTTAGGAAAAGTGGAAATAAACATATTGTCTCGAGTGAGCTAGAGAATTCAGTATTCTATATTTTTTTAAAAAATATACTGTGGATTTTGGTCTCTATTTGTAGTTTTGTCTTTATATATTTTTGCATTTTACTTATAAAAGAATTCATTAAATAAAAGAATTGGCGCCCACGTGGGGCGCCTTTTCGTTTGTGCGTCATCCTGGCCGTTGCAAGAGACCAGGAGCCATCTCGATGATCGTGTCGAGTAGTGCTAGTTCAGAAGCGTTTACTCCTGATTTCAGGTTTCTGAGGTGATCCTCAATCTGACTAGGTGTCAAATCGTGATGAGCTGCAGCTTCCTTGATTTTCCTCGCACGAATCTCTGGGCTCAAAGCCACTACTTCCTCCGCAGTCTGGGTTTACGCATCATCTTTCTCAGAGCTTTGATGGCCAGCAGAAGCAGAACAGCCTCATCACATGAGATCTTGAATCCCATCATGACGGTGCGAATGAGCTCCTCACCATTCTTGCGTGAGATCCGAAACCTAATTCGGATCAGTTCCACCTGCTCTTTTGGCAATGCCTTTCTCGCCATGGCGTCCTCCACTTATTAGACTAATAGATTTATGTAATTGTGGCAAACTATTGTCGGTTCTTTAGTGCATTTTTAATAGTATCGCTATCAGAATATTCGAGTTCTGTTCCTGTTGAAAGGCCACGGCCAAGAGTCGATATTTTTATATTATTTTTGTCTGTAAGCGGTTTTAAAATTTGCTCTAGGTATGTAAGAGTGTTTTCACCTTCAGGGTTGTAACTCAGAGCGAGGATTATTTCTGAAAGTCCGTTTGAAATTCTCTTTTCAATATTTTCTACAAGCTCTTTTTGTCGAATACGTTTATCTGGATTATTTTCAAGTATTGGTACCGTTCCACCAAGGATAAAATAGTAACCGTTATAGAAATGGGTTTTTTCAATATTCTCAAAATCAACATCATGAGAAACAATCATCAGTGATTTTTTGTCTCGACTATTGTCACGACAAATAGGGCAGGTCTTTGAATTATCGTTTAGGAAAAATCGGAAGCAGGTATCACAAGAATGCACTGTTGCTCGGACTTCTGTAACAAGTCTTGCTAGGTCATTTGCGTATGCCGGGTTTCTGTTAAGTAAAAAGTACACAAACCTTTTAGCCTGTCTTGGTCCGATTCCGGGAAACTCCTTAAAGAGTTCAATGAGTCGCTGAGTATTGTCCATAATTTAAAAATCTGAAAATTCTTTGTCGGCTCCACCATACTGTGACTTATCCATATTCTGGAAAGTCGCTTTTTTGTCATTAAAGAATAGTTCAACTTTTCCAGTCTCTCCGTTTCTGTGTTTTTCGATCAAGATTTCTGCAATATTTGTTCTCTCTGACTCATCTTTGTATTTGTCTTCTCGGTGAATGAACATAACAACGTCGGCGTCCTGTTCGATAGAACCTGAGTCTCGAAGGTCAGATAGTCTTGGACGTCCACCACGTTGTTCCACGGCTCTTGAAAGCTGTGATAGGGCCAAAACAGGGCAGTCTAGTTCACGTGCAAGGTTTTTTAGTGATCTAGATATTTCTGTGACTTGCTGAACAACGTTATCATTCTTTGTTTGAGTTGGGACCATTAGCTGTAAGTAGTCCACAACGATAAGTCCGAGACCGTGTTCACTCTTTAGTCGTCGTGCGATAGAGCGCATTTTCAAAATATTGTTTCCTGGTTGGTCATCGATAAAAATAGGAGCTTTGTTTAGTTTATCGAGTGACTCGCGGATAGCTTCGAAGTCATCCTGACGAGAAAGTTTTCCTGTTCGGAGTTTCCATGCATCCACATTTGCTTGTGCTGCAAGCATACGGTCCACCAACTGTTGGCTACTCATTTCAAGAGAGAAAATACCAACAGGGATATTGTGGTTCACCGCTGCTTGTCGTGCGATGTCTAGCGCAAATGAAGTCTTTCCAACAGATGGTCGTGCAGCGAGGATAATAAGGTCAGATTTTTGTAGTCCAGAAAGTTTTATATCAATATCTTTGAAACCAGTAGGGATACCACGCAAACCATCACCTTCTGTATGAAGTCTATCTAGTCTTTCCCATGCTTCTGTTAGTTCGTCTTTGATGGGGACAAACTTGTGTGCAGTGTTAAAGTTTGTAACGTCAAAAAGTTTTTTCTCGGCATTGTCCAGCATTTCCTCCAACTCCTTGTTTTCATCGTAGCCGATTTGAGAAATATGATCAGAAGCTTCGATAAGTCTTCGCATCATATGTTTTTTCTGAACAATAGTTCCGTAGTATGTGATGTTGCTTGAAGATGGCACAGAATTAACTATTTCTGTTAGGTATGTGTTACCACCGATTTGGTCTAGCCAACCTTTTTCTTTAAGTCGTGCAGAAACAGAAAGTAAGTCGATAGGGGAACGCTTTGTAAAAAGTTCCATCATTGTTTCAAAAATCACTCGGTGCTTTTCAGAATAAAAAGAATCTTGATTCACAATGTCTGTTACATCGAACAAAGCTTCTGGTCGCAACATAACAGAACCAAGGAACGCCATTTCAGCTTCCAAGTTTTGTGGAGGTATGCGCATCCTGTTAGGAAAAGTCTGCGGTATTATGTTTTGTACTTTTTGAACCATGCTCTAGATTTTAGCATGTAGTTGTTTTTTAGCGCTACTTGTTCAAACCTTCATAACATGTGGATTAACGAGAAACCCACCAGAGGTTCCTTTTGGGAACGTGGTGGGTCCGGTCACTTCTTCGCGAGGCCGAGTTTTTCGGCTCGCTTGAGGTTCGCTTCGTGCTCCTGCACGGTGACGCATTGGCATTCACCGCTGATGCACTCTTCGAGATAGCCAGTACGTAGTCTTTCAGCCAACTTTGTCATGTCAGGCATTGGTTCCTCCCTACGTAGAATAATACTACTTTATAAAAAAATGTCAATACCTAGCGAGGAAGCACTACAGTACCCTCTGGAGTATCCTTAACTTCAAAGCCAAATTCTTCAATTTTTGCTCTTAATTCGTCACTTTTTGTAAAATCTTTTGCATTTCTCGCTAAATCTCGCTCTTTTATTAGGTTTTGAACTTCTTCTGGTATTTCAAAAGTTTCTACTTTATCGAGTTCGAGTCCAAGAACTTTATCAAATTCTAACAATAGAGCTTTCTTTTCTGATACAGGTAAAATTCCTCTTGCAATTTCCCAAATAAAATCAATAGCAAATGGAGTATCTAAATCATCATTTATATATTTTAAGAAATTTTTTTTATTCTCATTTATAACAGCATCAATTTTTTCTTTACTTGGGTTATTTTCTGTATAAGTATTAACTTTTTGTCTGAGTCTATTCAGTGCTACATTTGCTCCCTCGAGCGCCTCCCAGCTAAATTGTAATGGTGTTGAATAGTGGGCTGTAAGAAAAACATATCGAAGCGCAATAGGATCAATACTTTTATCCTTCAAAGTTTGTAGAGTGATAAAATTATTGCTAGACTTTGCCATCTTTTCGCTACCGTTTTCTGTTGCCATGTTTAAATGTGCATTATGCATCCAAACTCGTGCGTATGGGTTGCCAGCGCAGACAGATTGAGCTATCTCGTTGTTGTGGTGAACGGGTATGTGGTCGATACCACCAGTGTGAATATCGAACTCTGGACCCAAATATTTTACTGACATAGCAGAACACTCTATATGCCAACCTGGGAAACCTTTTCCAAAAGGTGCGTCGTAACCCAACTCGCTATTAAACTTCCACACAGCAAAGTCACGATAGTTTTTCTTTTCAGAATTCACACCTATTCTAGATTCATCACCAACTTTTATATTCCCAAGCTTTCCATAATCTGGAAAATTACTTGTATCAAAATATATTCCGTCAGAAGTCGTGTATGTAAAACCTTTGTCAGTTAATGTTTGAACTAGATCAATATCTTCTTGTATGTGGTCACTAGCAAAAGGGAAGTGTTCTGGTAGTTCAATGTTTAGAGCAGATAAATCTTTTTTGAATTCTTCAAAATAAAAGTTAGCTACTTCTCGCATTGCCTCTAGTGTCAAAGGTTTGCCTTCTCTCTTTAGTGCCCTTGTCATTTTGTCCTCGCCGTCGTCGCTGTCTGAAGAAAGGTGACCAATATCAGTTACGTTGATTACTTGGTCTACTCTGTAACCATTGTATTCAAATGTACGTCGCAAAACGTCAGCAAAAACGTAGCTTCGCAAATTTCCAATGTGTGCGTAGTTGTAGACAGTAGGTCCACAGTTATACATAGAAACTTGGCCTTCTTTTAAAGGTTTAAAAAGTTCTTTTTCACCCGTTAGAGTGTTGTGCAGGTAAATATCAGCCATAAATTAAATCCAGCGCTTATGTTTTGCATACAATAGAGCAATTAATCCATAGGCTAACATACTTATAATAACTATCCAAAAGCCGTTTGGGTTGTGTTCTAGCGGTACTCCACCTGTTCTCATGGCGAAAATCCATGACAAAAGGTTCATAGGGAGCAGTATTCCTCCTAGAACTGTTAGTTGTTTTACTGTCTCGTTCTGCTTTGAAGTCAAAAGCGAGTTGTTTGTGTCCCGAAGTTCACGAAGCATTTCTAGGTTGGACTTTATTGTCGTATTTATCTTGATGTATTCAACAAGTATAGATTCGATCTCTCGTGAAAAATCTTCTCCAAATATCCTACCTCCATGGTCACGGAGTGATTCCAATATCTTGTGATGCAAGTCAGTGATCCTTTTGAAATCAAGCAAAGTTCTTGTTACTTCAGAAATGGCAACAACCATTTCCTTTTCTTTTTCTTTAAAAATATCTGTCGTGATGTTGTCTGTTATGTCGTCTATATATTCCAGCTCCTCGAAAAGCGAATTATAAAGTTCACGTAACATTCGCATAAGCAAAATATGATCATGTGCTTTTTTCTTATCCCCATTTTTCTCTAATATCTCGTGAACTTCGAGGTCTTTGCTGAACTTGTGTAGTGCGTCTATTGTGTCATATCTTGCGGTGATAAGCGCATCTTTGCCAATGATAAAGTCTATTTCCTGACTTTTACCTTCTGCGTGAGAATGTTTGAAAACAGGGAAGTGGAGAATACAGTAAATATATTTATCGTGGAATTCTATACGAGGTTTCGGTGTCGCAGAAGTTAATTCTCTCGCGACAAAGGGGTGGATATCATATGTGTTCATCAACTCATGAATTTCTTCTGGAGTTCCATTATCAATATCCACCCAAGTTTCGCCGTTATATTTGTGAGTATTTATCATAAAATTAATTATATCTGAAGTTAGATTTGACCACAATATAAATAGTTGCGATAATTGAAAATAATGAAAGATTTTTCTAAGTACAAAGAATTTTATCCATACGCAGTGGTAATTTTTCTTATCGCTTTTTCTGTTGGATATTTTGTTGGTGGAAACGAATATGCTGGTGGCAAGCAGACTGCAAATATAATAAATAAGACAGAAGGTAAACCAGAAGAGATAGATTTTGCACCATTCTGGAAAGCTTGGAATGTTATAAATGAAAAGTATGTTCCAACAAATGGAACATCTACTACTCCAGTTGAAGACCAGGTCAAAGTTTATGGTGCGATAGAGGGAATGGTTAAGTCGCTTGGTGATCCATACACAACTTTCTTTCCACCAGAAGAGTCAAAAGAATTTAGTCAGGCAATATCCGGACAGATAGAAGGTGTAGGAATGGAAGTAGATGTTAAGGACGGTGTTCTAACTGTTATTTCTCCAGTAAAGGGAACTCCTGCATACAACGCTGGTGTAAAACCAGGTGATCAAGTTTTGAAAATTGATGATCTTTCTACATCTGGTCTCACAACAGAAGAGGCTGTAAAACATATTCGTGGCCAAAAGGGTACTGCTGTAAAACTGACAATGCTTCGAGCGGGAGAAAAGGAACCAAGAGTTTTGAATATAATTAGAGACGTAATAAACATTCCGACAGTTGATACAGAGACACGTGGTGATGTATTTATTATCCGACTATACAGTTTCTCTGCTACTTCACCGAACCTTTTCCGAGAAGCTTTGCGAGATTTTGTTCAATCTGGAAAGTTTAAACTAGTTATCGACCTTCGAGGAAACCCAGGCGGTTACCTAGAAGCAGCACAGGATATGGCTTCATGGTTCTTGCCAACAGGAAAGGTAATAGTTAGTGAAGACTTTAGAGACGAAAAAGACAAACAAGTTTTCCGTTCGAAGGGGTACAATATATTTAATGAAAATCTAAAACTAGCGATTCTAATCGATGGTGGTTCTGCAAGTGCTTCAGAAATTTTGGCTGGTGCTCTACATGACCACGGCGTTGCAACACTTGTTGGTGCAAAGTCATTTGGAAAAGGTTCTGTTCAGGAACTAGTTGATATAACAGATGACACTTCGCTGAAAGTAACTATAGCAAAGTGGCTAACTCCAAACGGAATTTCAATTTCACACAACGGACTTACTCCAGATGTTGCTGTTAAGCTAGATGAGAAGAAATATCTAGAGGATAAGACTGATACACAGCTTAACAAAGCAATCGAGATATTAAATCAGTAAAAGATTCGAATACTAATTTTTTAGAGCACGGATAAATTCTTGCTAGAATTTTCCTCTCGCTCAGCAATCAAGAAAACATTCTTTCTCACTCCAGAGCCTTCTCGCAAAACTCGCTCCTTACCACACGGGCACTAAAGTGCCTCTCGAGTACTTCCAATTTCTAATCGCTTTGCTCAAGAAATTTAGGTCGCTCAAACAATGCTTCAGGCTTCTTTCCGTTTGTCGTTGTTTTCTAATTGCTTCCGCGGGTCTCTAAAAACTTAATATTCGACTTCAATAGATTTTATGCTAGGATATTGTTATGAAAGTAATATTACTAAAAGACGTCCCAAAGGTTGGACGAAAATATGATGTAAAGGATGTTGCAGAAGGTTATGCACTGAATATGCTTTTGCCAAAAAAGTTGGCGCAGATTGCTACACCTCAGGCAATTAAAAAGATAGAAGATATTAAAAATAACGATCTAACACAAAAGAGAATCCAAGAAGAGCTTTTGCATAAAAATCTAGAAACAATAAACAGTTTGACTATCACAATAAAGGGTAAGGCAAACGAAAAAGGTCACTTGTTTGCAGGTATTACAAAAGAAAATTTGGTTGCAGAGATATTAAAATCATCAAGACTAAATATTGACCCAGAACTAGTTCAACTAGAAAAGCCGATAAAGGAAGTGGGTAGTCATAAGGTACAGATCAAAGCAGGGAACAAGAAAGCAGAATTTGTGCTAGTTGTTGAAGCACAATAATTTAGGTAACAGAAAAACCGCCGGACTGACAGATATCGCCAATCGGCGGTTGTTCTGCAGTTCGGCGGTGGTTACCGCTTCTTCTTCCCTCGTTTGTTGACGCCTTTACCGAGCCATCGGTTGGCATCGACGCCGTGGATGTCCATAATCCAGCACCAGACCATCACCGCCGTGTCACCGATGTTTCCGGCTGCCTTGAGCTTGAACAGGTCAATTCTTCGAGCGACCTCTCTCACACTCTTCGGCTTGAACGTCTGGATGGCCTTGTCCAGGTTTCTGACGGCTGGGAAGTTGACCTTTTCGGTCTTCTTGACGAACTCGACATACGTGAGAGAATCAACCCCCACGCTGACAAGAACTTCGGGCCCACGATCGATGTACTGGTGCCCGATTTTACCGTCCCAACTTCTCTTCTTTGCCATGCGCGGCCCTCCTCAGGCCGATTCAACCCATATTATAGCACTTTCATTATATTTGTCAAGCTAATTTAGACAAGAAAAAACGCCCCGTAGGGCGCTTTTCTAGATAACGTGGACGACTTTCTTTGTAACTGTAGTGTTGTCAAAATGAGTCTTTCTCTTTGTTCCAAACTTAACTTTTCCAGGAACTAGAGCGAAAATAGTGTGGTCTTTACCCATAGATACGTTCTTACCAGGAAGAACGTCAGTTCCTCGCTGTCGGATGATTATTGATCCAGCTTGAGCCAAATCTCCTTCAGTTATTTTAACTCCAAGGTATTTTGGATTTGAATCTCGGCCGTTTTTGGTTGTTCCCGCGGATTTCTTATGTGCCATGGCTAATTAATATGCTAAAATGTAGTGGTTATGAGTATAAATGAAATGCTCGAAAAAATCAAGCCTTTTTATACTTTTCTACTTATAGTTGTTATTGCCAGTATTTTCTTTGGTTTGGGGCGTCTTTCTGCCGTAAAACAAGGTAGTAATTCTATAAGGATACTATCTCCAAACGCAGAACAAGCTGGTCTCGTATTTTCTTCTATTTCAACTTCGACAGGTGTGGTAGCCCAAGATAAACAAATCTCTGTAAATCCTGTTTCAGAAAGTGGAGCAGTCGTTGGTTCAAAAAGTGGAAAGAAATATTATTATCCATGGTGTGGAACAGTAAAAAGAATCAAGCCTGAAAATCAAGTTCATTTTGCATCGATAGAGGAGGCCAAAAAAGCTGGCTATACAGCAGGAGGTAATTGTAAAGGGTTAAGGTAGTTTCATCGCAGATTTTTCCACTTGTTAATTTTAGTTTCATTAAAATTGTGATATAATTTTATACATGCAATATATAACATTTATAGAGAGAGTTAAGGCTTTGTTTACAAAGAAAAGAATTATATGGGGGTTGGTTGTACTTTTTGTTGTTTTTATTGGATGGTTCTTCTTTATTAGAAAACCAAGTAACACAAAAATCCAGACAGCTACTGTTGTAAGAAAGGATATAAAAAGAACAGTCCTAACTACTGGTCAAGTAGTGAGTGAAATAGATCTGAGTCTCAGTTTTCAGTCTAGTGGAGTCGTAAAGCGAATATACGTAAAGGAAGGCGACAATGTGCGTGCTGGTCAAACTCTTGCGGTGCTTGATCAAGGTAATTCATCTGCGAGCCTAGAAAGTGCAAGAGGAACTTTGGTACAAGCGCAAGCAAATTATGAAAAGGTAAAGTCTGCTGCTACCAATCAGGACATCGCTGTTAGTCAGGCTGCAGTGGACACTGCGAGTGCTACTTTGGAAAATGCAAAGCAGGATTTGTTAAATGAAATTTCAAACGCGTACAGTAGTGCAAATACAGCAATTCTTTCTTACAGTAATAATCTTTTTTCTAATGCACAGTCATCTTCTCCACAGTTTGGTGTGGCTGGAACAGTTCAAACAAACGCTCAGTCAGTTAGCAATGCAAATAATGACAGAATAGTAATTAATGCCATGCTTCCAGACTGGCAAATAAAAGTTTCTACATTGTCTGATTCAAATATGGATCAGATTGCCACTGAATCACTTGCTAATCTAGTAAAAATAAGTAGTTATTTTAGTAATATTATAAATATTTTAACTAGTTACACACAGATCACGACAGGTGGAAGTCAAACAACATTGACCACATACCAGACAAACGTTGCAACAGGCAAAAGTACTGTGGATGCTTCTTATACAACTATACTTAATTATATACAAGCAATTAAAAGTGCAAACTTTGCTTTAGCTCAGGCGAAAGCATCTTTGGCATTGAAACAAGCTCCATCACGACCAGAAGACATAAGTATTGCAGAGGCGCAGGTTATATCTGCACAAGGTCAATACGACTTAGCTCTTTCAAACTTGAACAACACAATGATAGTTGCACCAGAAAGTGGAACTATTACTCAGGTTGATATCAAGTTGGGTGAACAAGCAACAGCAATGAAAGAAGTTATAAAACTTCTTAACGTGGGTGAGCTCCATACAGAGGCGCAGGTAAGTGAAGCCGACATCGCTTCTGTTGTTGTGGGTCAGACAATAGACAATACATTTGACGCACTGGGTCCAGATAGACACTTTGAAAGTAAAGTTTTGACTGTTAACCCAGCATCAACTCTTGTTTCTGGTGTAGTTAACTACAAAATAACAGGATCTCTGGATAATATTCCTGAAGTTCGACCAGGTATGACATCAAACATGACTATTCTTGTTGCAGAAAAGAAATCAGTACTTACCATACCTGCATCATCGATAATTAATCAAGATAATAAGAAAGTGGTGAGAGTAGTGACTGATCCAAAAACAAAAACTTTCATACAAAAAGAAGTTTCAATCGGACTTGAAGCAGACGGAGGTGACACGGAAGTTATTTCTGGTCTAAGTGAGGGTGATGAGGTTGTAACATTTATAAAGTGATGCCTATTATAAAAACTGAAAATTTACAGAAAGAGTACATTAGTGAAGGTGTATCAACACATGTTCTGCATGGAGTAAATTTTACTATGGAGAAAGGGGAGTTTGTCGCTATTATGGGACCTTCTGGTTCTGGTAAGTCCACATTGATGCACATACTTGGTTTTCTAGATAGACCAACATCTGGAATATTTGAATTCGAGGGAACTGATACGAGGAGTCTAAGTAAAGATTATCTGGCTAAACTTCGAAATGAAAAAATTGGTTTTGTCTTTCAGTCATTCAACCTTCTTCCACGAACAACCGTGCTAGACAATGTAAAACTTCCACTAATGTATAGTGACAAGAAAAACCAAGATGATCTAGCTAAGCAAGCTCTGGCAGATGTGGGGCTATCTCACAGATTAAACTACTACACAAACCAGATTTCTGGTGGAGAAAAGCAGAGAGTGGCCATAGCAAGAGCATTGGTAAACAGTCCTGCAGTTATTTTTGCAGATGAGCCAACAGGAAACTTGGATTCAAAGTCAGGTAACGCTGTGCTTTCTATTCTTCAAGAACTTAATAACAAAGGGAACACGATTATTCTAGTAACGCACGAACAAGACACCGCTAATCACGCAAAAAGAATTATAAGAATTAGAGACGGCCAAATTATTTCAGATGAAATAGTTAAGGACAGAGTAATTGCAACTATAGACGGAGATTTGAAAAAATAATAGGAATTTTTTGAATGATTACTACTATAAAACAAACAGTAAAGAACCTACTTTCTAGAAAGGGTCGAACATTCCTTACAATGCTCGGTATTGTTATTGGTGTAGCAGGAGTGATTATTATTATTTCACTTGGTGCAGGGGCGCAAAGTTTGGTATTGGGTCAGGTAAATAAGTTTGGCTCAAATATTTTGAGTGTTCAACCAGGAAATAGTGATCCAAAGGGGCCTCCCGCACAAGTTTTTGGTGTTATCGTTACAACTTTAGTAAATGAGGATGCTGATGCATTCCGATCTAGTTCGCAGGTGCCACACGCTGTAGATGTAAATGCAACTGTCCGAGGAAATGTTTCGGTTACTTGGCAGAATAAAACAGTTGATACCAATATGCTTGGTGTAGATTCTGGATACGAGAATGTTGTAAATTTTACAATGAGAGATGGTGTATTTATGAACCCAAATGATGCAGATGGTGGAAGTAATGTAATAGTACTTGGTTCCACTGTAGCTGACTCGATATTTATAGGAACTGGTGTTAATCCTGTTGGTCAAGTAGTAAAGGTGAGAACTACAAGCGCGACAGAAGGAGGCTCTCTGGGAGTCCCACTTCGGATAGTCGGTGTAATAGAACCAAGAGGCAGTGCATTTTTCCAAGATCAAGATGATCAAATATTTGTTCCACTTTCTATTGCTCAGGGACAACTTTTGGGAATAAAGCATCTACAAGCGATAAATGTAAAAGTAGATGATGCTTCAAATGTTGATCAAACAATTTCTGATCTAAATAGAGTTTTGAAACAGAGACATAATATAATAAGAGATGAAGATGCAGACTACACGATAAGAAATCAGGCAACTGCCATAGGACTTTTAACAACAATTACCGACGCATTAAGTTTGTTTCTTACATCGATGGCAGCGGTATCACTTTTGGTTGGTGGCATAGGGATATTAAACATTATGTTGGTTACAGTTGCAGAAAGAACACGTGAGATTGGACTTCGAAAAGCGGTTGGTGCAACAAATAAAAAAATATTAACTCAATTTCTTCTTGAATCTGGCATATTAACTTTTATTGGCGGTCTTATTGGTATAGTTGTTGGCGCCATAATGTCCTATCTTATGGCGCTTCTAATGAGATATATGGGATATGATTGGGAATATGTTATATCGCTTTGGTCAGTTCTTCTCGCAATAGGCGTGTCAATACTTACTGGAGTTATTTTTGGTTTGTATCCGTCTTATAAAGCATCGAAACTAGACCCAATTGAGGCACTAAGGTATGAGTAAAAATTATGTTACGACTAATTAAACAATCTATAAGAGCGTTATCCGCAAACAAAGGCCGAACTATTTTGACTATGCTCGGTATTGTTATCGGTATTGCTACAGTGGTGCTGGTACTTTCTGCTGGTGCTGGTTTCAGAAGCTTGATTGATTCACAAGTTGCAACGCTTGGAACAAATACACTTTTCGTACAAGTCAGAGTTCCACCAACTACAAAAAATAGAGCTGCAGGAGGACAGGGAAGAACAGGAACAGAAGCAGCGGGATTTTCTGGTGTTACTATAAGTAGTTTTAAACAGAGAGATTTAGATGATATTAAAAAACTTGGAAATGTGTCGGGTAGCTACGGTATTGTTACAGGTCAGGCAGGGGCTAGTTACAGACAGAATAAAAAGTTTGTAATTTACTACGGTGCTGGAGCGGAAAGATTCAAAATTGATAAAACAAAGCTAACATCTGGAAGATTTTTTACAGAAAGTGAAGATAACTCTGGTAGCCAAGTAGCGATTCTTGGAAGTAATGTTGCAAAAGACCTTTTTGGACAGGATGACCCAATAGGCAAGCTTATGCGTGTCGGTTCTTTAAACTTCAAAGTCATAGGAGTATATGAAGCACAAGGCGCAGTGGGTCAAAATGATGATTTGGTTTTCATTCCTCTCATTACTGCACAAAAGAAACTTCTTGGTGTTGATTATCTAATGGTTGGAATTGTGGAGCTCAAAGATATTAATGAAGCAGAAAGCACAGCCGAACAAATAAAAGTAATAATGAGAAGAAACCATTCGATCACGAATCCAGATAAAGATGACTTTTCTGTTCAGACACAGGCTCAAGCACTAGAAACATTCAACACAATTTTCGGTGGAATTACTTATCTGCTAATTGCAATCGCCGCCATTTCATTGATTGTCGGTGGTGTTGGAATTATGAATATTATGTATGTTGTAGTAACTGAACGAACAGCAGAAATCGGATTGAAAAAAGCTATAGGAGCAAGGGAAAGAGATATTCTCGAAGAGTTTCTGGCTGAAGCAGTAATAGTAACAATAATAGGAGGGGTTATCGGTCTTATTTTTGGAAGTCTTTTGGGATATGTTATTTCAGTGGTTGCGCAGTCTTTTAACCTGGATTGGGCTTTTAAGGTGCCTTTGTATGCAATATTTATTGCATTCGGAGTTTCTGGCGCGATTGGTATTTTCTTTGGGGTTTTTCCGGCGAGGTCTGCCGCCAAGATGGATCCGATCGAAGCATTACGCTATGAATAATTGACAATCTAGTTACTCGAGGGTATTTTTCTTGGTGGGGTGTTCAATGGAAAGTTTCCGAATTTTGCTGATCGATCACGATCCGTTCCCGAATGTTCTGAGGAGGGCTGCTGCTTCGGTGGGTGTCGGTCTGGAGGTGCATATTTCCAAGACTTATCGCGATGCTGCGGATTGGCTACATCTGGCAGATGAAATTGATGCAGTCTTCATCTGCTATAGGTTCAGAAACGGCGACGACACAATCGAATCTGGACTCGTGGAAGACTACACTTACTGTGGCTTTGGTGGTATCAACGGAAAGCCACTAGTTGCCTTCAGTCGTGATTTCGATGAGGACAAGAAGCTTCTCGCCGCGGGGTGCAATAAACGTTGTGACCCGGGACTGATAAACGATTTCTTTTTGTCCGAATTTGGCCAGGAGGTTCAACCATGATGCCCGTGAAGGAGTGCGCGATAAAACGCTATCCTCGCGGGCTTCTTCTTTTATTTAAAATAATATTTTGTATTAGAAAACCGCGAGACACGTGAGACTTGCGTCTCGCGATTCTCGCGGTGTGCACCTACTATTTACATTCGGTGCATACCCACCTTTCATCCACTAGTTGCTTTGCTGTCTTACATCTCAAGCAAACCGGAAGTGGATGTGGGCGCTCTCCCCACATCATCTGTGGAAGATCGATGGTGTGGGGATTAGTATGAGCGTGTACGAACTCTCCGTGCGAGTAGAGAGCAATAAACGGAATGTTCTCGTGGATCTCGAGAGTCTTCCTGAGGCTTACTGCCGTTTCATGCACGTGGCTTACAGAAGTGAAGTCTGTTAGACCGTACTCCAGCATAAACTTCACTAGAGAAAGTGTCCTGTCCTTTCTTCTGCTTGTTACGAGGACCAGAGTAAGATTCTTGCTAGATTGTGACACTGTCATTCTCCCTTATCAAGTAGCACCATGCTATTTGACTAAGTGAACTGTACTACATAATTTGCTTTTTTCAAGTATTAAGTGATTAGAATGTCAAAATTGAAAAGTGGCTAAAATGTGATAGTATTTCAACTAATTATGGAATACACGATACTTTTATTTTATAAATACGTTCATATAGAGAACCCAGAACAACTACGGGATGAGCAAAGGGCACTTTGTGAAAAGTTGGGTCTAAAAGGGCGGATAATTGTCGCTCATGAGGGTATAAACGCTACAGTAGAGGGAACTACAGAAGCTACAAACGAATATCTAAAGGTTTACCTAGCAGACCCACGTTTTGCAGATACTCATATAAAGAAAAGTGTTGGAACAGGGGATTCATTTCCAAAACTTTCAGTAAAGGTGCGAAAGGAGATAGTTTCTCTTCATCTTGAAAATGATATTGATCCAAACCAGATGACTGGAGTTCATTTGAAACCAGAAGAACTAAAACAATGGTACGAAACTGGAAAAGATTTTGTTGTAATTGATTTCCGAAACGACTATGAGTTCAAAGTTGGTAGATTTAAAAATTCTATTATGCCAAAACTTCAAAACTTTCGAGATATTCCAAAGGCTTTGGGTGAGATAGAAGATTTGAAAGATAAAACAGTTCTAACTGTGTGTACTGGGGGTGTGCGTTGTGAAAAAGCATCAGGACTTTTGAAACGAGAAGGTTTCAAAGATGTGTATCAACTAGATGGTGGTATGGTGACATATATGGAAAAATTTCCCGCGCAAGAGTTTGAAGGTTCTCTATATGTTTTCGACAAAAGAATCACAATGACTTTTGACCCAGCTGACAAACACAAAGTAATAGGCAGATGCGATAAATGTGGAACTGCATCAGAAAGATATGTAAATTGTAAAAACCCTAGATGTAACAAACATATTATCTGTTGCGAGGGTTGTTCAGAAGAAGATGGTCGCTCATTTTGCAGTGATGAATGTAAAAGTATTGTTTATTCTGTAGCCTAAAATAAAATGAATTATAAAACAGAATGGGATTTGAGTGTTTTTTACAAGAATGAAAATGATCCCAAAATAGAGAAAGATATAAAGGAGGCTGAAAAAGCTTGTGTAAGTTTTGAAAAAAAATATCGTGGAAAGGACTACACTTCTACATCAAAAAAGCTTTTGGGCGCAATGAAAGACTATGAGAGTCTCGTAAAAGCAGTATCTGGAGCAAAAGCTAGTAGATATTTCTATCATAGAAAGGATTTGAATTCTGAAGATAATGTTGCTGGGGCAATGTTAACAAAAATAGATAATAGACTAACAAAAACTCTGAATAAGTTAGTATTTTTTGATATCGATCTTTCAAAGATACCAGTAAACAAACAGAAAATTTTCCTTGCAGATAAGAATCTATTACCCTATGCTTTTTATCTAAAAAAGATTTTTGAAAACGCAAAACATATGCTTTCTGAAAAAGAGGAACAGTTGGCGAGCTTACTTTCGCAAACAAGTTCTAGTATGTGGGTAGATGGTCAGGAAAAACTTTTGAACATTCAAACCGTAGAATTTAAGGGAGAAAATATTCCAGTGCCAAAGGCAATGTCTATTCTGGCAGATTTACCAAAGGACGAGCGTCACGAGCTTGGAAACAAGATAAATCAAACACTGAAGTCAGTTAGTTTTTTTGCGGAATCAGAGTTGAATGCAGTTTATAACTTCAAAAAAGTAATGGATGAGAGGAGGGGATTCAAAACTCCATATGACAGTACGCTTTTGAGTAATCACAATGATCCAAAGACAATAAAAATACTGACTGATGTAGTTACAAAGAATTTTGGTATTAGTCACAGGTTTTATAAACTTCACGCAAAGCTTTTAAAGGAGAAGAAACTATCTGTTTCTGATAGATCTGTAAAAATAGGGGAAATAAAGAAAAAGTTTGATTATGAAACTTCTGTAAAAGTTGTCGGTGACGTTTTTGAAAAGGTTGGTCCAGTGTATAAAAACATATTCGATAAAATTGTTAACAATTCACAGGTTGATGTTTATCCAAAAAAGGGTAAAACGGGTGGAGCCTACTGTTCTGGTGGTTATGATGTTCCAACTATTATACTTTTGAACCATACAGACGACCTGCGTTCACTAGAGACTCTTGCACACGAGATGGGTCATGCTGTTCATACAGAAATAGCAAAGGGTCAACCAGTTTTATATCAAGACTACTCATACTCTACAGCAGAAGTAGCTAGTACGTTTTTTGAGCAAGTTACTTTATCAGAAATCGAAGACCAGTTCACGAACGAAGAGAAAATTATTTTGCTTCATAACAAAATAATGGGAGACATTTCTACTATTTTCCGTCAGATTGCTTGTTTTAACTTTGAACTAGAGTTGCATAACAGAATTCGTGCAGAAGGACAGCTTTCAAAAGAAGATATGGCAAAACTTTTACGAAAACATCTCGAGTCTTATCTTGGGGAAACTTTCAATGTAACAGATGATGACGGATATTACTTTGTTAGTTGGTCACACATACGAAGATTCTTTTATGTTTACACTTATGCTTACGGACAACTAATAAGTCGAGCGCTATTCGAAAATTGGAAGATGGATAAAAAGTATGCAGAGAAAATAGAAAAGTTTTTGTCACTAGGTGGTTCAATGACACCAGAAGAAATATTCAAAAAAGTTGGAATCAATGTAAAAGATCCAAAATTCTTTGAATCTGGCTTGAAAAGTATTGAAAAAGATATAGAAAAATTAGAAAAACTTACAAAATAGTTTAAAAATTATTTTGTTATGTTATACTAGAAATAAATAAAATTATTTAATTCTGGAAATGAAAAGATTTTTCTACTACACTCCAATTTTTCTCCAGAAAGTCGGCTACATCGTTTTTTTCATAATATATAAAATATTTCTAAGTATAGAAGTTCGAGGTAAAGAAAATTTCAAAGGCTTAAAGGGCCCAGTTATAATTGCAGCAAACCATACAAGCGAGTTGGACGTAACTACATCTGCTATGACGTTGCCTTTTTTCTCCCCACTTTTACCTATGTACTATGTTACAAATCCAAAGGAGAAATATAACACTTTTGGCTGGAGAAACTATATATATGGCGGGATATTCTTTAACTGGTTGGGTGGTTACCCAATACATTCGGGTTTTAAGGATTACGAAGTATCTCTAGAGAACCATTTGGACATTTTGGATAATAACGGAACAGTTTATATTTTCCCAGAGGGTAAAAGGTCAGAGGATGGAAAGCCTGGACCTGCCCGTGGAGGACTTGGGTTTTTGGTTTTTGAAACTGGTGCAACTGTGGTGCCTGTAGCAATAAATTCTTTCTACGGTTTAACCTGGAAAGAATTTTTGTTAAGAAAAAGAAAAGTAACAATAGAAGTTCTAAAACCTATAACACTTGAAGAACTTTTTGAAACAGATGAACCAGTTGTTGATGACTATAGAAGAGCTTCACAGATAGTGATGGATAGAATCTCAGAAAAAATTTCTGTAAACTAAAAAAGAACCTACTTTCAATCGCCACGCGACTGATTTCAGTTCTTCCTGAACACCTCCTTTATATAAACAATGAACGGAATGTAGGCTCGCAGTGCCATCGCGACTGTGCGCGGGGCGACTTCAGCCAGGAACGCGAGAACGCGGTAGTTCAAAGCGAAGTGAATACTATTCTTTCGCTTAAACATGCCACGCACAGACACCCTAGCGACTTCAGTGGCGGTGAGCCACGGAAACGCTCGGTAGATAGGTGCATCACATTTGAGTGCTTGCACCATCGGTGTGTTCACAACAGGTGGGAATACCACCGAGACACTGACACCCTGCTTCTTGAGACGTGGGCGCCAATCCTCAGCAATCTTCCACACCGCTCGCTTTGACTCGCCGTAGACCTTTGAGATCCCCGGCAGTTCAGTAAAAGCGGATAGCGATGACAAGACCAGAACACTCGCGCCAGGGGATAGAATACCTTCGCATGAACATAGGATATTCTTTGTGCCTGCAACGTTAGTCTTGTAGCAGTACTTTTCTTCCTCGGCCGTTGCGTGTTCCTCAATGGTAACGCCAGCCGAGTGGATGAGTACCTGTATGCTTCCGTCTCCACCCAACGACAGGCTAGCGAGTCTGACTCTTTGTTCGAGAGTAGACGACCATTCAGAGATGTCTTGTGTGATGATTTCAACACAAGCACCACTGCGCTCAAGCTCATCCTTGGCTTTTTGCAGTCCTTCCTTGTTTCGAGCAAGAAGGATCAAAGCGTACTGCTTACGGAGCTCTGAAGCTACTGCAAATCCAATACCACTTGAACCCCCTGTGATTAGGGCGACTTTCTTCACTTCAGACCTCCTTTCATGATAAAGATCAACAAACAACTATATACTATTATACCATATAATAACTACAAAAGTCAAGTAAAGTGAAAAATAAATTCGAAAAAAAATAAAGATAATGTATAATAAAAAAATGTTTGATCAAGAAACATTGCAAGCCATACTGGGTATCAACGAAAAGGTTTATACAAAGCCTTTGGAAATGGCGGACAAAATGAACATAACATTTTTCCCATACTATAGTGACAGTCTGAGTGCAAATATTATTAATTTTAAAAAAAAGCTAGAGAAAGTTTTTGAGGAATTGAATGTAAATATTGTTCCGTATGAGGATGCTTTAACTACTATTCCACTAACAAAAGTTTGGAAAAATGTAGCAAAAATTGTTTTAAATAATATTTTATTTAAGTTCAGAAGCGTATTTGGTCTGCCACAAAGTAACCATTACTTTGATCTTAATGCTATTAAATATCTGTTCAAGAATACAAAAATTAAAAAAGGTATTTCGGTAGTTGTTTTGGGAGAACAGACTGATGAAAACCTACCGATGCAGTATATATATAGTTTTAAAGATAACTCTATTATTACAATAATCGACTTTCCAAAAAATATTACAGAAAATAGTGACTTTCATGACCATTTCAATACTGCACTAGATTTGTTTACACACAATATGACTAACATAGTAATAGGTGTTGATGACAAAAAATGGTTACTTTACAACTTTAACGCTTCACATCCAGTTTTTCCAATTGATACAAATTTCAAAGAGAATGTTCTACATGCGTTAGTTCCTAAAATAGTTGCTCCAATTAGGCCATATAAATTGTCAGAATTTGAAATTTTAAAAAACAATTTTGATATAAATGAAAATAAAAGCCAAGTTGATGATCTAGTAAATGGCGCATTGCTTTTCAGTAAAACATCTTTATACCCAAAAGGCAAAATAATTGATCAACTACCATTTAGGAATGATTTTTATCGCTGGATAGGCAAGTTGCATTTGGATAACAGAAATGGAATGAGTTATGGTTTTTTGGCTATACAGCTTCCAGGAAAGGTGTACCCGCTTATTCATGCAAATGAGTTTGAAAAAATGGCGGGTGTGAAGCCAGTAAGTAGTTTTCATTTTTATAATAAAAACCTTTATGTTCTTGTCGGTATTGATTCTAATAGTTTTTGGCTCCGAGTCCCAGATGTTTGGGTTTTGAGTCAAAGATCAGGTTCAGACAAGACTCATGTCAATCCAAAAAAAGATTTGATAAAAATGGGTTTGTCCAACGGTAAAATGCTTCTTCAGACTCAGGAGGGTGTAAATATAGACAATGACTACAAGACTTCATTTGATACACAAGTCATATTGGCTCATTCTGTCGGAAACGCAATAATAGCCACAATACTTAACCACTACAGGCAAAGTAATTCTGAGTTTTTGAAAAGATATTTGCACAATGGTATGTCCATTAGTCATTGGCATGGATATATTCATCCAGAACATGTTCCAAAGGGCTGGCATGTACATGGCATAACCAATCCTCATGTTGCATGTTCTTCTCCTCAGTCTGCTATTTACGCAATAGAGGGTAAGTTGGAATCATTCTTAAATTCACTTAAGAATAAATCGGAATTCAAAGGTGACATTCATATTGAACCACATCATGGTACAAACGTGTGCTTTACATCAGTTTCTGATTTAGCAAAATATTTGGTAGATAACCCAGAAGCTTCTATTCTTGGAAATTCATACTTTTACTTATATAATAAGAGAGATATATGAGTATAAATTTTGATTACTTTAGCATTTCTCTACTCCTTGGTGGCTTTACGGCATTGCTGTCTGGTTTTGTTGTTTTTATTCACAACAGACGTAGGTTAGAAAATATAGCATGGTTACTTTCAAATATGACGTCTGCAATATGGAGCTTCTCATATTTTGCGATGATAAATTCGCCAAGCTACAATGCCGCAGTAATCAGTGACTGGATTTTACATATTGCAGCGGTTTTTGTGCCAGTTTTTTATTTTTTATCCGTACTATCTATTACGGATGAATATGAAACTCACAAACCTCAACTTCTTTTAACCACTATTGTTGGGTCTATATTTCTAGCCCTTATACCAACTCAAATATTTATTAAAGATGTAATACCAAAGGCTCACTTTAACTTTGTACCAGATGCTGGCCCTGCATATATTTATTTTGCATTGTATTTCTTTTTGGTCGTCTCTTACACTCTTTACTTTGTTTTTAAGAAATTAAGTAGAACTGTTAATCCAATACAAAGGGCAAAATTAAAATACATAATAATCTTTACATTGTTTGGTTTTGGTGGTGGTGGAAGTGTATTTTTACTCACATTTAATATCCCAATATTACCTTATCCACTAATTTTGTTTTCTTTGTATCCAGCTGTTAGTGGTTATGCGATATTCAGATATCAGCTTTTTAATGTAAAGGTTATTACAACAGAGTTGTCCGTATTTATAATATGGATCTTCTTACTAATTAGGACTTTACTTTCAAGAAGCTTAAATGATGCAATTATTAATGGCTCACTATTATTGTTGCTCAATGTGGCTGGTGTATTTTTGATACGAAGTGTTATAAGGGAGGTAAGGCAAAGGGAAGAAATTCAAAAGCTCGCAGATGATCTAAGGTTAGCTAACCAAGGACAGTCTAGTTTGATGCATTTTATGAACCATCAGGTGAAGGGAAGACTAGGTAACGTGAAGAATATTTTTGCTGAACTTTTGACGGACGACTACGGTGAAATGCCACCCGATGCAAAGCCGTTACTAGAAAAAGGTTTAGATGAAGCGGATATTGGTGTAAATTATGTTCAAAACATCTTGAAAGGTGCTTCTGCAGAAAACGGAACTCTTCCTTATGATATGAGACCTATTGATCTTAAATCAGTAGTAGCAGATGCATTTGAAAAACAAAAAGATAGAGCAGAGAAAAAGGAATTAAAGTTTGAGTTAAATATTGAAGATGGTGGATACAGTATGACTGGTGATGCAATTCAGTTGGGTGAATCAATACGAAACCTAATTGATAATTCTATTAACTATACACCAGAAGGAAGTGTTATTGTTTCTCTTTCAAATAATTTAAATGCATACAGAATAGAAATAAAGGATACTGGTATTGGGCTTTCTCTAGAGGATAAAATGAAAATATTTAAGTCGGGTGGTAGAGGTGAAGATTCTCTAAAAATAAATGTAAATTCAACTGGTTATGGCTTAGTTTTTGTAAAAGGTGTAGTTAGTGCTCATGGAGGAAAAGTTTGGGCTGAGTCGGAGGGAAGGGGTAAAGGGTCAGCGTTTATTGTGGAAATCCCTAAAAAATGATTAAAATTAGTTAATGGCACAAGAACAAGTCTGGGATAGGGAATATAGGAACTCGAAATTTCTAACAAAAGAGAACAAACCACAAAGTGACGTGGTTCGTTTTGTGCAGTTTCTAAAAAAGGAGGAGAAGGTTACGCCAGAAAATTTTAATATTCTAGACCTTGGTTCTGGAGCAGGTAGAAATAGTTTTTATTTTGCAGAGTTGGGAAATACTGTTACAGGTCTAGAGATATCAAAAACCGCAGTAAATATTGCGAAAGAATACGCAAATAGTGCAGGGCTCAATATAAACTATGTTAAACAAAGTATTGGTGAAAAATTTCCGATAGAAGATAGTTCAATAGACATTGTGCTAGATATTACATCTTCAAACTCTCTTACAGAAGCAGAAAGGGAAGTTTTTCTTTCAGAAACTAACCGCGTTTTAAAAAATGGCGCATATTTTTTCACAAAAGCTTTATGCAAAGACGGTGATGAGAATGCAAAATATTTAATAAAGAATAATCCTGGGAAGGAAAAAGATACATACGTAATGCCGGAAATAGGTGTGACTGAAAGAGTTTGGACTAAGGAAGATTTCGTCGCTAAATACGGAAAATATTTTGAAATTATTCATATGGAAAAGAAAACCAGCTATTCTAAAATTAAAGATCGTTCATACAAACGAAACTTTTGGATTGTATACATGAAGAAATCAAGTCTTGACAAATAGTAATGGTCGTGTAATATAAAAACCAATGACAAATATTGGTAACCAATTGAATATTGGAGGAAAAGGCCGAACAGGCTCTCTTTCTTCTGTTGTATTTAAAAAAACACCTGCTACATATGCGGGTGGGTTACGCTGTATTTCTAGGACTTAATCAAGAGCGATTGAGTGCTAAAAATGCCGCGTAACGCGGCATTTTTAGTTCCTTTTGCTCTTTGATTTAACGTGGAGGTGGATGAGTGGATATCGAGGATATCGATAGAAAGTCGACAACGTTCACCGAGTACCTACAAAGTGCTCGTGAATCGACAAGTGTGCTGGTCTGGACATGGAGGACTCTCCAAACGCCTGAACAGTTCTACTGGTTCAAGCGAATGGTAGGGTTTCTGATCCTGAGCAGTTTGTCTCAGGCTATGATCCCATACATGATCTCGTTCATCGTCAACGGTTTGACCGTGAGATCAGTGAACATCATCGTGTTTGGTATCACCGGGTCTGCCATGATGTATGTGGTGCAGAAATTTGCCCACTACAAACAGGCGAGGAGTCGCGAATCCATCGTGGCAACTCTTCAGGGCACTCTCGATGATTTCATAACCAAGAAGCTCTTCGAAAAGTCTCTTGGTCAACATGCACAGCACAGCTCTTCGCTCAGTGCTGCTAACATGGAAAAGGGAAGATCGGGTTTGATCGATCTGCAGAAACTCTTGATGTTCGATGGCTTCAATGTCCTCGTAACACTCCTGATCTCGTATTCACTGCTCTGGTTCCTGTCACCCGTTTCGGGTGCGGTGATCACAGTTGGATTCTCTGTCTATTTCCTTTGGACTATGTTCCTCAACCACCAGGTGGTTGTGGTTTGTGGCTCCATCGACAAAAAGCACAGAAAACTCAACCGTCATCGTCTCGAAAGGTGGGAGAAAATCGAGCGAGTGAAGACAAGTAGTAAAGCTAATGAAGAGTTCCAGAACATGAGTGATGACCACAAGGCTCTCATGGCCGAAGATCGCAAGTTCTGGTTCTGGTTCATCAAACACAACAACCTGCGTGACATCGTAATGCTGACGGCATTCGTGCTTATCATGTGTTACGGTTCGTTTCAGGTGTACAACGGACTCTGGATGGTTGGGGCTTTGTACCCAATTTTTGCCTGGGTGAATACCGTTGTCGCAAATGTGTGGCAAGTTGGTCGTATTGAACATCAGATCAACTGGAACATGCCAGCGATAAAGGCAACCATCGAAGCGTTGTCTATACCGCCGGATATAGTCCCAGTTGGGAATCCTGTGGCGATTGGTGACAAACCAGTTTCCATCGAGTTCAAGGATGTTTCGTACGTTTACCCGAACAACGTCACATCCGAAGTCGAAGGTGATGATGAAGATGATGTGCTACATGCGGTGCGAAACCTCTCGTTCACACTTGAGGCTGGCACCAAGCTTGCAATCATCGGACCATCCGGTGCTGGCAAGACTACCGTAGCAAAACTCTTGTTGAGGTACATGGATCCAACTTCTGGCTCCATCATCGTCAACGGTGTTAATCTGCGGGAAATTGATCCAGACGAGTGGTCTAGAACTTACGGCTACATTCCTCAGCACCCACAGGTGCTGAATGGAACTGTTCGTTACAACCTAACGTACGCACTTGGTAATGCTGGTGCGGAAAAGGTGAGTGATGACGAGCTCTGGTCACTCATGCGTGAGCTTCAGATTGATTTCGGCAAGAGACTCAATAAAGGTCTCGATACTGAAGTCGGTCGGGGTGGTATACAGCTGTCCGGTGGTCAGTCACAGCGACTGATTATCGGCGCAGCTGCCATCAAGAAGCCACGAGTGATGTTCATCGACGAGGCAACTTCGTCGCTGGATTCTACCACCGAACGTCTGGTTCAGTGTGGACTTGCAAAAGTCCTTACCCCTGACGTTACCGCGGTAGTCATTGCCCACAGGCTTTCGACTGTCCGTAATCTCTGCAACACGTTCATCGTACTGAAAAGTATCGAGGGGCTTGTGGATGGAGAATCTCAAATCGAAGCCATTGCTGGTTCGTTTGAAGAGCTTCAACAGATCTCACCTACCTTCCGTACTCTCGCAGCCGATCAGGGTTTGCAGATTGCGTGAAGACTGTTCTTCGACTCCGCCCGAGCAATTGGGGCGG
>CAZPGQ010000007.1:30922-33460 GCA_964586695.1 uncultured Candidatus Saccharibacteria bacterium
GACGGGGTTTCTCTTATATAATAAACTTTGTTAGAATATCTTTATGACTAAAAAAACATTACTTTCTGGAGTAAAACCTACAGGACGGCCACATATTGGAAACTATTTTGGTGCGATGAAGCAATGGCTCGATATGCAGGATGAATATAACTGTATGTTCTTTATTGCAGACTATCATGCCTTGAACTTTATCCAAGATGGTGAAGAAATGAAGAAGCAAATTTTGGACTTAACTATCGACTACCTTGCAATCGGTTTGGATCCAAAAAAGTCAATGATTTATAAACAATCAGATATTCCTGAGCATACTGAGCTTTGTTGGATTTTTGACACAATAACAACAATGCCATATTTGGAAAGAGCGCATGCATACAAAGATGCAGAAGCAAAAAATAAAGAAATAGGTGTTGGAACATTTAACTATCCAATGTTACAAGCTGCGGATATATTGTTATACGATGCTGAAGTTGTTCCAGTTGGTCAGGATCAGAAACAACATGTTGAATATGCCCGAGATACAGCACAAAAGTTTAATTTTACATTTGGAAAAGAAGTTTTTAAACTCCCTGAGTCAAAAATTCTAAGCGAAGTTGCAGTAGTGCCAGGACTTGATGGTCAAAAGATGAGTAAAAGTTATGGAAACACAATTCCACTTTTTGCAACATTGGATGAAATCACAAAAGCCGTAATGTCTATTCCTACTGACTCAAAACCAATGAACGAACCTCGCAATGCAGACGAGGATAATGTTTATAAACTTCACAAACTATTTTCAAAACCAGAAGATCTGTATGTTTTACATGAGAGATATGCAAAAGGTGAAATAGGTCACAAGGAATCTAAAGAAATATTGATAAAAAATATAGATGCATTTATTGCACCGCTACGTGAAAAGAGAGAGCAAATCGCTCATGATATCGACTATGTTCTGGATGTTCTGAAAGACGGCGGTAAACGTGCAAAGGCAAAAGCTGAAAAGAAAATGGAAGTAGTACGCGAGGCAATTGGAGTGAAGCTTTATTAATTTAGTTTAATAAAAATTTTTGTGAAAATAATCAAAGATTATTTTATTAGTGTAAAATTCGCGTTTAAATATTTATTTAAGTTTGCTAAAAGCGAAACTATAGCACTTGGTTTGATAAATGCACTACAAGGTGCCTTACCTTACGGTACAGCGTTTCTTTTGGGAAAACTTGTTGATGTGATAGTTTCTGGGACTACCAATAGTGGGTCGAATTACGGATTGTGGGCTGTCCTACTTTTATATGCTGTAGTTAGCTCCTTACCATCAATTACTGGAAATTTGTATCGGTATACGGCTCGTAAGTTAATGATAAATATGCAGGCTGGCATGGAGATAGAAATAGCTCAAATGAGAGAGAGAATAGATATAGCAAAATATGAAGACCCACAATTTTTAGATTTGCTACAGAGAACTTTTAGACAAGGACCAAACCCCTTATATCAATTAGGAAGATCACAATTTGATATTATACAGTCACTAACAAGTCTAGTAGTTGGAACGATTCTTGCTATAAATTTTAATTGGATTATTTACATAGTTGTTATATTTACAGCAATACCTTCATTTATTGTTGATATAAAATTTGCGGGTCAATCTTGGAGTATTTGGGCGAAGGATTCTCCTGGTCAGCGTAGACTTGGTGATTTAAGGCAACATATTTTTAGTAGGTACATGCTTATTGAGACCAAACTACTACAGTCATCAAATAAAATATTTAAATGGATGGAAAAAATAATGACTGAATTTTCTGGAGCACAACTTGGTGTAGAGAAAAAAATTGTTTGGTATACGTCACTAACAGATGTTCTTTCTCTTGTTGGATTTGTTATTGGTTTAATATTGGTTGTTAAAACTAATATTTCTGGAGTTGTACAAGTTGGTTCAGTTGTTTACATAATCAGCACACTTACGAATGTACGTAAATCAATAGCTAATTTACTTAAAGATATCTCTGGTCAATTTGAGAATCATCTTATCGTTCAGGATATGATTGAAGTTTCAAGAATCAAACCGGTGATTATTGAAAAACAAAATCCTTTATCAATAAATTTAACTCACGCTCCGGAGATTAAATTTGAAAACGTTGGATTCAAATACAATAATTCTGACAAGTGGAGTTTGAGAAATGTAAATCTTACTTTTAATGCTGGTGATAATGTTGGTCTGGTCGGAAACAATGGTGCTGGTAAAACAACTCTTGTTAAGCTTCTTTGTAGAATATATGACCCAACAGAAGGAAGAATTCTGATAAATGGTGTTGATTTGAAGGATGTGGCTACCAAGGAATGGTGGTCATACCTAGCAATAATGTTCCAGGACTATGCTAGCTATGATTTTTTGGTAAAAGAAGCTATTGCGATAGGTAGACCAGACAAAAATTTGAATCTAACAAAAGTAATCGAAGCGTCAAAAGTGAGTCAGTCTCATGATTTTATTGTTGATTGGAAAGATAAGTATGATGAACAGCTTGGTGTCGAGTTCAAGGGTAAAGAACCTTCAAAAGGTCAGAGACA
>CAZPGQ010000008.1:0-4062 GCA_964586695.1 uncultured Candidatus Saccharibacteria bacterium
TCTTTACTCTTTGTTCTATCTTCTAGTATTGGAGTGATAGAAATAATTTTCTCTTTACCTGTAACTTGGATATCTGAAATAGTTCCAGAAACTGTTGCAACAACTGCTGGGTTCTTTGGCTTTCGCTTCTCGAACAACTCTTCAACACGAGGCAAACCTTGAACAATGTCTCCAGAAACTGAAGCGGCACCAGCGTGTTTTGTGTTCATCGTTAGCTGTGTACCAGGTTCACCGATAGCTTGTCCTGCAACTGTACCAACAGCTTCTCCTGGTTCAACGATCTTGTTTCTACCTAGATCTATTCCGTAACACTTAACACAGATTCCATTAAGAGTTTTACATGATAGAGGTGATCGAACTGAAACAGACTCAACACCAAGAGCTTCTACTTGTAGAGCATCTTTCTTTGTAAGTAGATATCCCTTTTCGAATATAACCTTTCCATCCTTTACGATATCTGCTGACAAGAATCTTCCCTTGATATGTTTTGCGATTGGAACTACAGATCCTGTACTACTGTGACTTCCAATAATAATTCCATCCTTTGTTCCACAATCTTCTTCTGTAATGATGGTGTCCTGAGCCACAACGAACATCTTTCGAGTTAGGTATCCAGACTTTGCAGTGTTTAGCGCTGTGTCAGTAAGACCCTTTCGTGATCCGTGAGTAGTAATAAAGTATTCTAGTGGTGTAAGACCTTCTTTTGAACAAGATAGAATTGGGAATTCGATAGTTTCTCCGGCGTTGTTTGCAATAAGACCTTTCATTCCGGCCATCTGTGTAATGTTAGACATCGCACCTCGAGCTCCAGAGTTAATCATATCAACAACTGAACCATTCTTTGGAAGAGTTTCTGGCATCAACTTTTCGATATCAGCCTTTGCTCCGTGCCAAATTTCTGTAACCATTCGTAGTCTCTCTGCCTTTGAGATAAGACCATTGTTAAAGTTTTCTACAACTGAATCTGCCTTATCTTTTGATTTAGCAAATACAGCATTTCTTCCTTCTGGAACGATGATGTCATCAATACCCCAAGTAATACCAGAGTGTGTTGCATACTGGAATCCGAAAGATTTTATCTTGTCGATAATTGCTGGAACATTTTCAATTCCATATTTCTCGATAAGATCATCTACTAGTGCAGAAATTTTCTTTCGGTTTATTTCACTGTTAATAAATACATAGTCTCGTGGAAGAATTGAGTTGAAAAGTAGTCGTCCAATTGTAGTTTCAAAAATCTTTCCATCGAACTCTGCATACTTGTCTGAATCAGAAGCTAGAACTTTTATTTTTGCGTGTACACCAACTTCTCCTAGGTCGTATGCCATAATAGCGGCGTTTGTACTTTGGAAAATTTTTCCTTCTCCCTTTTCTCCAGAAACCTCTTTTGTCATCCAGTAACATCCCAAAGTAATATCAAGCATTTTTGCTGATACTGTAGGATCTCCTGATCCTGGAGTTAGAATGTTTTTATCAGAAGCCATTATTTCTCGAGCTTCCATCTGTGCTTCGTCAGAAAGTGGTACGTGAACTGCCATCTGGTCACCATCGAAGTCCGCGTTAAAAGCAGAACAAACTAGTGGGTGAACTTGAATAGCGTTTCCTTCGATAAGAACAGGTTTGAAAGCCTGGATACCAAGTCTGTGTAGTGTAGGTGCTCGGTTTAGCAATACATATCTGTTAGAAATAACTTCTTCAAGTATTGCCCAAACTTCTGGAATACCATCTTCGATAAGTTTTCCTGCTCCTCTTATGTTGTATGCCAACTCTTTTCGAAGAAGTTCAGAAATAATAAATGGTTTGAACAACTCAAGTGCCATGTGTTTTGGAATTCCACACTGGTTTAGGTGAAGCTCTGGACCCACAACAATAACTGAACGTCCTGAGTAGTCTACTCGCTTACCAAGTAGGTTCTGTCGGAAGATTCCTCTTTTACCCTTTAGGTTATCGGCAAGAGATTTTAGTGGTCGTCTCTGTGACTGGTTAACAGCACCCGATGCAGAACCATGTCGGATAGAGTTGTCGATAAGTGCATCAACAGCTTCTTGTAGAATTCTTTTTTCGTTTCTTAGAATAACGTCTGGAGCATGAATTTCCTTTAGTTTCTTTAGACGATTGTTTCGGTTTATAACTCTTCGATATAGATCGTTAACATCAGATGTAGCGTATCGTCCTCCGTCTAGTGGAACCATAGGTCGTAGTGCTGGAGGTATAACAGGAATGTGTGTTAAGAACATCCATTCTGGTCTGATGTTTGAAGTGATCATCGCAGAAACAATACTGATTCTCTTGTTGATTCTTGTTGACTCTATTGCACTAGCCTTTGAAAGCTCTTCGTTAAGCTGACCTAGTAGTTTCTGTAGATCGATTCTTTTAAATATATTGTAAATAGCTTCGGCACCGATAGATGCTTCGAACATTGTTCCGTACTTCATTCCAAAGTTGTAATATTCAACTTCGTCCAAAACACGTCCTTCTTGGATTGATTCAATTTCTCTCTTTGCTGTTAGAAGCATTTCCTTTACAGCCTCTTTTGTCTTTTCGTCTTGTAGAGATTTTACCTTTGCTTTGTATTCAGAATCCAAATCCTTCAAGTATCGAGTTCTGTCATCTTCTGAAACTTTTGTAACAATGTAACCTGCAAAGTAAATAACTTTTTCCAGGTCAGATGTAGCAATACCCAAAACTGCACTGATTCTACTTGGCATAGACTTTAGGAACCAGATGTGTGACACAACTGTTGCAAGTTCGATATGGCCCATTCTCTCTCGTCTTACAATAGATCGTGTGATTTCAACTCCACATTTTTCACAAACAATTCCCTTGTATCGTATTCCTCGGTACTTTCCACAGTAACACTCATAATCCTTGTCTGGACCGAAGATTTTTTCATCGAATAGACCGCTTTTTTCTGAACGTTGTGTTCGATAGTTGATAGTCTCTGGCTTTGTAACTTCACCAAAAGACCACTCCTTTATTCTTTCTGGAGACGCAACACGTAGTGCTATTGTCTCGAAATCGTTTGAATCTGTTGTTGTTCTTGTTTTCATAGATTTTATTATTATTGTGGTCTATTAATTGTTACTAATTGCATTACCATGACTGTCTAGCAAATCTTTCGACCCTTTCTTTATCTGAACATCTAGTGCCAAACCTCGAAGATTGTTCAAAAGCACGTTAAATGATGCTGGTGTGTTGAGCTGTGTAATAGGTAGACCTTTTACGATAGCGTCGAATGCTGCAGATCTTCCCACAATATCGTCTGACTTAATTGTCAAAATTTCTTGTAGTGTATGTGCTGCTCCGTGACCCAATAGTGCCCAAACTTCCATTTCTCCAAATCTCTGTCCTCCGTTCTGAGCTTTTCCTCCCAAAGGTTGCTGAGTAATAAGTGAGTAAGGTCCGATAGATCGCATGTGGATCTTGTCCTCCACCATGTGGTGCAGTTTCAAGATATACATGTATCCAACAGCAATATTCTGAGCAAAAGCTTCTCCAGTTCGTCCATCGAATAGTTTCATCTTTCCATCTTCACTGAATCCAGCTTTCTTTAACTCTTCCTTGATTTCATCTCCTGTCGCACCTGCAAATGGAGGAACGATAGCTTGGTACCCAAGAGTGTGTGCAGCAAGACCCAAATGAAGTTCAAGAATCTGTCCTAGGTTCATACGTGAAGGCACTCCAAGTGGTGTCAAAATAACATCGATAGGAGTTCCGTCTGCCATGTATGGCATATCTTCCTCAGGTAGAATTCGAGAAATAACTCCTTTGTTTCCGTGTCGTCCAGCAAGCTTGTCTCCAACAGAAACGTTTCTTAGTTGTGCAACTTCGATATGGATTCTCTTTATGATTCCAGAATCTAGTTTGTCTCCTTTCTCTCGTGAGAAAATCTGAACTTTGATAACTCGTCCTCGCTTTCCTCCTTCCATTCGCTTTGAAGTATCTTTTAGACTTTCACCTCCCGGTGGTGCGACATCGTAACTCCGGCGCCAAATGTGAACCTGTTCCTTCCCAAATTTTTGTGTCGTTTCTTCTTTGTTCAACCCTTGAAGGTCGCCGTAA
>CAZPGQ010000008.1:4072-23158 GCA_964586695.1 uncultured Candidatus Saccharibacteria bacterium
CGTCCTCGCTTTCCTCCTTCCATTCTCTTTGATGTATCTTTTACATCGTGAGCTTTTTCACCGAAGAGGCTTCTAAGTAGTCTTTCTTCTGGAGTAAGCTGTGTCTCTCCCTTTGGAGTAATCTTTCCAACTAGGATGTCTCCTGATCGTACTTCTGCACCAACCTGAACAACACCGTCTTCTGCAAGATTCTTTAGTTTACTTTCTCCAACGTTTGGAATATCGCAAGTTGTAACTTCTGGACCAAGTTTTGTGTCTCGAACGTTAACAACGAACTCTTCGATATGAATAGATGTAAATTTACTATTCTTTACAACTCTTTCTGAAAGAATGATAGCGTCTTCGTAGTTTGAACCACTCCATGACATGAATGCTACCAACATGTTCTGACCGATAGCTGACTGGCCATTTTCTGAAGCACTTGTGTCTGCAAGAATGTCGCCTTTCTTTACTTTGTCTCCAACATCAACAGATGGTCTCTGGTGGAAAGCTGTAAATCCGTTTGTTCGTGAGAATTTAACAAGGTTATACTCATTTTCTTTACCTTTTGAATTTTTTACTACAACCTTTACTCCGTCTGAGTGTGTAACAGTTCCATCTTCTTCTGCAATAACAAGTCTTCCAGTATTTTTTAGCGCATCAGATTCCATACCTGTAGCAATAAGTGGGGCTTCAGGAATAATACAAGGTGTTGCCTGCTTCTGCATGTTTGATGCCATCAATGCTCTACTTCCTTCGTTGTGGTTTAGGAAAGGAATCATAGAAGTTGCAATAGAGAATGCTTGGTTTGTAGCAACGTCGATATATTCAACTTTCTCTTTTGGAACTGCTGTTGGAACTCCGTCTAGTCTAACCTCTACTTCGTCTGCCAAAATCTTTCCGTTAGCATCTACTGGTGTAGCAGCGTGAGCAATAACAAACACTTCTTCTTCAGATGCGTTCATGTATACGATCTCGTCTGTAACCTTTCCGTTCTTTACTTTTGCATATGGAGTTTCGATCATTCCAAAACTGTTGATTCGAGCATATACAGATAGACGTAGAACTAGACCAATGTTTGGTCCTTCTGGTGTATGGATAGGACAAAGTCTTCCATAGTGAGACTCGTGAACGTCTCGAACTTCGAATCCTGCTCGTGTTCGGTTTAGTCCTCCAGGTCCAAGTGCTGAAAGTGTTCGTAGGTGTTCAATTTCTGCAATAGGGTTTTCCTGTAGCATGAACTGTGACAACTGGTTTGTTGTAAAGAATTCTTTGATTCTCGCCTGTAGAGGTTTTGGAGAAATAAATTGAACAGGAAGTGTTACGTCTGTATCAATAGTAGACATTCTGTTCTGAATGTTTCTCTTGATCTGTGCCATACCAGTTCGGATTTTCTGCTGGAAAAGTTCTCCAACAAATCGAACTCGTCTTGAACCTAGGTGGTCGATATCATCCTCCATTGCGTTTGGAGTATTGTTTAACATCGCAATGTTAGAAATGATAGTTACAATATCATCTATATTAATAGTCTTTCGCTTTAGCTCCTTCTCATCCATTTTCTTGCCGAATCTCTTGTTGAATCTGTGTCGTCCAACAGGTGAAAGGTCGTATCTCTCACTGTCGAATATAGAGTCGATAAATTCCTTTGCATTTTCTGCAGAAGCTAGATCTCCGTCTCGAAGTCTCTTGTGGATGTCTATATATGCTTCGTCTACTGTCTTTGTATGGTCCTTTGCAAGAGTCTTTTCGATAGACTTCAGAGCAAACTCATCTCCAGCGAAAAGTTTTTTTATAGCATCGTTGTCCTTTGCACCCAAAACTCGAAGTAGTGTTGTTCCAGCAAACTTTCTCTTTCTATCTATACGTACAGAAATAACTCCTTCTGCATCTGACTCGATTTCGATCCAAGCACCTCGTGAAGGGATTATTTTACCACCGAAGAACTTTCGTCCTTTTATTTCGCTTGCAGTAAAGAACACACCGTATGAACGTGCTAGTTGAGGGACTATAACTCTCTCGATACCAGAAACAATGAAAGTTCCGTGAGATGTCATAAGTGGGAAGTCCGCCATGAAAATCTCCTGTTCTTTCTCTGTACCAAGAATATGGTTCTTTAGTTTAACTTTAACTTTTAGAGGGGCATCGTAGTTCAACTTGTTGTCCTTTGCATAGTACTCGTCGTACTTTGGCTGTGCCAACTCAAAACCCGTAAAATCCAGTGTAAATTTCTTTTCAGAAAAGTCTTTGATTGAAGAAAACTCTTCAAATACCTCTTTCAGACCTTTTTCTATTAACCATTTAAATGAGTCTGTTTGCGGTTCAACAAAGTTTGGTGTTTCCACCATAGACTTTTTGAAACGGCCGAAAGACTTCTGTGGACGTGCAGTTGTTTTGTTCATAAAAATATGTGCTTATTTTTGCCAAAATCCCCTCAGATTTTGACACTCTTATTAATAAAACAAAAAACAAAACAAAAATAGGCCCTTCCCTCAAAAGGTCTATTAATTGTTATTATTTTTTAGCGATTTGAACCCAATCTAGTAGCGGAACTTATTAACCATACAAGAAAGAAAACCCTCTCCCTTGTAATTCCACTTCGCGGACAAAACTCAATCGTGTGAAGTTAAATAAGAGTATACGTCAAGTAGGTATATTTTGTCAACAATATTGTCAACAAAGTTATCCCCTTACTATTAACATCACGTTTGACAGGCTTAATTTCCGACTTTTAGTTACTTTCTATATACAACCCTACCCCAGGTTTTATTACAAAAACCCGACTTTCTCGGGTTTTTGTAAATTTCGACTAGTTTTTGGCCCCTTGCTAGATAGCGCCCTCCTTTTTGAGAATTGTTATCTTATTTTTAACCCCTCTGTTATACCCACCCATACCACCATCTGAACGGATTATACGGTGACAAGGAATGTTTGGATCAAAGTTTTTACTCAAAATATTTCCAACGGCTCTGACAGCTTTTTCGCTACCAGCTTTCCTTGCAACTTCTTTATAAGTCAGTACTTTGCCTTTTGGTATCTTGCGCACTACATCTCTTACTTTATCTGCAAAAGTTTTATTCTTTTTTATCATTCTCCAATAGTTTATACAAAGTACCTGTAATAAGTAGAGAAATTGATCCTAGCAAAATCAAAATCCAGGGATTCTCTTTAAAAAATGGCATCTCGTCAGTTATCAACTCAAACCCATGTAGAACAGCAGCAAGACTGAAAGTTAAAAGGAATGCAAAAAGTAGTGGATACCTATTTAATACAGGTTTTGTATATTTCCCTGCTTCATCATGAAGATTTTTAATTAACCTCTCTATTTCCAATATTGGATCTTTTTCCATATTTATATTTTATCACAATTTCTATTTCGCAATATCAAATACCTTTATTTTTGATACAGCACCTGAGACAAGTGTTACTTGTGACCTTGAAACATAAAAATACTCTGCTAAAGTTTTTATCACGGCATCATTTGCTCTACCCTCGACAGGTGGTTCCTTTACAAAGACAGTATAGTAGTCGTTTAACCTTTCATCTGTCTGCAAAAGTCGCTGGACTGGTTCCAGCACTTTGTTTTCTTTACTCCCCGCTTTCACTTTTACAAAAATCCTCATTTACTCTAGTGTAAACGATGCTCGTATTTTGTCACCTTCCCAGACGCCCTCTTTTTTACGAATATTCTGTTTTATAGAAAGCAGATATGCTCCAGATTCCTTGTGTGGAAACAAAGCAGTGACCCAAGAACTTTTTCTTAAAGTGACTTTTACTTTGATAAAACCAGCACCGTATCTTTTACCGACACCTTTTACCTCTAGTGAAAGTTTTTTAGGCAGAGTCACAAAATGCCAACCCATGTCCCCCGGCCATTTCCAAACTTGCGATGTGAATGTAAAAACTTTTTTCATAAATTGTAATTTCTGAGGATTTTTGTTCGAGTTCAAGGCGCGACGTTTTGTTTGTGACCAAAGTGTACATTTAGTACCCTGCGGGAGCAAACAAAACTAGCAACGCAGAAATCGGACAAAAATACCAGAAATTTAGTACTTTCGGATTACACCCTTTACAATCGCTGCCACCTTCAAATCATACTGTGGGTATATCGGCGCATAGTTTTTGTTGGCTGGTTTTAGATAAATAATATTTCCCTTCTTTTTGAAGTATTTCATTGTCCAACCACCATCCACTTCCGCGATAACTATGTCGCCGTCTTTTGGATCCCCTCTGCGTTCAACTAGAACCAAGTCACCTTCGTGGATACCTTCGTCTATCATAGAATCACCTTTTACTTCCAGCAAATATACCGAACTCTTTTTACCACCTATCAAGTATTCTTCTAGACTCAGTGTGTCTGTACCTTGTTCTACTGTTGTAGGTATTCCGGCTTCAACAAGTCCCAAGAGTGGAACTTCACCAAAAATTTTCATTGGAGTGAGTTTGCCGTTTGTATCTTTGTCTACAATTCCATCATCAACAAGTTTGTTGATCAGTTTGTAAACAGCGTTTTTTGATTTGAAACCGACAAGAGACATTATCTCGTTATACCCCGGCATACGTCGGTTCTTTCTGTAGAACGAAAGTATCTTGTCTCTGTATGTAGAATATTTTTCGTTACTCATGTTCTATGCAAAGTTAAATGTTCTCACCATCCAGTTTGATTTTGATCGTTTCATATTTGCTAGACTTGCAAGCACAAACTTGTGTCGTCTTGCTTCTACACCATATGACAGACCACGGACGATTTTCATATCTATGATTTCGTTTAGAACTCGCAACTCTTTCTTCAATGACTTTTCGAAATTTTGTTTACTCATTTTTTTATAATTTTATTTAAACCCTAATAATTTATTTTGTTATCTTTTTATTATAGGTGAACTTGAGTTCACCCGCAACTTTTTTGTAACAAAAACTGTGGATAAACGTCATGATAAATGGAAACATATCATATGTCGCGAACACTAAGTTTACTTAAAGTTACAGAGTCTACATACGAACGTATTCGCTATGGTGCCTACGTGATACGTAGAGTGCCGAAAAACTGGGAGATCGCTATAAACAGCGAATTCGATGTAGTGTCAGAAAAAGAGAGACGACCACTACCAGTTGTTGTGCTGTACACCTGTGACTTGGAAGGTTACACAAACGCCGGTATTCGTCGCATTCGCTGAGTTCTTTCCCACGAACCCACCTAACACAAAACCCACCGGTTGTGTCGGTGGGTTTTGCTTATAAATATTCAATAGAAATTATCTACTTATGTACATCATTCCCTGTCCTGATGACCAACCACCAGTTGTGTCATACATCATTGGCATTCTGTGACCATATCCATATCCGCCGAACTCCATTGAAGCTTTCATCTCACCAATTCTCATTCCGATTGAGAATACCCAAGTGATGATAATAATTCCTAATATCCATCGAATAAGATGTCGTCCGCCGAAACCGCAACCATGTCCGCACTTACCACATCTTCCATTTCCTGATCCACAAACGTCGCACATATTTTGATTATTTCCTTCCATTTTAATTTAAGAATTATTTTTTTAATAAAAGAATTATATCACAACAAACTCTTTGTTAATGTTAGTACAACGTGAATTACTTTTTTGTTACATGTATAAATTTATAAATGCACAATGATTGACACCCACCATTTATCGTGATAATTATATATCGGACCCGAACGGGGTTGCTCATTCACCATTCTAGGAGTTTTGATCTTGAAGATGATTTCTGTTTCACCCAAAGCCATGCAAGCTCTTCTTGATGGCGAAAAGGTGTCTGTGCCTAGCAGTCGGCACATCCTCATGGCACCTGGACAACAAGTGATTGCCACGCCTGATGTCAGAGCGCTCATCGTTCACGTCGGCGCAGACATCACCGAGCTCGTCGCAATCCTCTAGATGGCAAGCCCGCTACCAACACATGTTTGGAGCGGGCTTTCCTGTTATTAAATTATTATAAAATAGTACTTGACAAGTATATCATAGTATGCTATGATATATAACGGAGGTAAAACCTATGCCAGGATTGAATTCACAGAGGGCAAGGCTGGCACGCTACGGGCGTGCCCTCGGGCACCACATCTCGGGAGCGGTCACAACACGCTCACCGATCGAACCGGTGCCGACGCACATCAACAAGCCGTGGAGAACACCCACGAGACGACTGGGTGGCTGGAGTGCGACAGCGCTCCACCTCGCCCCGCCCGTCTACCGCTTCGAGCGCGAAAGCTAAAGCGCTCAGTCGCAACGACCCCAGCAATCCCGCCAAGAATCCCCACCATATAAGGCCACCATTTCGAAAGAAGTGGTGGCCCCTTCCTTTTATTCGATTCTTTCTCAAATCTTTTAAACTTTGACTACTTATCAACACCAATATTTTTATTAAAAATATCAACCCATTTTTTCACCACCTTGTAATCCTTTTCATTATTTTTTCTAAACTCTTCTGGATTTTTAAAATACACCTTGGCAATTTCCGGCCAATACTCAACAACTCGAACATAATTCAAATATTGCTCTGATTTCTTTTCATCGCCAGCATCTATACCGTTAAGATGACTCTTCAATCCTTCCATAGTTATACCTTCGACATATTCTGAACGATACCTGTCCTGATTTTTCACAAGAGACATAATGTCAAACAGCATTTCTACTCTCTGTGCAGATGTAAGAAAATTATTATTGTTCCAGTCAGCAGTATGCCCTATTTCATGTTCAAGTATATCTATAAAAACATCCTTATCTATTCCAGTCGTTGGCAAATTTATTTCTATTGGTATACGTCTATCTTCCCCACCCTTTATTAAAGTATCCATATCAAAACTACGAGTTTGTCCCAAAATTTCTGTGTTTCCTACAATATTTGATTCAGGAACAAACTCAATAGCAGAAATTAAATTATCGATAAATTTTTCTGAATATCTTTCGTTCAAAAAAGACCTCAAATCTGAATCTGAAAAATTGGGAATCAAGTCAATATTTTTGAATAAGGTTTCTTTGTCACCCTCTGGGCTATGTATTTCCCATCTTTCTCTGTAAGCTTTAGAAACAATAGAGCCTAAAGTCAAAACTTGTGGGCCATTTTTACTCATAAAAATATTTGGCTCATCTTTGCCACCCTCAAGTTTCTTAAATGTATCTATATCTTGCTTAATACGATGTAAAGACAAAAAACTTTCGACGGCAGGTCCGAATTCAGACTCTATTTGTTCTAACCTTTTTACAAGATCTTCATTTACAACCGATTCCATTTTGTGAAAGTCAGAAACTCTTTGTGCTTCAACAGCACTACTATCAGAAATTTGATTGATAGTCTCATTTACTCTAACCTGTGCCTCTGCATCTTTTTCTGGAGCGTATGCAAGCACTGCCGCCACTACCATTTTGCCTATATGTTTTCTTAGCCACTGCTTAGCTATTGAAGGCTTATCGACAGACTCATTTTGTGGGACATCTACAATTGAATTAAACTTTTCCATTTTATAAATTAGTTAGATATGTCCCGCGGACTGCCAAACTTGAAGAGATTTTATTGGAAACAAAAGCATAACAATATTTAGTGTCAGATTGTCTCTAACCCACAACAGACATCCGACTTCCATTGCGATAATAAGAAAAACAGAAACCCAGAATTTTGAATACCTAGAAATAAAGAAACCAATACCAGCGAACACGACATCCGAAAGGGAGTTAAGCACACTGTCACCGACATAACCCAGAGAGATAGTTACAGAACGATACCTGTCTATTATTATCGGAGAGTTTTCCAAAAGTTCCCAACCGGCTTCCAAACCGAGTGCCATTACAAACCTGTATCTCATCGGGATCTTGCGAGCAAAAAGCCAGAGCAATGCGTAGAAAAGCATTCCGTGGATTATATGAGAAAAAGTATATGCATCCGCAACACGTTGTGAATTTTCCGCACTCCACACACTACCCTCCCACAAACCAAACTTTCCATCAGGACCGAGCAGCGACCGTCCAGTAAAATATTCAAAAGCTCCAGTCACAATAAAAATGACAGCAGTCCAAAAGATAACCCAACGATACTCTTTAACAAATGTGGAAATATTTTGCATGTGATAATTATATCACCTCTAGTATTTTATTTTATAAAAGAAAATGCCGCTATTAGTAGTGATACCTACAAAAGTAGAGCTCTACATGTTTAGAGGTAAATAAAAATATTAACTAATATGCATTTAAATTTATATCTCTCTTATGCTAAATAGTTTGTATTCGACGTCATTTACACTATCATTTCTTATAAAAACAGACACTCCTGGGTCAACAAGTATTTTGTTTTCAGGATATCCACAAATTTTCTGTATATCGATATCGGAATTTTGAGACCAGTTACCATTATCTATGTATTCAGCAATTTTTTCCCAACTACCACCATCTTTTCCGTCAGATAGATCTCTGTATAGTTCAAGTCTAACTGATTTATTATCTGAATCATTCTTAACTATAAACTTCATTCCAACCCATGTATTAGTTGGCATTGTTCCATCATTAGTATTCCATCTTACTTTATTGCTTTCAGAAGGTTTGTTAGAAGAATAAGAGACTTCATGTATTAATTCTTTTTGTAAAACTGCTCTTCCGTCATACAGTAGTCTTCCATAATAAGTAGCCCCAAGACATGGAGTTTCAGTGGTAACATCTTGGTGATTGCTTCTTGCACCTATAACTATTCCTTGTGAGCTTAGATATCTGGATTCCGATATTCTTTTTGAATATACTGTAACTTCTACATCACCCCATGTTTTTTTCTTTAACTCGTCGTAGATATAGATTCTTGGGGAATCTCCTTTTAAATGAGCGAGTCCATTATTATCTATATTTAGATAGCCATCTCCTCTTACAATAAGTTCTTTGTCTGATGGATTTCTATCTCCACTTTCAATTTTTTTAGCAGATTCATTTTCCCAATTTGAATACCATGTTCTACCTCCTTGTTTTGTTGGGTATATCATTTTTATTCCATCATTTGATGCTGGTTGATTTGGTAATTCTGGTTGAGAATCAAAATAAAGATATCCCAAAATAGTCAAAGCTAGAATTACAATAAGTACTACTTTTAATCTAGTTATCTTTTTTGAGTTACCTAAATTTTTATAAGAAAATGCCATATGTTCATCATAACATTATTAATTCTACTAGGTAGGGGGGTTGTTGAAATTTCTAGAGTAAATTGACTTGGTCTAGCATCATTAAATACAAAATTTGTTGCTGGTACATTGTTTTCTCGGTCTAACTCAGATAGTGTGACCACCTTGATTCCTTGTTTTTTTATATCTTTAATTGTTGATTCAAAATCACTACGTGAGTATTCAGTGTGTACAGTAGGTTTGCCTGGTGAAATTTTATGGAACATTAGTAATAGTGTTTGATTATATTTAATTGCATCACTAACTGCATTGTGAACATCTAATGGTGTAGTGTTGTTGCTATAAATTGGAAGAGTCGTAACAGAAAATGGATTCGCAAAAGGTGATGAACCTGGGGCATCGATTGTTGAGCGAGCAAATTTATAATACTTTTCCACTATTTCATCCAAGATGTTATCTCTACTACCGTCAGGATAAATATACCAGTTAGGTGCTGAGTTGATATTGTTTCTCATTAAGTAATACAATGCATCAGTTAAGTCGTCTTCAAATTCTTTTACATTATCAGTGTTAATGTATTCTTTAACAGCGTCCTTATGTAGATTAGAGTGATTTGCGATATCCCAACCGTAGTCATTTTGCAACTTTTTTAAATCATCAAGTGTCAGGTACCTCTTAGTTCCTATACTGCCAGTAACAATAGCAACATTACCCTTTAGTCCATATTTTTTCATGATTTCTGCAGCGCCTAAAACAGAATCCCAGCCATCATCAAAAATAACAATTACTCTTGGATTTTCTTGGTCTGGAGCTAAAGAAAAATCTTTTAAACTAACCGTGACACCATTATTGTTTTTTGATGTCACAGTTATTTTAACTTTATCAATTTTTGACCAATCAAAAGTCTTATCGTTCATTACCCAACCACCTAGGATATCTTTTCTTAACTCTCCTTTGGCAACACCAAACTGTATCCATTTTCCATCTTGGTTAACTGTTTCAGTTACAATAAAAGATTTCACATTAATCTTTGAATATTTTTCCCAATTGTCATTTGATAAATATAGATCGAAACCCCGCAAATTTTGTGAACGATCAACCTTAAACTTAAAATATATATTCTGCTTTGATAAATCTAGAGCTGTATCTATCGATGCCTCAATATGAGAACCGTCTTTTGGAGATACTAGTTCTACACTCTTTTCGTTAGTATTAAAGGAAACTGTACCAGCATTCTCTGAATGACTAGGGTTTAATACTTTGTACCAGTTACTATATATATTTAAGTCAGTTATTTTCTTAAGAACAGTATATATGTCCGCTGGATTGAAGTTTTTATTTACCTCGATATTTTTATCGATGTTAGCTGTTTCATTAATTTTTATCGAGTAGCTATTTTTACTTGTTTTAACAGTAATAATATTATCTTTGAAATTTATATCCGCAACATTTTTACCTATACTAATTGCAGTTACATATGAAGCCTTTTTACCTTTCTTTTTATAAGATATTGAATAACAAGGAATAAGAACTTTGTATTGTTCAGAACATACACCATCAGGAGGGGTAATCTGATTTATGGTCTTATTTAACTCAATGCCATCAGTAATAAATTGGTGAATATTTATTTTCTGATCTGGCTTATTTCCTTGCGCTATTAAGTTTAAATCATCTGTTGTTATAATTGCACCAGGAAAAAGGTGAAACATCTGTTCATAAGTATGTGTCGTATCAGATTCTAAACTATCCAGTACTATTATTGTTGATTTTTCAATCATCATGATAGCTCTCTTGTGGTAAACTCCATCATTTAGATTATTTTCTGCACTTTGGTAAACATATCCATCACCCTCAACTAATTGTCCAGCATAAACACTTTTATATTTCCCCATATTCTGATCTTTTCCATCCACTACAACCGTGTTGTGTGACCGAGTTCCATGAAAGTATGATCTATATTGTCCATTTTCATATGTGTAAAGTCCTGAATCGGGCATAAGTGGAATTCCTGCTCCAAATAGACTAAAACTAAGAGCATCAAAATCACTATGATTAGTTCTGTAGTCGCCAACATCAAATATTAATTGAGTTTGATTTACAAAATCCTCACCTTTCTCCCAGCCAGAACGCATAATAGTTTGCCCACTAATAGGGTAATAGATATTTAAAGCCTTAGGCTTGATACCACGATCTCCTTGAGTCAAAACGTATAAAAGGTTTGGATTATCTTCTACAATTTCTCTGTATTGTCCAAATAAATTAATCTGTCTACTGATTGAAGCCCCTATGGTAGGCACAGATGAATCAGGTTGAAGTATATATGTTGCATATGAGATCATCTTATCTATTTTTTCTTCAGAAAACCCTTCAATCGTTAAATCATTTTGTTTTAAGTATCTATTGATTTCAAGAAATTTTTCTAAGACATAGAAATGATAGTATGGTGAATTCTCAACTAAAATACCATTATCATCAATAATATTTACTTCCATTTCTGCTATGCGTGCTGATGATAATTTTAGCCAGTCATCAGAATTCGGCATGTCTGGAAAATTTATCGATAGTAAATATAAAGCAGCTGATTGGTCTAAACCGTGGTTGTAGTCATTCTCAAAGTGTGCGGGATCAGCAAGAAAATCACCGTGTATTTTCAGTGCTTCAGTTATTTTTTTATTTAGCTCCTCAGGTAGACTATTCTTATCGAGTAGTTTTTTGTAAACGTTTACAAGTGTCATTGTTCTAAACGATACACCATGAAGATCCCAAGAATATTGGGCTGTCATTCCATTGTCGATAAATGATTCAGTTATTTCTATTAGTTTATTTTTATATTCAGGTTTTCCTGTTTTTTCCCAAGCAAAGAGCAAGTTTCTTACAGGTTCTAGGTTATAAAAATTAAAACGCCAATATATATCATCATAGCTGTTTTCTTTCCATGTTATTTTATCTATAACTACTGGTTTAAAACGACTAATCTCATATTCATTTTTCAAAATTTTATCTGCAATAATTAAATCACCATTTTCTATACCAGAATATATAATTTCTTTGCCATATGTGGGATTTTTGTAACGGTTTCTAGCCTTTTCTAATATCTTACTTCCGTATGGATATAATATACTAATAAATAACATCAATATAATTGTAGTAGAAAGTAGATATGCAATTTTCTTTTTTTGTTCATTCATAAAATTAACGGGTGCCCCACTTGGTATCATTTATGCGGATAATTGCATATGGCATCTGCCAAATCATGAAAACTGTATAAAAAATAGAGAATAACGGCATGTAATAAAAGTATTTTTCCTTTTGCATAAAATATAGGAATAACCCAAATAATAATCCCAATATTGTTACTCCAAATATAAAAGCTAGAAAATATATATAGTTTAGTTCAATAATACTTTTGTATATAACTGCACCAACTACAATTGGTCCTAATGTAGGAAGAATTAAATTTATATAAAAAGATAAGGATGCAAAAGGGTGCTTTTTCCACATAAATGATGCAGCGACTGATCCTTCACGAATCCAAGATTTTTTCCATCGAAGTTGTTGTTTTAAGAATTTTAAGTATTTGTCAGGAACAATGGTTTCTGCTTTTGCATTCTGACAATACTCGACATTCCAATTTTTTAACACAAAATTAGTTAGACTTCTGTCATCCCCAAAAGTGCTTTTGGTGCCCATAAACATTTGGTTCTGCCATTTAGATAGCACAGGTAATATTGCTTCTTTTCTATAAGCAGAAAAGCAACCGGGACAACAAGTTACGACTCCAAAATGACTCTCACAGACTTTAAAAATATCATATGATACAGCATAGCGTATAGATTGCATTTTTGTTAGTGCATTTGTATTGTGATTTGCAACTTTGGTATTACCAGATACAGCACCTACTTTTTGATCAGAAAAATGGTGTATTAATAATTTCAGAGCATCTCTTTCTAGAAAACTATCTGAATCAACAAAAACAATGATCTCATTTTTTGCGTAGGAAATTCCCTCAGACATGGCTTCTCTTTTTCCTTTATTTACCCCAAGTGAAATTGCTTTAACCTGGTTTTTACCGTAAAAATCACTAGCACGCTGCATCTCGTAATAGGTTTTATCTGTTGATCCATCGTCTACTGCTATACATTCCATTCTGGCTGGGTAGTCTGACTTCATGCACGTTTCTATGGTTTTATATATAGAATCTTCTTCATTTTTTGCCGCAATAACAAAACTTACTTTTGGATACTTGTATTTAGTGCCTAATACTTTAAGGTCTGATTTTTTATTGTCGTATATAAAAGCAACTGGAAGTCGAGATATGAGAAAAAGTCCTCCAAGTAAACTATATATATACGCAAAAAACTGAAAAGGGTCATCCATTCCTGTATTACCAAAATAGACAACTTTGTAGAGTATTACAATTGATAACACTAAAAAAAATAAGATAAAGTTTATAAATGATGAAGCTTTTTCAAAAATCCACCAATATTTATTGGTCAGATTTAGTAAAAATTTGTAGTATCTATTCATAAATATAATCTGGCGTTTCTTAGGTTTAGAAATTTAATTCCAAAATAGCTAGTTTATTAAAACAAAAAATCCTGTACGTTTAAAGAATTAATCAGATAGTATCATATTTTTATAGTGATGTCAATTAAAAGAACCTTCACAATTTTGATGAAATCCGACGTGAAAGTTTTAAAATGTGAGAAGCCTTATAAGTATAAGGTGACGAAAATTTTCAAACTTAGAACAAGTGGTTCGCCAAATTTGGAAGTTCTACAAAACGAAAGCCCCGGGTGGTGTACACCACTCCAGGACTCGGACTTGCGGACTTCTTGGTAGAGGGCTAGACTAGACCACTACCATCGCTGTCGTCGCCATGATGTTCGACGACGGGGTCGATACGAGGACCGGCCATAGCTGGATGCTCAACACCCTCCATAATGTCCGGCGATACAAACCGAAATCTTCCACAGACACTAATGCCGATGATCTTGCCATCTACGAGAGTTGTTGGAAAGCGAAATGCTGAGACTTCTACCTCGGCCCCAGCCTCCACTTGATTGGGATAGCCAGCCAAAATGGCTGTAGCTAACCTGAACTTCTTGCCAGTGTAGAACTGCCGATCCTTGCCATCTTCATGGCTACGAAGAATCGCCCCAGTAATACTGACGACCCCATCTTCCTCCTCCACGTCGATAGTCCAGCGTCTCTTCATAAGTTCCTTTCTGCGGAGTCTTCCGCTCTGGAACAAATAGTAAATAATATTAGCCTACTGTCAAACAGTAGCTATTTTATTAGTTTAACCAAAACAGGGTAAACTCTATCTGCGATTTTCTGATAACCCAAGTCGTTTGGATGCACAGCGTCCGACATGTATTGCATATTTGTGATGAGTCCAGACAGCACGTCAGAAACATATGCTGTGTGGTACTTTGAACTTATTTTTTCGAACTCAGTATCGAACTTGTCATTCAGAACTCCACCACGTACACCCAAAAGTAGAACCACAGAACCTTTGCTTTGGATTTTCTGTATTATCTCTCCCAAATTTTTAAATGTTTTTTCTATTGGAACTTTTTGTAAATAATCGTTTCCACCCAAAAGAAGTATCACTACTTTTGGGTTATATTTTTCAAGTTCGTTTATTCTATCCAATGCGTTTTGTGTTGTGTTACCTGGAACACCAAGGTTTACTATCCTCTCGTCTATTTTGTCTGACAAAAGAGACACAAAGTTTTTGTCCTCGCTCGATGCTCCCTGACCAAAAATTAGACTGTCTCCAAAAGCTACAATATCTTTGCCTGCAGATGGATAGTTTTTTATACTTTCTGCTTTGAAAAACTTTGTATATACAAAAAATATAACTAAAAGGGAAATAATAAAAAATATTGTGTACCTGACTTTTCGGTTCGAAATATCCATAGCTTAATTTTACATCAAAAAACTATATCTCGAAACTACATTCTGTGTGTTCAAAGTCCTTTAGGAACTTTTCACAGAAATTATTCTTGTCTTCACTTTTCAAAAAGTCTGGGGCAAAAACTTTTATTTTATATGGAAACAAATTGAATTTAATTTTTTCATCGTCAAACTCTGCTCCGACTCCCAGTCCAGCATTTTCATTCTCCCCCGTCTGGTCGAATACAAAGTTACCTAGCGAATAGAAAATAGCTTTGCCTTTGTACACCCTTACAGGCTCTATGACGTGTGGGTGATGTCCAAAAATAATATCCACTCCACTGTCTATCAGCCCATATGCTACAAAAGTCTGCTCACTAGTTTCCAAAAGCGAATATTCTGTACCCCAATGAATATTCACCACAACGTAGTCGTTTTCACTCTTTAACCTCTTTACTAATTCATAGTATTTTTCTATAGAAACAGATGAAACTGTCCTATCTATTCCGACAAATGCGATTTTCTTTCCTTTTATTTCTTTTACAACATAACTCTTTTCTACATCTGTGTCACCCATGTAGTCTATCCCCGCTGTTTGCAAAAATACCTTTGTACTTTCAAATCCCTTACTGTAACAGTCATACGAATGGTTATTCGCGATATTCACCATATTTATCCCAATGCTTTTCAGTCTGTCTGTTGTGTCCGGAGCAAATTGAAAGTTATAGGCTTTTTGCTGACAAAGTTTTCTATCCATAACCACAATAGGACCCTCGAGGTTTGCGATAACCACGTCGTATTTTTTTATCAAATCTAAATCTTTTTTAATATATTCAAACGGATCACGTCCTCTGTTTTCAATAATATTTCTCACACCACGGTCAAACATTGCATCACCAAAGTTCAAAACCGAAACAGTTTCTTTTTTGAAGATTTTAATTTCTGGAATAATAACAATATGTTTTGGTTTATTGAAAAATATAAAAGAAGACAATATTAAAATAATACTCCCTAAGTATAGTAATATTTTTTTCATTTATATCTTCCTAGAGTCATATGCCCAATGGAGTAGAGCCTGCCTTTGTCGTCTGCGACAAGTAAGGTCACCCGGTCTGCAGTTTGCCACTATCTGGCCCACGTGGCGTCGCATCTTTTTCCAACGACCTATTTGCAGTTCATCCTCTTTTGGAATCCTACGACCCATATAGTAACGACAATACCACTGGAACCAACCGCGTGGGTCTTCATCATGTATCCAACCTTTTTCTCTCCACACAGAAAGTGGCTGACTAGCATTTATGCCAAAAAGGTTTATCTTTGCGTCACGTTTATCCTTTGCGAATTTTGCTTTTGTAAACCAATCCTTTGGGAACTCATTTGTGCAGTCTCGCATATAGACTCCGCCAAACACTCCGAGCGCCAACATCTGTTTTGGAGTAAGTGCGGGTTTAAATTCTGGATCAAACTTTTTGCCAATAGGTGCGACAAGTTCATACTTGTACTTTTTCTGCATCTTGTCGTTTACCAAAACAAAATTTTTCATTTTACTTATTTAGATATGTAACTGTTATCTGTAAAACAGTAGCAAATGAAACCCACAGAGTGTAAGGAATATTTATGTATGTAACCCATGGAAAGTATGGATGTATCGCCCACAAAGCCCATACCAAAGTACCTAGGACAAGTAAAATATCAACAGAAGCCAACACGTTATTTTTTAAACCGAACTGAATTGGAGAAAAAGCAAAGTTGAAAATTAAATTCAGAATAAATGGCAGAACCACAATAAATGGAATCTTTTTTGTGTAGTACATATAACCCACATATCCATACGAAATAAATATTATCGTGTATAGGAATGTCCAAACGGGACCAAAGAGGTAACTCGGTGGCGCCCAACTTGGTTTTACTAAAGTACTGTACCAGTTATATGTGTTGTTCATATTTTTAAAAGTTAATGTTAATTAAATTATATCACCTATTTAGAAATAGTCTGGCAATACGTATTTTTAGGTAACTTGGTTTTTTCTTTCTTTTTAATAGCAAGTTGTAAACAGACGAAAGTGTATCTGTTTCCAGTTCGCCAAAAGCATCTATTATTTCTTCCAGCTCACTCCTCTTTAATTCCCTCTTTAAATAATCTACATCTGGACAGTTGTTTTCTTTCATCAAATCTTCGATATGAGAAACCACAGTCTCCTGTTTTATCCCACGCTTGTCGGCTATCATCGCGAGAGACATTTGGTCTTCCAACATTTCCCTAGTTATCTCATGAGTAGATTTTTTCAGTTCTTTTTCTTTTTTCTTTATCTTAACTTTTTCTTCTGGTTCTATACTTTCGATAAACTTTTTCTGCTTATCTTCGATCTCCTTTCTGTCCATCGATTTTAATTTATCTACTGCCTCGTCTGACTTTTCCTGAAACTTCTCATCCATTTCTAGAACTTCCATATCTATTTCAAGTGACATATCGTTAAAGCCCAACAACTTCATGCCGTCCAATGAACGCACTCGTGACAGAGCCACGTAACCCATACCTTTTACGAAAGATTTTGAAAGATCTACCTCCATAGCATCGAGAGACATTCCCTGACTTTTGTGAACAGTGATAGCCCACGCAAGACGCAAAGGTAGTTGTTCTATTTCCGCTTTTACTTTTCCTTCTTCCTCTATTTTCCATGACTGAGGACTAACAGAAAAGGTCATGCCACTGTTTGTCTCCACCACTGGTTCTCCAAATGGACCGAAATCTTTTACAATTCCCAATGTTCCGTTTACAAAACCTCCTTCTGGTTGGTTTTTGGTAAACATAACACGCGCACCTTTTTTTAAAACCAAAACTTCTGGTGACAAACAACTTTTTTTCAGAGACTCCACGAGTGATGGAGCACCCTTGGATGTCATTTTATAGACTTTTTCACCCGCTTGTATTAAACCCAAATGTTTTTTGTTTATCTCATCTACATCTATGTTGTGCGTATATAGCCGAGTAATAACAGTTCCAGTATCTGGGTCTGCGTTAAGTCTACTTTTCAAAAGATCTACAGTCTTTTGTGTAACTTTGTTTTGTCTTATCTGATTTAAGATGCTTAGATACTGGTTATCTTTTTGTCTGTGTTGTTCTGACAAATAACAAATAGTAAACTTTGAATTCAAAAAACTTTCCGCTTTGAAAGCAAATTCTGACTCAGTCGGTTCAATGATTTCGTAGCCATCAAAACGTTTTCGAGAAACTGGTGGTAATTGAAAAAAATCTCCACAAAGAATAATTTGCATTCCACCGAACGGCGCTTCGTTCCTTTTCATCTGTCTACATATCCATTCGATAAGGTCGAGACGGAAATGGTGGAGCATAGAAACCTCGTCGATTATCAAAACTTTTGTTTTCTCAAATCTTTTATACAAATACTGTCGCTCCATCAAAGTTTCGATATCGTAGTCAGTCAAAGTATCTTTAATTCCCAGTCCTGACCAAGAGTGAATAGTTTGCCCGCCGATGTGTGTTGCCGCGATACCAGTAGATGCAGTAACAGCCACGTCCACTGCGTGAGACTTTAGATATTTTACGTACGCGTTTATTACATGAGTCTTTCCACTACCTGCAGGGCCAGTAAGAAAAACATTTCTTCCCATTTTTAAAATATCCAAAGCTTCGGCTTGAGTCATAACAAACATTGTACCAGCAATACAAAAAGGTGGAAAAGTATTTGACAGTAAAAAAATAAAATGTAAATATTGTTCCTTGGAGGCCAGCATGCCAGATTGTAGGTTCGAGAAACTGATGGGGATGGAGTACGCTTGCATCCTCATCGAAGGTTCAAGTGTGATGTTCGACATGGAGATGGCTCGGAAGGTCTCTACCACGTACGGGCTTCCGTTCAAGAGGACGACCTCGAAGCACCCATCGCTTCACACCTTCCTTCGGGAAGCGTTCGATTCGGAAAGTTCGCGCCATGAATTTCTGGCGCATCTCATCGTGGAGCACGAGCTGAAAGAGAATAACCTCTCCAGCACAGCACCCAACAACAGCATCAGGAACCTCGAGTTCGAAATCGCACTTCACTAGCCACAAGTCAGCACAC
>CAZPGQ010000008.1:23258-30642 GCA_964586695.1 uncultured Candidatus Saccharibacteria bacterium
AGCATCAGGAACCTCGAGTTCGAAATCGCACTTCACTAGCCACAAGTCAGCACACACGCCGCGTCGACACAAGGTGGGAGAAAGATTTCCCCCTTGGGTCGGAGTGGTGTTTTTTGTTACCCAAATAAAATACTGACTAAAAAGTAAATAATGATTTTTGAGCATCCGCAGGCTTTGAGCATGGTGTTGTCAAAGTCCGAGCTTTGCTCGGTTCATTGACAACTCAAAGCCGAGGACTAGAGCGAGATTTTCGCTGGAAAATCGAGAGTCTCAAAAATTGTTATTTACTTTTTAACTTCCACTCCTCTATCTCCTTGTGATTCCCACTCAACAAAACTTTTGGAACTCTGTATTTTTTCTTTTTATATTCAAAAACTTCAGGTCGTGTATAGGAGTCATGACTTGAAACACGAGACTCTTCTAGAGAATTAAAATTTCCCAAAACGCCTTCAACTTGTCGTGAGATACAGTCAATAAGAACCATCGCTGGCAACTCTCCACCAGTTAGAACATAGTTTCCAACAGAAACATCTTCCATTTTGAAAACTTTTTTTACACGAGCATCTATACCTTCATATCTGCCACAAACAAAAATAATATCTGTATATTTTTTTGCATTTTTCTTTGCATAGTCAGTAGTGAATTCTGTGCCACCCGGAGAAAAGAAAATTATTTTAATCTTAGACTTCGCATTTCGCTTTATTTTAGAAACCGCCTTATCTATCGCTTTTATAGTTGGTAGAGCTTGAATGACCATACCTGGACCACCAGCATATGGCTTTTGATCAACTCTTTTCCATTTGTCGTCAGAATAGTCACGTGGGTTATAGAAACTAACTTTTATTTTCTTGTCTTCTATTGCACGAGAAATAATCGACTCGTTTAAGTATGAGTCGAAAGCTCCTGGAAATAATGTAACAACATGAAAATTCATTGTAGAACTTTTATATTTGGCCAATTTCTTTGTCGCTCGCTCCGTTTGCTCCACGCGCAGTATATTTATACAGCTTGGTCACAATACTCACTCGCTTCGCGAACTTATCTCAAATATTAAAGTTCTAAGTTTATACCACAAAAAACATATTTTGTATACTGTAAAGGGAGGCTCGGTAGCCTCCCTTTTACGGGGTGTGAACTGGTCAGATAGAGAGTAAACGACGTGGATTCGCTCCTGCCTCAATCTGGTCTAGCATCCTTCTGTACCTCGGCCGAGTACTACAGAATAGCAGTGTATCGTCCAGAGCAGACTCACCTTCTTCCTTGATCTTTCCAGAATCGAGAATCTCTTTCCTCACAGCCTCATTGGCGAGACGTGGTAGTGAGAAACCATGATTGATTCCGTAGAGCCCTTTGATGGACTCTGCGAGCTTTCGTTCGGCCTTGTTACAGATCTCGATCTGATCCTGCAAGAGAGCTCTGTTCCATCCGACGAAGCTCTTTGCGTGCTCCTTGACCTCCTCAAGGGTAGGAGCGAAGATCACGATCAATGCAATGGCCAAAGATGCCAGCACCGCATACATCTTTATGGTCCTGTCTACGGTCTTGCTTGAAATCAAAATATCTCGAGGCTCCTCATTCATCAGTCACCCCCATTACAATCTATATAAAGTCTGACAGTTTTATAAAAAAGATGCAACAAAAAACCACCTTGTGGGCAGTTCTTTGTTTTTTATTAGAAATTATAGATTCAAATCTGACATTGCTTCGTCCAAGCTTTTTGTTGCTGAACCAGCCTTCATATCTCGTCCCCCATCTACTGGTTCGTTGATCTTTAGGTTAACTCTTGAGTTATTTTTCATTCCAACAACTCGAAGTAGTGTTCGTATAGCCTTTGCTGTGTTACCCTCTCGTCCGATAATCTTTCCCATATCGTCCTTGTTAACATCTAGTGTCATAAGAACCCCCATCTCGTCTACTGTTCTAACTATTTTTACATCTTCTGGTTTTTCAACCAAAGCCTTTATTACAAAATCAAGAAATTTTACGTCGTGTTCCATGAATTTCAGTTAATATTATAAGCGCACCTTTACAGTACTAATTTTAATAGGTTAAATGCAAGTAGTCAAACAACTTATGCTGTTGCTTCTGGAGTAACTTCTGCTGGAGCTTCTGCAGGAGCCTCAACTGGAGCAGATTCTACAACTGGAGCAGATGCAGTAGCTGGCTTTGCTTCTACTGGAACATCTTTAACTATTGCCTTTTTCAATGGAAGAACGTTTATTTTCTTTCCTTCGATTATTTTCTTTGAAATAAGTAGGTTGTGAACTGTACCTGAAAGCTGTGCACCCTTTCCGATCCAAGCTTTTATCTTGTCAGCTTTGAATTCTGACTTCTCACCTCTTCGAGCATCATAACTACCTAGAGATTCTAGGTACTTTCCACTCTTTGTTGAGTTCTTTGAATCAGTCAAAACAAGCCTGTATGCTGGCTCGTGAGTTCTTCCTACTCTCTGTAATCGTATTTTTAACATAGGCAACATACTAACAGAAGAGAAGAAAATGGTCAAACCTATAGTTTTCTGCTAGCATATAGCTTAATTATGGAAAAGGCACCTCTAATAGGCCCAATAAGCATCAACTCAAAAGGAGTTGGGTTTTTTGATCCTAACCCAGAAATAAAAGACAGAACAAATAGCATCGAAATTCAGCCATCAAACGTAAACCGCGCATTCCACGGAGACATCGTTGAAGTTGCTTTACTAGGACAAAAAATCAAAAATCGAGAACAAGGTAAAGTTGTAAAGATTGTTCAAAGAATGAAAGAAGAGTTTGTCGGTGTGATAGAAACAAACGAAGGTAAAACATATGTCGTACCAGATGACAAAAGAATGTATGTGGATATTTTCATAGACAATGCAGACAACATACCAGATGATACAAAAGTTCTAGTAAAAATAGCCGACTGGGATACTTTGCGTGGAGAAATTGTAAAAGTCATCGGAAAGAAAGGTGAAAACAATGCCGAGATGGAATCTATCGTTTTGGAAAAAGGTTTTCGAGTTGAATTCCCACCTGCAGAACTAGCTGAAGCAGAAAAAATTCTAGAGAACTACAAAAAAACTCTTGAAGATGAAATAAAAAATCGTCGAGATATGCGTGACACTATAACAATGACTATTGACCCTCTCGAGGCAAAGGACTTTGACGACGCAATATCTTTTAAAGACCTTGGTGATGGAACATATGAAATAGGCATTCACATCGCAGACGTATCTCACTTTGTAACTCCCGGATCAGAACTCGACAGAGAGTCAGAAAAAAGAGGTGTGTCTGTTTACCTTGTCGACAGAACAATCCCGATGCTTCCAGAAGTTCTTTCTAATGACCTATGTTCCCTAAACCCGAACGAAGACAAACTAACTTTCTCGGCTATTTTCAAAATGGACAACAATGCAAAAGTTCTAGAAGAATGGTTCGGACGCACAGTCATACACAGTGACAGACGTTTTACATACGAAGATGCGCAGGAAGTAATGGACGGAAAACAAGACGGACCTTTCCAAAACGAACTCCGAAAACTACGTGAGATAGCAAAAATCCTTGAGAAAAATAAAGTAAACAACGGTGCAATGGTTTTTGAAACAGACGAAGTAAAGTTTGTTCTAGATGAAAAAGGTAAACCTCTTTCTGTTTACAGAAAGCACAGACTCGATGCTCACAAACTAGTTGAGGAATATATGCTCCTTGCAAACCGCGCTGTGGCAAAGTTTATTTTTATGTCACAGAACCAAGATATAAAAAAGAAAGGTTGGCAGTCTGTCTACAGAATCCACGCCAAACCAGACAAAGATAGAATCAAAGATCTAGCTGTTTTCCTAAAGGCTCTTGGTTTTGACTTAAACAACGACGAGGGTGATGTGACTTCAAAAGACTTGAACAAACTTCTTGCAGATGCAAAAGGCACACCAAACGAGGAACTTATAAACACAGCTACAGTTCGAAGTATGCAAAAAGCAGTTTACTCTACAAAGAACATCGGCCACTTTAGTCTTGCTTTTGCATACTACACACACTTTACTTCACCTATACGACGATACCCAGATGTTATGGTTCACAGATTTCTAGAACGAGAACTAAAAGGTGGAAAAATAGAACTAGATGAATACCAGAAATTTGAAAGCCTATGTATTGCTTCAAGTGAACTAGAGAAAAGAGCAAGTGACGCAGAACGAGCAAGTATAAAATACAAGCAAGTAGAATACATGATGGAAAGGATTGGACAGACTTTTGACGGAACTATAACTGGCGTTTCAGAGTTTGGAATATTTATCGAAGATAAAGAAACAAAATGTGAAGGTATGGTAAAGATCCGCGATATTGGTGATGACTTCTACACACTAGATGAAAAAAACTACACTCTCAAAGGTGAGAAAACTGGAAAGAAATTTATGTTAGGTGACTCTGTAAAGTTCAAAGTGGTTTCTGCTGATCTTGATCGTAGAGTTTTGGACTACACTTTGATTTAAATTTATAAACACAAAAGCCGTCCATGATGGCACAGATTTTGTGCCCATCACGTGACGGCTTACTTTCTACTTGAGATAACGCGTGGCATCGTGACCGTGACCGCAGACAAACGCTACACCAATAGCGCGATCGAACCTTTGTCTGGCTTTCTTAACGACTGTCTCAGCCGAAGAAAATTTCTTACTGAGATCATGAACGTACTCAGCGGACACACTACCTTCCGCAAGAGGACTCAGGTTTTTTCTTGCTTTGTCTCTCTCTAATAGCGCCTGGTCCAGGTCGTGCTTGTAGTCACCCAAAACCACATTGACTGACTTGTCGCCAAAGACGAAATGTTTCAGCCCCACTCGAAGAAAGAACACGTACGGCACTATGGCAGCAAAAAGATACACTGCAACAAGCACCAGCACCACAGAAACCAACGACCCAAAAAAGATCAACTTAAAGTCCATAAATCCTCCATCTGAGTTTCCAGACTCGGTAACTCACAAGGTCCTTCCTTGTGATCTGATAAAACAGTACATATCAAAAATAATTATGTCAATTTTATTTAGCTACGGCTAGTGCCTCTTCGAAGGCGACGGACAACAACTTCGATCCCCCGCCCATTCCCATAGTTACTCCGTACAATAATCCTGCGCGAGACATTGTCTCTCTATTGTGAGTTATCACAATTAGCTGAGAATACTTTGAAAGGTTTTCTATCATATCTGCATATTTTTTTGAGTTCGCTTCATCCAAAGCAGCATCTGTTTCATCAAGAATAATAAACGGTGGTGGGTTAACTTGTGATATAGCAAATAAAAGCGCAATAGATGTTAGAGCTCTTTCTCCACCAGAAAGCATCATAAGGCCTTTTACTTTTTTCTTTGGAAGGTTAACTTCTATATCAATACCATCGAGGCTGTCGCCCTCTGCTGTTATAGATTCAACGTCGGGGTAAGTGCCTTCTTCTTCCATCATCATTATGTCAGTGTCCTTCTTCTTTTTCGGAGGGAGGGATACAGATAGGTGTGCCTCACCTCCACCGAACATAAGTGCAAAGTATTCTTTGAACTGATGATTTATTTTATCCAAACCAGTTTTGAACTCTGTCGAGAGTCGTACATCTAAATCCTTTATGAGTTCAGTAAGTGAGTTAGCAGAGTTTTCCAAATCTAAAAGTTCTTTTGCAAGAAACTCATCACGTTCGGTTGCGTCTGTGTATTCCTTTAGTGTCTCCGCTCCACCTGCCCCACCAGAATCCTCCAAACGAATTTTAATTTTCTCTATTCTTCTTCTTCGCTCTTCTTGTTCGTGTCGTGGTTCACTAAAGTCGTACTCTAGATTTTGAAACTGGAGAATATGTGCACCCAAAAGCATACCGAGTTCTGTTAACTCTCTTTTAAAATCTTCTTTTACAACTCTCAAAGTTTCTTCGTCCGCATGTAAACTGTGTATCTGTGAACGTACTTCTTGTGATTCTGCCATTATTCTAAACACTGCTTTTTCTGCATCTCTGTTAGAATCTTTTTCCTTTTCTATTTCTGTTTTAAGTTTGTTGTATGATTCTGACAAATCCCCTTCACGCTTTTTTATTTCATCTAGTTTTCCCTCTAGCTCCTTTTTAGATTTTTGCAAAGCATCTATATCCCTCTGTACATCCTCGATCAAAGTCATTTCGACTTTGTCTTTGTTGTAGTCGATAAAATCCGAAACAAGATTGTAGACCTCGTCGAGCGCAGACAAAAGCACATCTACATCTTTTGTAGTTTTCGCTTTCTGGACTCTATCCTCTATTTTTTTTGAAAGTTCTTCTACAGAAACCAGAGTCACAGTTTTGTGTTCCATAGAGTTTGCCACTTCCTGCTGTTTTTTAACCATTCGCACTAGAGAATTTAATTCTCCATCTATTCTTCCAAAGTCTCTAAATAATCCATCTTTTTCATCCCGAGCTTTATGTAAATCATTTTCAAGTCGTATTAGTTCCTCTGACAAACCATCTTTGTCTTTTGCGTTTTCCAAAATAGACTTTACTTCAGCAAGTTCTTTGTCCAGCTCTTTCTCTTTGTGAAGCAGCGGTTCCTTTTGTGTTTTTATTTTTTCTTCTGTTCGCTTTATATATTCATCTTCACGTTTACAATACTCCAAAGCTTCTTTCTGAAGTTCATCTTTCATTTGGATTGCTTTTTCGACTTTCTCCACCTGCTTTTTTAGAAACTTTAGGTGGGGCATTATTTCTCGACGAAGAGACTCTACTTTTTCTATATTCTCTCGAGTTTTTTCTAGTTTTCTTTCACTCTCCTGTTTTTTGTATTGATATAGTTTCAGACCCAGTGCATCCTCTATCATTGTCTTTCGCTCTTTTATACTAGCGTTCAAAATTCTGTCAGCCTCACCCTGAGAAATAATATGATGTCCTGACGCTCCGATATGTGCAGAAGACAAAAGTTCCACAACATCTCTAAGGCGAACCTGAGACCCATTTATCATGTACTCGTTAACAGAGTCACGATGCACAACACGTTCGATAGTAACTAACTCATAGTCGAGAGGTAGAAATTTTGAACTGTTATCAAAAGTTACTTTCACACTCGCTCTGTTTCCACGAGGCAAATCCCCTGCTCCGTTGAAGATAAGATCCTCGCCTTTTTTACCACGAAGACTTTTTATAGATTGTTCACCCAACACAAATCTAAATGCTTCAGCAATGTTGGACTTTCCAGAACCATTTGGACCTACGATAGCAGAAACTCGAGACGTAAAGTTGAGCTCTGCTTTTTTTGCAAAAGATTTAAACCCTGTTAGTTCTATAGACTTGAGGTACATATCGATTATTTAAGTATACCAAAAAAATAAAATCAAAAAATGAAACTGTCCTTATTTCTTTCTAAAAAATAGTTCTCCAATAATTAATACTGAAATAATAATTAGGAATA
>CAZPGQ010000009.1:0-29359 GCA_964586695.1 uncultured Candidatus Saccharibacteria bacterium
GCTGGGAGACAGGGAATCGAACCCCAATTAAAGGCTTCAAAGGCCTCTGTCCTACCGTTAGACGATCTCCCAATATTTAACTAAACAGATACAATATTACACTTTTTTACGATTTTTACCACTTTTTTGATAGAATGATAACATGCTTCCGCTAGAAATTTTTTACATTTATTTTTCACCCTATACAGCTCACGCTATAGAAATAGATGGGGTCATATACCCTACCGTAGAACATGCATATCAATGCTCTAGATACACTGATCCAAAAATAATCTCTGAAATACTGATGGCAAAAAGCCCAGTCAAAGCTTGGGAAGCTTCATCAAAATACAAACACTTACAAATTCCTGAATTTAAAGATCCAGAACACAAACTGAAAGTAATGGAAAAATTAATGAGACTAAAAGCCGAACAACACGAAGAAATTAGAAAAGCGTTAGTGAATTCAGGAGACTTAGAAATAGTTAAACATATTGTCACATATCCACCAGGTGACGGCTTCTGGGATGATAGTGAAGATGGAAAAGGGTTGAATCATATTGGCAAAATGTGGATGAAAATTAGAGAAGATGTACAAAAATAATAATTTGATAATATAAAAACATGGCAACAATAGATGATTTTCTAAAATTAGACATACGAGTTGGGAAGGTTATTGAAGTAAATGATTTTCCAGAAGCAAAGAAACCTGCGTACAAATTAAAGATTGATTTCGGTTCCGAGGTCGGTATCAAAAATTCTTCTGTCCAAATTACTGCTTTATACTCAAAAGAAGAGCTAGAAGGAAAACTAGTTCTTGGTGTAGTTAACTTCCCTCCTCGCAAGATTGGACCATTTGAATCCGAAGTTCTAACTCTTGGTATTCCCGATGCTGACGGAAAAGTTATTCTAATCACACCTGACAAAGATACAGCAGTGATAGGTGGTAAGTTATTCTAAAACATGAATCCTGAAATAAAATCTCATGAGAGTTTGTCTCTTTTTAGTCAGGTCGCACAAGCTGTGTCTATTTGGGTAATTTCATATTTTGGTTACTACCTTTTTCTACCCGCGCTAGGAATAGACAGTAGCTACAGCGGTAGTCCGATCGAAATCAGTCTCTACTACCTGTTTTGGTGCTTTGTAGCAGTCTTCGCCTTTTGGGATATATACAAAGACTGGGAAACACCACGTAGCAGAAAGGGTGCATACACGGCTATCATAGTTGGAAACATAGTTGTCATACTTTATCTTTTTTATATCCTACCTCTATTCCCAATTACAGCGCCCAACAAATCTTGGTTACCGCCATCAGAATTACTTTCTGCAACATCATGGTATTTCCTACCGAAATCAATGGAGATATTTTTACAACAACTGCTTTTGGTCGCAATTATACTGAGTTTTCATTACAAAAATTTTAGTTTGAAAACTATTTTTGGTTGGTGTGCAGTGTTGTTTGGAGGAACACACTTGTTGCTCGCTTTTCGTGGTGGTTTTGTATACGCATCAATATTTACAGTAGTAGCTGTGGTTTCTTCTTTCGTATTCCCCTATCTAATATTAAAAGTAAAAAATGGTTTTATTTATTCCTATTTTATTCACTGGTCTTTCTACGCAATAGTTATTTTCCTAACTAGAGTGATTTTCCGTTTGTAGTTATTTTTCTCCTATTATATTTACCAAAGCAAGTTCGAGAGGTAGTGATGGAATATATGCACCTGTAGTTTTTTCGTATGCGGTAAGTAGTTCCACCAACCCGTTTGAAGAAAAAGCTCCATCACCTTTTGCTATTTTTGTTACGAACTCAAACTCTTTTTCAGAAATCTCATCTTTAATAACATTTCCTGCGTTAAAACGCACCAACATAACAGCGCGTGCTGTTTGCAAAATAAGTTTTAGAAAAACTGACATATCTACATTTTGGGAAACTGCCTTTTTTACGCTATCCAGAGCCAGATTCAGATTTTTTTCTGCAATACCCGAAATAACACCATTTACTATATCTATAGCTGGCGCACCTGTAACAAGACGAACTTCTTCCTCTGATATTTTTTTATTTTTTGAGTAGGCTAAAACTTTTTGCAATACACCGTGAGTATCACGAAATGAGCCGTCTCCCAAAATAGCAATTAGTTCTGCAGAAGATTCGTCCAATGTCACATCTTCTTTTTTTGCAATATTTAAAACTAATTTTTTCAAAACTTCCTGTGAAGGTTTTTTGAATGTGTATGTTTCGCAACGCGACAAAACTGTCTCTGGGATCTTGTGAGTCTCTGTTGTAGCTAGGATAAAGACAACATGTGCTGGTGGTTCTTCCAAAGTTTTCAAAAGTGCGTTGGATGCTGACTTTGAAAGCATATGCACCTCGTCGAGTATGTAAACTTTGTACTTTGATTCAAATGGTAGAGTAAAAACAGAATCATTTAGATTGCGGATATCTTCGACACTTGTGTTTGAAGCGGCATCAATTTCATAAATATCATTTTTGCTTGTGCCGATAGCACTTGCAAAAATTCGAGCAATAGAAGTTTTACCCAATCCTCTTGTTCCTGCAAAAAGATACGCGTGAGAAATTTCGCCTGACTTTGCTTCTGCTTCTAGAACTTTGACTATGTGTTCCTGACCAACAACTTCAGAAAATTTTGACGGTCTGTATTTTCGATATAGTGCTTCTGACATAGTTAATAGTATAGCTTATTGTTGATTTTGGACAAATAAAAGCATGATGGGGGCCGTCGTGTGACGGCCCCCAAGAAAAATTACCCACAACATCGCATGGCAGGATCCTCAGTGTTTACGACGGTTTGAGGTGGCGCCGCGCCACTACGGACTTAGGCAATGAAGCCTAGCTCCACCACTGCCGTGCCGGCCCAGCTCGTGTTGAACACAGTTGATATTCCCTACCAAGGGCGAGCTCTTAGGCATCCATTATGTCAACTGGTCTACATAAACAGTATCACACTTAAAAATCCCTCGTCAATTTTTTGTAACAAAAAAAGCGAGCACTGGCTCGATTTCATGTCGACTCCACCAATCATAAGACTTGATCAAGGTCTTAGATTGATGGAGTTATAATCAGATGACCTCAAACAACGAGTGTCACAGGTCCAGAGTTCTCTATCTCGCTCTGGATTTTCCGCTTGTGTGGTCGTAGCTCACCTTGCTATGGGCCAAATCAATATCGATAACCGGACAGCAAGGGAGCATCATACGCACAGAAGACTGAGGAGTTTACCCGACGCTAGAGTAACGTCGACTCAACACAGCTTTCCGCTCAACAAAATACAGTATTAAAAAGTTTTTGTCAAATAATTCATCTACAAAAAAACCGGGCTTTCACCCAGTGCAACAATTATCGATTTGATAATTGTTTAGTGGCTTCGACAGCAACGTGGAATTTCACTAGATGAAGAGGATGGATTCAGCCACACGATACCCAGTGTAACCTATTTTCCCCCAAATAGCTGTGCTGTCGAAGCCACATACTATTATACATATTTTTACCTTTTTGTCAAATAAAAAAGCCATCGCGCAAGCGACAGCCCGGGTGGCACGTTGCCCCAAGTAGCGAATCCCCATTCTCTACCCAGGGCAGGACAAGCACAATGCTCATCCCCGTGCCGTTCATATTTCTGTCTGAGAATCCCCCACATCCAGAAAGACAGTATTCTCGTCCTAGTGAGTTGGAGGATTGGAACCAGAATAGTTCCAAGAAAGAATACTGCCTTGTATTATGAGTTTTGTCAAATATTATAAACCTTTTATATATTCCTCTGTTATTTCCCCTATCTCGTTTGCATCCTTTGCTTCCATCAGTTTCATTCGTAGTTCCTTTGCTCCGTCAAAACCAGTAACATATGCTTTGTAGTGTTTTTTCATTATTGCAAAACTTTTATGCGACAGAAGTTTTTCAAAAAGTTTTGTGTGTTCTACCATAACTCGTAGTCTATCTACTATTCCAACATCTTCTCGAGAAATTTCATTATTAAAAAGCCACGGGTTTCCAAAAATAGCTCGTCCCAACATTACTCCATCACAACCAGTCTCTTTTACTTTATTTTTTGCATCATTTAAATCAAGAGCATCACCGTTTCCAAAAATTAGTGTTTCGCTTTTCTTTCCATTTGAATCAACAAAACTATCTCGTATTTCTACTGCTCTTTTTACATGTTCCCACCTAGCTGGCACAAGTGACATTTCTTTACGTGTTCGTGCGTGAACAGTTACAACTGCTGGATTTGTTTCAAGTATTGCAGGCAACCAAGTTTCAAGTTCATTTTTGTTATAACCAATACGAGTTTTTACACTGACAGGAATATTTTTACCATTTTTACTTGCTCCCCTTTTTGCAGCAAGAATTATTTCCTGTGCAAGTTTTGGATTCTTTATTAACCCCGCACCAGCACCCTGTTTCTCTATACTTTTGTCTGGACAACCCATATTTATATCTATACCGTCAAAACCTAAATCAACTGCAAGCTCTGAAGCCTTTTCCATCATTTCTGGTTTGCTAGTAAAAAACTGTGCCACTATTGGTCGTTCCTCTTCTGTGTATGATAAATCTTTTATCAATGCATCGTATCCACCAAGAAAAAGTCCATCAGCAGAAACGAACTCTGTCCAAGTCACATCTGGTTTGCCGTATTTTGCAATAATACTTCGAAAAGCCGGATCTGTTACATCCGCCATAGGAGCTAGAACCATTATTCCATCTGGTTTATTCTTTTTTAATTCTTGCCAGAAATTCATAGAAATTTACAAATTAATATTCAAAAATAAACTCGCTAATGTAACAGGACCGACACCACCCGGTACTGGGGTTACAAGAAAAGCTTTTTCAAAACAAGTAGGATCAACATCACCTACTATTTTCCCACTCTGCTCACTTGTACCTGCGTCAATTAAAACAACTCCCTCTTTTATCATATCTGGCTTTATCATATGGGATGACCCTGCACCAGATATTATTACATCAGCAGAAGATATCAGATTTTTACTCAAATTGGAATCCGTATCTTTGTCGATAACTTTGAATGGAATGTTTTTTAACCGAAGCATGGCACTCACAGGTTCCCCAACAAGTTTTCCATTTCCAATAACCAAGACTTCTTTTTTATTTAGATCAATATTATAAAAATCAAATATTTCTGAAACTGCTCTAGAGACAGGAGGAATTTTATTTGAAGTTCCGTTTTTATAACTTACTTTTGAATCTAGACTTAACACGTCTATATCGAGTTCGACAGGAACCAAATTTAAAATATCTTGCACAGGAAGTCCTTCTGGAAGCGGTAGCTGTATGACTATCCCAGCAACGTTAGAGGTGACTATATCTTCTATAACCTTTTTAATTTCATTAAAGGAAAGACTTTCTGGATGCTCTATGACTTTAGTTGGAATACCCAATGATTCGGCAAATCTGCATTTCATACCTATAAACTGTTCGCTTGCAGGGTCATTGCCAAAAATAACAAAACAAACCTCTTTTTTAGGTTTATCTTTCAGATTATCGATTATTCTTTGTTTTAGTTTTGAAGCAACCAGCTTTCCATCTGCTATCATATTTTTGTAACAATAAAACTAAGAGTACAGTATTTCACTTAAAAAATGAAATCACACCTTCTATTCATTTTTTAATTTATAAAATAACTTGTTGCCATATCGGAGATCAATATACTCTATAGGCAAATCCCGATTCGTGCTAGTCGAAAGAGCGGGTGTCTTTAAAAGAGACTCTAGATTTTGAGAAACTTCAGAAAGTGGCTTCTTTAAGTCGAAAAGTATTTCACCACCCCCAGATATAACCAGAGAATAGTCTCCGACACCTTTTGTTACCAAATACTGTGGACGCAGAGTCATTTTCTCTACAGAATTTATAAAATCATTTATCTCATCAAATTCTGTTGTAGAAGCTATGTAATAGTTTCCGATAGGTGTAGTAGTTCCGATAGAACCATAATATTTAAAATAGGCGTCTCCAGAAAAATAAGGGGCTTCAGAAAATATTGTGCTGTTTTTGTCTATAAAATAACATTTAGTTATAGGAGAAGAATCACCATCCACACCCTCTGTCGTTGTGGAAACTGGGGCTTCCTTTACCAAAGAGTCACACCAGATAGCAAAAGGCTTTCTCTCTTCTATTGTTACTACCATATTTTTGAAACCATCTAGTTTTATTGAAATGGTTTCTATCCTTTTAAAATTTTGACTCAAATAGTCTTCGAGTTTAATTTTTGGATACCAAAAGCTACTATTTTTTGGAAACAACCAGAAATATGATCCATTCATAAATTCAAACGACTTTTCTGAAACTTCAGACTCCTTCACTAGCAAACCGCCATTCAAAATCACTTTTGAAATTCGAACTTCTTTTCTGTGTGATAAATATGAAAAAAGAATAACAAGTAAAATAAATATAAAAAATATAATAACGTATTTTGTTATCTTTTTATTCCTCTTTTTCCTTAAATATTCTTCACGAGAAGGTAGTGTTGAATTATTTATTGGCATTTCTTTTTTTTAATAACAAATAAAATGGCTTTAGATGCTAGGCGCTGGAGATTTTGTGAGTGAGCCGTACTTTGACGTACGGTGAATGAACAAAATTGAACAGCAACAACGCAGATGATGCCATTTTATTTTGTTATTACTTGTTGGCCTCCCATGTAAGGACGTAATACTTCCGGAATAGTTATTGAACCATCTGCATTCTGATAATTTTCTACCAACATAATAAGAGGTCGTCCTGACAAAGCCGTATTGTTCAAAGAGTGAACAAATCTCATTTTTCCATCTTCATCTCTGTATCGAATATTAAGTCTTCTTGTCTGGAAGTCATGGAAATATGAGGCTGAACCAGTTTCTCTGTAAGTATTTTCTGAAGGAAGCCAAACTTCTATATCGTATTTTTTAACTTGTCCTAAACCTAGGTCGCCCCCACAGTTCGCAACAACATGATAGTGAAGTCCTAGTGCCTCTGTGATCTCTTCACTATTTCTCTGTATTTCCTCATGATGTTTTACAGAAGATTCGTGAGAGGCTTCACACAAAACAACTTGCTCGAATTTATAAAACTCGTGCACGCGCAATATTCCACGAGTGTCCTTTCCATGACTTCCCGCTTCACGTCTAAACGCAGGTGAAAAAGAAAGCATTTTTAGTGGCAAATCTTTTTTCTCTAGAACTTCATCCATATAGTAACCCATAGTTGCCACCTCTGCTGTTCCAGCTAAATAGTCTCCGTCTTGAGTTTTATACAAATCTTCCTCACCTTGTGGCAAATATCCTGTTCCCATAAAAACCTCTCGCTTTACTAGTGATGGAACTATCATCGGAACAAAATCTCCTTTTTTATTAAAATAATCTTGAGTGAAATTCCAAAGCGCATTCATAAGTCGAACGCCATCTCCCTTCAAAAAGTATCCACGGAAACCTGCCACCTTTGTGCCTCGTTCCAAATCAAGCATACCAAGATTTGTCATAAGTTCTATGTGATCCTTTGGCGTAAAATCGAAAACTGGTTTTTCCCCCCAAACTTTTACTTCTCTGTTATCTTTGTCATCCACACCTTCTGGCACTGACATGTCTGGAATGTTTGGAACTGCAACCATCAAAATCTGCCAATCATGCATAACTGTTTTCAACTCCTCCTCTTCTTTTTGAAGTTCTTCCTTCAAAGCTTTCATTTTTCCAATAACCTCTGCTTTCTCTGCTGGGTCAGTAATAGATATTATTTTTTGACTAACTTCGTTTTGTTCTGCTCTTTTTTGATCAATAAGTGTAATAAGTTCCTTTCTTCTGTCATCTATTTTGATTAAAGCTTCTACATCAAAGTCTATGTGCTTTTTCTTTGCACCCATAGCGACTAGATCTTTGTTCTCTCGAATGAATTTGATATCTAACATATTTAGGATTGTAACAGAATTTTTTATATATGAGAATAGCGGGCCCCAGAAGGACCCGCCACATTCCTGACACACCTCAAAGAGCATCGACTTCCCTCCATCCATCTTTGAGATCTGACACAATAGCGAACAAGTGCTCGTCGCCAAGCCTGACAGGTGTAATCTGCTGCAGACCCTTTTGCCACTCTCCCTTCTTTGTGAGTAGCTCGACATAAGCTTCCCACTTATTGGTGGGTTCTATACCTATGATTGTCCCAATTTTGAGATCACAAATCGTCGAGACAATCACCTTATCTTCTCCCAGAATCAACACTGGAAGAACTTTACTCAAGCTCACCAGCATGATATCGCCTCCAATGAACAGAATAACTTAGAGCAAAAGATTGTCAATTATTTTGCTATACTATATATATTATGGATATACGAGATCTTCCAAAAAAAGATTTTCCTCCTTTGCTCAATGAAATAAACGATCCACCAAAGTCTCTTCGTATTGTGGGAGAAATACCCCAGACAGAAAAGTATCTTGCAGTTGTAGGGTCTAGAAAATATAGCGAATACGGCAAAGCTGTTTGTGAAAAACTTATCGAAGGCCTTAGGGGCTACCCTATTACTATAGTATCTGGTCTTGCACTTGGTATGGACTCTATTGCTCATAGAGCGGCACTCAAAGCTGGACTTCCGACAATAGCTATACCTGGTTCGGGTCTAGATGAAAAAGCAATATACCCATCAACCCACCTAAACCTCGCAAAAGAAATCGTAGAAAGTGGTGGATGCCTACTTTCAGAATTTCCAGACGACTTCAAACCATACCTATATAGTTTCGGTCAAAGAAACAGAATAGTTGCAGGAATGTGCCACGCAACACTCATAATAGAAGCGGAACTAAAATCAGGAACACTTATTACGTCAAAATATGCAATCGAATACAACCGAGATGTTTTTACTGTACCGAACTCTATCTTTTCAAAAACAAGTGAAGGCCCACATATGTTGCTTCGACTCGGTGCAACACCTATAACACAGTCAAATGACATAGTGACAGCGCTAGGACTTAAACTTCACGAAAATCTTTTTGAAAGTAGAGATTACAAAGACTGCTCTAGCGATGAACACGAAGTTATAAATTTACTTTCTGAACCAATATCACGAAATGAAATAATCCAGAGACTAGGTAAACCTGTTTATGTCACCCAAACTATTTTGGCAACAATGGAAATCAAAGGAATTATTGAAGAAGTGATGGGAGAAATACATTTGAAATAGAAAATGAATTGACCTAGAAGTTTTTTACGTCTATAAATATATAGGACCTGGAGGCCGAATGATAAAAAGAACCGGAAAGAAGGATCGGCCTGTTGCAGTAACAGCCGGATGCACGATTGAATGGCAAGAACCAATCAGCTGCATCGTTGTTCGCAGAAAAAATGGTTCGCCCCTTTTATGGGGTGACGGTAAGACAAAACGAATCATGGAAATGATCCGCAATGTGCATCATTTCAGAACATTTGTCGAAATAAACGCAGATCAGATGAACTTGAAAGTAGTGTGGGTTGAAGGCAAACGCAACCCAACTTTCAGATTCAAGTAGTTCCCCCACGGCTCCGCGCAACACTGCGACGGAGCCGTTCGACTATATAAAGTATAAATGAATTTTCTTAAAATTTGCTAAAAAATTTTTTCTATTGTATTAATTAAGTAATGACAAAATTATTAATTGTTGAGTCACCAGCAAAAGCAAAAACAATTTCAAAATATTTGGACGGCAAATACAAAGTTGTTGCGAGTGTTGGTCATGTTCGAGATTTACCAAAATCAAACAAAAAAGCTATCGATATTGAAGCTGGTTTTGTTCCTCATTATGAAATTTCAAAAGGTAAAGACAAAGTTGTAGATGAAATCGCTTCACTAGCCAAAAATGCAGAAGAAATACTACTTGCTACCGACCCCGACCGAGAAGGAGAAGCCATAGCATGGCATGTTGCACAGGCAACAGGAATGAAAAACCCTAAGCGTGTAGTTTTCCACGAAATTACAGAAGAAGCTGTAAAGGAAGCAATACTCCACCCACGCAAAATAGATATGAACCTAAAGGAAGCTCAGGAAGCAAGGCGTGTACTAGATAGATTAGTTGGATACGACCTGTCTGGACTGATTTGGAAAAAGGTTCGATACGGACTTTCTGCTGGTAGAGTTCAATCCCCTGCTTTGCGAATTGTGATGGAAAGAGAAAGAGAAATCCGTGCTTTCAAGTCCCATACTTTTTGGGTTATTTCTGCAGATGTAAAAAATAATTCAGGTAAAGGTTTTACTGTAGTGTGCGAAGATGAACCGACAGATAAAAAAGTTTTAGACAGTATTGTGGAAACAGCAGAAAAAGCTGGAAAAAATAATGAATGGTTTGTAAAAGATGTAAAGGAATCAAATGTAAAAAAATCTCCACGTGCGCCGTTTATTACATCAACACTACAGCAAGCTGCATCAAGCCGACTTGGTTTTGCCCCATCGAGAACTATGGGAATCGCTCAGAAACTATACGAAGAAGGTCATATTACATATATGAGAACTGACTCAACAAACTTGAGTAAAGTAGCCATAGAACAAATCGCACAAGTTGTTGAGAAAAAATATGGAAAAGAATATTTGCAGATAAGAACATATAGTGCAAAAAGCAAAAATGCTCAGGAGGCTCACGAGGCTATACGTCCAACACATTTCAATATAGAAAGTGCAGGACACACAGACGAACAGAAAAAACTCTACAAACTTATCTGGGAAAGAGCAGTTTCTTCACAGATGACAGATGCTCAAACATTACGAACAAAAATCACGGCAAATATTAAGGGTGATAAAATTCCAGACTTTTCTATTACTGGTTCACAGATAAAATTCCCTGGATGGCTACTTGGCGATCCTGACTCAAGAGGAGACGATGTAGAACTACCAAAAGTTTCTGCTGGCGAAAAATTAGATTTTGAAAAAATAAACACAGAGGAAAAACAAACGGAACCGCCTGGACGATATTCTGAAGCTGGACTAGTTAAGGAACTAGAAAAGAGAGGTATTGGAAGACCTTCTACATATGCCTCTATTATTAAAACGCTAGAAGACCGTGGCTATGTTGAAAAAATTAACAAAGCTCTTGTTCCGACAGACACAGGTGATGTTGTTTCTAGTTTCCTTGAAGCAAACTTCCCTCAATATATTTCTGATGGATTTACAGCAGAAATGGAAGACAAACTCGACCTTATTGCAGAAGGTAAAGAAGAATATGTAAAAACTCTAAAAACCTTTTACAAACCTTTCCTTGCAGAAGTAAAAAGTAAAGAAAAAATGGACAAGGTTACAAACCTTGGTGATGCAGATCCAAAATTCAAGTGCCCTATTTGTGGTAGTGCCATGATTATAAAACTTTCTCGGGGTGGAAAGTTCCTATCATGTTCGACATACCCTGAGTGCGAAGGTTCACTAACAATGGATGGTGTAGAAATTAAAAAAGATGCTCCTATTGGAAATGATCCAGAAACCGGACTACCTATATATGTAATGTTTGGTAAATACGGTCCATATGTTCAGCTTGGTGACAGAGTCAAAGGTAAAGGAAGTAAAAAAGCAGTAAAACCTCGAATGGCTAGTATTCCAAAGGATAAAGATCTTACAAGTATAACTGTTGAGAATGCTCTAGTTTATCTTTCACTTCCAAGAATCCTCGGAGTTCATCCTGTTACTGGGGAAAATATTGTTGCCAACATCGGAATGTTTGGCCCGTACATAGCGCACAACACAAAACCAAAGGCTGACTTTAGATCACTCAAAGAAGATGATGTGTATAAAATAGAATTGCCTCGAGCACTAGAAATATTAGCGCAAGAAAAAAAGAAAAGAGGGTTTGCTTAAAAACAAACTACAGAAGAAGGCTCAACTGAAATTAAAAGCTCAAGAAAAAAAGCTTAGTTGTGACTATCGCAAATCTCTTTCTCATAAAAACCTTTTCAGATACACTCACTTTTCCGGCGAAAAGTTCGTTCTAGTCCTCGACCTGAATCTGTCAATGAGCCTCACCATATTCGGTCGTTGACAGAAACATGCTTCAGGTCTGCGGGTGCTCTGAATAGATTTTTACTCAATGAGATTTTGCTTAGTGGTAAATTAAATAATAGAAAAGGCCTCAACTCGGAGGCTTCACGCTTGAACGCGAGACCTTTTCGTTGAGACCTAGGGCTTACGGAGTTGGCTTGGAAACGGCCTCTCCTCATAGGCAGTTGGGATACCAAGTAGCCAACTGCCACTTGCAGGTCGCCGTCTCAGCTTGAACTTCACGCGCTTGATGTAAACCAAGCCCTTGTTCACTAGCTCACTGAATCTCATAACAGATCCCCCTCTTGAAATCTGACTAAATTTATAATACATAAGTAAAATTTTGTCAAAATGTAATATTAGCCAATCTACTGTAAACTTAGAGAAATGAACGATATCAAGGAGATATTCTCCCTCTTAAACAACCCCACAGAAGAAGACAAGGCTCTTATAGAAAAGGCTTATGATTTTGCGCAAAAAGCCCATGAAGGGGTGAAAAGAAAAAGTGGCGAACCTTACTTTAATCACCTCTTTGGTACAGCCAAGAATATTGCCGAACTAGGCATGAGCGCTACCACCGTAGCGGCTGGTTTTCTTCACGATACGATAGAAGATACAAGCGTCACAGCTGAAGATATTAAAAAAGAATTTGGAGATGAAATACTTTTCCTTGTTGAGGGGGTGACAAAACTTGGAAAAATACGACATCAAGGTACAGCACGATACGATGAAAGTCTTCGAAAACTTTTTGTGGCTATGTCACAAGACATAAGAGTTCTCATCATCAAACTTTGTGACAGACTCCACAACATGAGAACACTAGAATTTGTACCGAAGGAAAAGCAACTTCGTATTGCAAAAGAGACTCTAGAAATCTACGCTCCTATCGCCTACCGACTTGGAATTAAGAAACTTCAACGAGACCTTGAGGATATTGCTTTTAAATATGTCTACCCTGTTGAGTATGAAGAAATAAAAAAAATAATGAAGGCTCGTAGAGAAAAAATAGAGGCTGAACTTTCAAAATTTGAAAAATTACTAAAAAAGAAACTGGCTGAAAATGAATTTACTGATTTTCATGTAGATCACAGAGTAAAAAGTATGTACTCTCTATTTAAGAAACTAAAAAAATATAAAGGAGATGTTGAGAGCATCTACGATATCTCTGCTTTAAGAATAACTGTTAAAGATGTTGCAGACTGTTACAAAGTTCTAGGAATAGTACACAGCAACTGGAGACCATTGCCAGAAAGAATAAAAGACTATGTAGCTTCTCCAAAACTAAACGGGTACCAATCAATCCACACTACTATTTTTACTGGTGACGGAGCTATTATTGAAGTTCAAATACGAACAGAAGAAATGCATAGAGAGGCAGAATATGGTATCGCATCACATGTATCCTATAAAGAGGGATTAAAGAAAAAAACAACAAACCCAAACTTACTTTGGATCAAAAGTATCCTACCAAGAAAAAATATAAAAGATAATAAAGCATCCAATTCTAAAGATGTACCCGGTTGGATAAAAGAACTTGTTGAATATCAGAAAGAAGCTGGTGATGAATTTATCGATGATATAAAGTCAGACTTTTTTGAAGAAAGAATTTTTGTATTTACACCTATCGGAGACGTAATAGACCTACCCAAAGACTCTTGTGTCATAGACTTTGCGTATGCAATACATACAGACATAGGTGACCATATATCTTCCGCGAAGATTAATGGAAAGTTTATGGCAATAACATCGACATTAAAAAATGGAGATCGAGTCGAAGTAGAAACAAAGAAAAACTCAAAACCTAGTTTCAAATGGATAGAACATTGCAAGACAACAATGGCGAGAAGGAAAATAAATCAGGCACTAGAAGTTAAAAACTAATACCTTATTGATTTATTCTATGTAGTAGAAAAGTAATAAAAACAATAGAATATTTATGCTATTTAAAATAACAAATAAACCTATAGCAAATTTTCTATAACCATCTTTATATATTCGAGCACATAACATCATTATAGCAAAAGCAAAAGCTATTATTGGCTGAAGTGGATTTCCATCTCCCGATCCAGGTAAAAAAGGTACTCCATGCATAATTTTATATGCTGAAATTTTTTATAGAATACAATTCTTCGTCGTCTTTGTTTTCCTCTTCTTTCTTCTGCTCTGGAGTTCTATCGTCTAGATTTTCTGGCTCACTTTTCAAATCTTCTACAGTTATATCAACCGCGGATGAGTCTTGAACATAATTTGGAATATTTTCATTTACTGGAGGAATAGGGTTAGCCTCAATGTGCCTGTCCATTTTTTCTGTTGGAGAAACAATTTTGTTGCTTTTTATTAACTCCAATATCTCGTGCAAATCTTGTGGTGAGAAAAAGTCTATCGTTATCTTTCCTCCATTGTCTCTTTTTTCTATTGATACTCGTGTTCCCAAAGTCTCTGTAAGTTTCTCTTCCATTTCCTGAGTTTCTGGATCAAGAGTTGCACCTTTTTTCTTTATTTTGTCATATGCGATACGTCGTCCAATTGCCTCTGCTTCACGAACAGTAAGTTTCTTGAACATTATTTCTTTGAACAATGTCTGCTGTTCTTCTGGTCTATCACCAAGCATCATAAGAGGTCGTGCATGACCTTCTGATATTTTACCTTGTGAAAGCGCGTCCAAAATATCTGGAGGAAGGGCAAGTAGCCTGATAGAGTTAGAAACGTACTCACGACTCTTTCCTACTTTTTTACCAATATCAGCGTGTTTGAAACCAAACTCATCTATAAGTCTCTGGAATGCTCTTGCTCTATCAACAGGGTTTAGATCTTCACGTTGAATGTTCTCGATAATTGCGAGCTCAAGCTTCATCAAATCATTCTCTTCATCCCCAACTTTTATCAAAGCAGGCACTTGAGAAAGGCCAGCAAGCCTAGAAGCTCTTAATCTTCTCTCTCCCGCTATAAGTTCATACTGTACGTCCAAACCACCATCTTCCTTTGGTATCTCTTTTCTGGTGACAACTAGGGCTTGTAGAACACCGTACTGACGAATAGAGTCAGCTAGGCTCTGAAGTTCTGGTTCGCTAAACTCTCGCCTTGGTTGAAAAGGGTTTGGAACTATTTTATCTACGTCTATCCAGAAAACTGCATCATTATAGAATTGTGACATACAAGGATTTTATCATAAAAAAATATATGGCTCAAACACTAGAATTCTCCAACCAGTTCTGGTTCAATTTTTAAGTTAATATTAAACTCCTCTTTAATCTTATTAATAACTTCGTTTGATAAATCTATCACTTCTGAAGCCGTGCATTGCCCACTAAAGTTATTTATTACACCAGAATGACTCTCGAGAATTTTTACACCACCCTTTTTATAACCTTTAAAACCAAGAACTTCAATTAGAAGACCGTAAGGTACTTTTAATCCCTGTTCGACAGTAAAAGCGTTCTTCTTGTCTCTCAAATCTTGAGCTTTCTGCATGAACCCTTTCTTATCAAGTTTTTTTACAATACTATTATATGTTGATTCATCTATAACTTCCGCATTCCAAAAACTTCCAACAGTCCCATGAGCTGGAGAATCAGGATACGGAAACTTTTTATTTCTAATCTCAATTATTGCTTTTCTAAGTGATACCAAATTTGGAACACCTCCATCAAAGTATCTTTTAATATCATCATATTTTGTATTCAATTCCCCATTCTTTTTCAACACAAATAGTACAGACAAAACAATATACCTACCTTTTTCTGCATTATTTAAAATACTCTTTCTATATGAAAATTTTAGATCATCTTTACTCAAAACTTTTTCAGCTAATGTTTCTATATCTAGAACATTAACTGAAACCACACTCGTTGAGACTTCTTGACCATAAGCACCTATATTTTGAACAATTGAGGCCCCTACTGTGCCCGGTATGTGGGAAAGATTTTCTATTCCATATAAACTACTGTTTACAGAGAACAGAGCAAACTCATCCCAACTTTCCCCCGCCATAACTTCATAATATTTTGAAGTTTGGTCTTCTCTTATTAAATTTATTCCTTTTACATTAATTTTTATAACTAGACCATCAAAACCTTTATCAGAAATAATAACATTGCTTCCACCACCCAATATGAATGTACTCAAGTCTTTTTGTTTAGCAAAAGTTAAGGCATCTCTCAAATCAACTATCGAAACGACTTCCACAAAGTACCTAGCAAAACCACCAACACACATACTAGTGTGTTTTTTTAGCTCTACGTGTTCTTGAATATTTGGTTTTTTTGTTTCCTTGTGCATAAATATATTGAACATATAAAATATATCATATATGATATATTTATTAAAAAGTTTATCCACATTTATTATGGTACCAACAAAAAATATCGGTCAAAGCATAAAACAAATACGAGAAGATAAAGGAATGACGCAGGGAGATTTTGCAAAGAAACTAGACACGTCACAAAGTGCCGTTGCAAGAATGGAAAAGGGTGAACAAAACCTCACAGCTGAGCAGATATACAAGATCAGTTCCATACTTGGCACCTCACTTGTAAAAACAAAAGACAGTACGGATGACTTTAAAATAGTTGGTGGCAAAAAACTATCTGGATCAATACAAACAAACTATTCTAAAAACGGAGCGCTAGGCCTATTTTGTGCTTCCCTACTAAACAAACAAACGACAACCCTACACGGGATACCTCGTATAGAAGAAATATCTAGGATAATAGAAATTTTTGAAAGCATTGGTGTAAAAGTAGAGTGGATAGATAAAAACTCTGTAAAAATAACTCCTCCAAAGAAATTCAAAATTGATAAAATTGATGCAGGAGCATCTTCAAGAATACGATCTATTCTAATGATGATAGGTTCACTTATTCACTTTGAAAAGAACTTCAAAATACCTCATGCGGGTGGTTGTAAGATGGGACAGAGAACTATTGCAGCACATAGATATGGACTTGAATCACTTGGTGTAAAAATAGACACAAAAGAGTCACACTATGAAATAAAAAGTGGAAAACTATCTCCGGCAGATATAGTTCTGTATGAAGCTAGTGACACTGCAACAGAGAACCTGCTTATGGCAGCAGCCCTTACTCCCGGAACAACAACTCTCCGGTTTACACCACCAAACTACCAAGTGCAGGAAGTTTGCTTCTTCCTTGAAAAATGTGGAATAAAAATAGATGGTATTGGCACGAGCACCCTCGTTATCCACGGAATCAAAGAAATAAACAAACCTATCGTGTACCACAACAGCGAAGACCCTGTAGAATCAATGATGTTTATTTCTGTGGCAATAGTTACAAACTCAACACTAACAATTACACGATGCCCAATTGACTTTCTATCAGTAGAACTACTTAAACTCGAAAAGATGGGTCTTAAATATAAAAAATCAAAAGTATATAATGCTGAAAATGGTTTTACAAAACTCTGTGATATCACGGTTTATCCATCTAAACTTGTATCTCTCGGAGACAAAATCCATGCTTCTGCCTACCCAGGCATAAACACAGACAACCTTCCTTTTTTTGTTCCGATAGCAGCTATGGCAAAAGGCACAACGCTGATACACGACTGGATGTGGGAGAACCGGGCAATATACTTTACAGAAATAAATCGACTTGGAGCAAATGTGGTGCTAGCTGACCAGCACAGAGTATTTGTAAATGGTCCAACAGAACTCAAAGGTAACCAAATTGTTTGTCCACCAGCACTCCGACCAGCAATGATAATACTTGTTACAATGTTAGGAGCAAAAGGAACATCTATACTACGAAATGTATACTCGATTAACCGTGGTTATGAAAATGTCGCGGAGAGATTAAACAAAATTGGTGCAGACATTAAACTACTTAACGACTTTTAGAATTTATGAAGAAAGTTTCTGAGCTTATAAAAAATATTGATGTAGTAAACTTTACCGGCAATAGTTCTGCACAAGTAACCTCTATACACCTCAATTCAAGAGAAGTTAGGCCTAATTCCTTATTTGTCGCAATAAAAGGTAGCTCAGATGATGGTAGTAAATACATACAGGAAGCAATTAAAAACGGTGCTAAGGTCATTGTCTGTGATTCCAAACAACGAGAATACAACCCAGACACAACATATATACAAGTAAAAAACAGCAGAATAGCCGTAGCTCAAATAGCTACAATTTTTTATGGTAACCCATCTAGAAAATTAAAACTTGTAGGAGTAACTGGAACTAACGGAAAAACTACAACGGCAACACTACTCTATAAACTTTTTCTAAGCTTAAATAAAAAAGCAGCACTAATTTCAACAATAGAAAACAAAATTGGGAACAAAACATACAAAACCTCACACACAACACCTGACCCAATAAAACTAAATGAACTACTATCCAAAGCAGTTGCAGCTAAATGCAAATACGCCTTTATGGAATGTTCATCTCACGCCATTGATCAACACAGAATACACGGTCTGCATTTCGCTGGAGCAATATTTACCAATCTAACCCTGGATCACCTCGACTACCACAAAACTATCCAAAATTATGCGAAGGCAAAAAAGAAACTTTTCGATATGCTACCAAAAAATGCTTTTGCTGTCGTTAATGCTGATGATAAAAAGTGGTCTTTCATGATAAAAGATACTTCAGCAAAAAAATATTCAATTGGAATCAAAAATACTAAAGCCAGCTTTAAAATCAAGCAAATAGAACAGTCACTATCCGGTTCAAACATAAAGATTAACGACTTATTAATGTACACAAAACTTATTGGAAAGTTTAATGTACACAACGTTGTTGGAATATTCGTAGTAGCGAAACTGCTTGGAATTCAAGAGAAAAAAATTATATTTGCTATATCAAAACTACAACCCCCTAAAGGCCGGCTTGAATTCATCAGATCTAAAAGTGGAATATATGGAGTAGTAGACTATGCACACACACCTGATGCACTAGAAAATGCATTAAATACCTTAAAAGAAATAGTTGGTAAAAACAAAATATTAACTGTAGTTGGATGTGGAGGTGACAGAGATACATCTAAACGCCCGATCATGGCAAACATAGCGCAAAAGATGTCAGACACTGTCATACTAACTTCAGACAACCCTCGAACAGAAGACCCTAAAAAAATCGTGCGCGATATGGTGAATGGTCTATCCAAAGAAGCCAAGAACTATATTTGTGAAATCGATAGGAAAAAAGCCATACTACAAGCGTCCAATCTTGCTAGGAGTGGAGATATTATACTTGTTGCTGGTAAGGGCCATGAAAACTACCAAATATTCAAAGATAAAACAGTCGCATTTTCAGACATGGACGAACTCAAGAAAATTTTAAAAAATAAATAAATGAGAAAAGAACTTTACAAAAAACTATTCGAAGGAAAAAAGATTACAATTATGGGACTTGGGCTTTTGGGACGTGGAATACAAGTAACAAAGTTTTTGGCTGAATGTGGAGCACAGCTAACAGTCACGGATCTTAAATCAGAAAAAGACCTGGAAACATCAATAAATTCTCTTAAGAAATATAAAATTCGGTATGTACTCGGTAAACATGATTTGAAAGATTTTGAAAAGGTAGACATGGTTATCAAATCTGCCGGAGTGCCTCTTGATTCCCCTTTCATACAACACGCACGATCTATGGGAGTTGATATCTCTATGGACGCATCACTTTTTGCAAAAATCGTACGCACACTGGACCAGGATATAAGAATAGTCGGAATTACAGGCACACGTGGAAAATCCATGACAACGGCAATTACACATCATCTACTTAAAGAAAATGAGAAGAAACTAGGCTGTAAAGTCTACATTGGAGGAAACATGAGAATGAAAGCTACACTACCACTACTAACAGAAGTAGAAGCTCATGACATCGTTGTGCTTGAACTGGACTCATGGCAATGTCAGGGCTTTGGGGACGAAAAAATATCACCAGAGATAGCTGTGTTTACAAGTTTCATGCCTGATCACATGAACTACTATAAAGACAGCATGCCGGACTATTTGAGCGACAAATCAAATATATACAAATTTCAGAAACTAGGTGACTATTTTATAACCAATAAAGCTGTTCTTAAAATATTAAAAAATAAGCCAAAAAGTACAGTGATTATGACAGACATGAAAAAAATCGCTGAAACAAAACTACAAATCTTTGGGGAACATAATAGACAGAATGCGGCGCATGCGTATGAAGTAGCAAAAATTTTTAAGCTTCCAGAAACAGCAATCAAAAGATCAATGAGATCTTTTGATGGGCTAGAAGGAAGGCTCCAAAATATATCGGAACTCGGCGGGATACACGTAATAAACGACAACAACGCGACCACCCCAGAAGCTACGGCAGCAGGAATAGAGGCTGTTAGAACGAAATACAAAAAAGGAAATATCCTGCTACTTGCTGGAGGTGCAGACAAAAAGCTGGATTTAATGAACATGGTTCAGTCAATAAAAAAGCATTGTTCTCACACAATACTTTTATCCGGAACAGGAACTGAACGACTAAAAACAAACCTTAAAGAATTTGAAGAATATTCTGATTTTAAAAAAGCCATCCTACGAACGGTAGCCTTAGCAAAAAAAGGTGATGTGATTCTTTTTAGTCCAGGCTTTGCATCATTTGGACTTTTTCTCCATGAATATGATAGAAACGACCAGTTTATCAAAATAATTAAAAACTTAGAAGAGAAATGGAAATAGACTTACAAAAAATAAAGAGAGTTCATTTTATTGGTATTGGTGGTATTGGAGTATCTGCTATCGCACGACTTATGGTTGTTATGGGGAAGACCGTATCTGGCTCAGACAGTAGTCGTTCCCCTATCACTGATGAGCTAGAGAAAATGGGAATCAAAGTATACATAGGTCAAAGTCCTGAAAATATAACAGACGATATCAACCTTGTTATCCATACTATTGCTATAAAAGAGAGTAACCCCGAACTGCTAGCAGTAAAAACTTTTGGAATCAAAACAATGACATATCCCGAAATGCTCTCTGTACTATCAAAAAATATGTACACAATAGCTATATCAGGAACTCACGGGAAAACCACAACGACAGCAATGATTGCAAAAATATTCATTGATTTAAACCTAGATCCTACTGTTATTGTTGGGAGTATACTAAAAGACTATAACAGCAATCTTATTGTTGGAAAAAGTAAGTATTTTATTGTTGAAGCATGTGAATACCAAAGATCTTTTTTAAACCTTCATCCGAACATCTTGGTGATCACAAACATCGATTTAGATCACCTAGACTACTACAAGGACCTTGAAGATATACAGTCAGCGTTTCGTGAACTCGCATTACGTATACCAAAAGATGGCGCTATCATATGCAACCCTAGTGATGAGCGAGTTATGCCAGTAATACAAGGTCTAGAATGTACAATCATCGACTACACAACTTTTATCCATGATTTAAAATTGAAAACACCAGGTGACCACAATAGACAAAATGCTGGAGCCTCTCTTGCTATCTCTGATTTTGTAAGACTAGATCAAACTCTCGCACACAAGTCACTTATGGAATTCACTGGAACATGGAGAAGGTTTGATCTTAAAGGAATAACAAGTCAAGGGACAGCTATATACGACGACTACGCACATCATCCAAAGGAAATACTCTCTGCACTATCCGGAATGAAGGAAATGTACCCAAACTCACAAAGAATCGCTTTTTTCCAACCTCATCTCTACAGTAGAACAAAAGAACATCTTGATGACTTTGGTCACGCATTTACAGATGTTGATGAGGTATACGTACTGCCGATCTTTGCTGCACGAGAAAAACCCGACGACTCCATAAATTCAGAAATGTTGGTTGAAAAAATATCAGAAACTGGCAAGAATGCCTTGTTCATAAAAGACTTTAACGAAGCTCTCGGTTACGTACAAAAGCTTGGCAAAAACGATGTGGTAATTAACATCGGAGCTGGTGACATTTACAAATTATCAGAATTAGATATATCATTATAAACAATGAAAAACATAATCGTATTTTTTGGTGGAGCATCTCCTGAACATGAAGTTTCTATAATCACGGGACTACAAATACTTGAGAACATCGATCGACATCTCTACAACCCAATACCTGTTTTCGTATCTGAAAAAGGTCAATTTTTTAAGCTTAACGACATAGGAAACAGAAAGGATTTTTCTCTTAGAACTAAAGCAGGCATATCTTTTGGCTTTGATGAGAAGGAAAAGAAACCTTACATTTCAACTGGATTTTTTTCAAAAGTATATATCTACTGTGCCATAAACACACTTCATGGTGGAAACGGAGAATCTGGACCCATAGCGGGCCTCCTAGATAGCTATAACATCCCATACACCTCAACGAATGTAGAGTCTTCAGTAATTTGCATGAACAAAGCTTTGGCAAAGAAACAAGTAGAAGATTCCATTCCCGTTATACCTGGTCAGTCATTTTTATCCAAAGAAATTAAAAAATCAATAAAAGATATTGCTATCAACCTAACAGAAAAAATAGGTCTTCCGATAATAGTTAAACCGGTTCACCTTGGATCAAGTATAGGAATTAAAATAGCAAAAACAACAACAGAGCTCGAACTGTATATGCTTGAGGCATCACACCTCGATACTGAGATACTCGCTGAGAAATATATATCTGATATTTCTGAATTTAATTGCTCTGTTAGGACGCTGGATGGGAATGTGGAGACTTCAGCGATAGAGAGACCTATGACAAAAACAGAGATTTTGAGTTTTTCTGACAAATATCAACGTGGTGGCAAAAAAACTTCTGGAGGCATGGCTTCCCTATCGCGTGAACTTCCAGCAAATATATCAGATGTGTTAAAAAAAAAGATAAAAGATTTCTCTACACACATATACAAAGCTTGTAAATGCAAGGGGGTTGTAAGAATCGACTTTATCCAAGATAAAGAAGGAAAAATATATTTTAATGAAATAAATCCAATACCAGGATCTATGGCGTTCTATCTATGGGAGGTACTGGGAATACCTTTCAAACAACAAATATCAGAACTTATTGAGGAGTCAGTTTATGATAAAGAACTTGGAGAGTCTGTAAATTTTGTACACAAAACAGACATCATAGAAAAATTTATTAAAAATCAGAAAAACTAGTAATAGAGATCTGTGAGTTCTGGTTCCAATAAAACAAACCATTCTAAGGGATCATAGTCACGTGTCAATTTATCCATAGCAACAATAAAATTTTGGAATGTCTTTACTTTTGTTGTATCATAAAAACCCGATACAACTTCTTTATAAAAAATACTTTCTAGCACAAAGACCTGATCCGCTGTCTTGTTTAGGAATTCTCCAAGTTTTTTGTTCTTGTCTTGCTCTTCTGGACCAAGTTCAGGAATCCCAGCAGTAATCACTAATAGCTTTTTATTACTAAGTTCTGCTTGTCGTTTTGCTTCTGTTATTCCAGATACTGCCGTAGTAAAACTGATATTATAGGAATCATCAATACCGGAAAACCCTGCAATATTTTTACTAGACTGTCTTCGATCAGGAGGTGTTAGACTTTTCGAAACAGAATCAATATACTGCTGTGGTATAGAAAGGTCATGAGCGACAGAAAGTGCGTAAGCAAGATTTGAGTTGTTTGATGCTGAAATAGAATCGTTTTGTGTATTACCAACAATAGTCAAACCGCTTGAATCCATACCTATTTTTTCAAGATATTGTAAAGTCTCTTTGTTTGTGATTTTCAAATTATCCTTCGATGAAAACTGAAACAACTCAAAGAGTGTGTGCGCCAAAGCTTCTTTTGTTTTATATCGCTGTAGGTGTTGATCACCAATGTTCGTCAATATAGCGATATCAGGCTTAACCAAAAGAGTTGTTTCCTTTATTCTGTTTGGTTTATATGAATCCATTTCAACAATCAACACTTCTGTTCCCTTTTTAAAATTATTTAGAATCCAACTAGCGACACCTATCGTTGAGTTGATATTGCCAGGTATCATCTGAGTTTTATAAGAATATTTAACTAGTTGCTCAACAAAATTTTTTACTGTAGTTTTGCCATAGCTACCTGTGACAGCGACTACTTTTACGGAACCTCTATTTTCTTCAAAATAAGTAAAAGCTTTGCGTATTATGTTTTTCTTAATAAGTCCGTAAACTTGGTCGAAAAAAAGATTTGAAACAAGCACAAAAAATGGAATGGCCATACAACTTAGTAACAAAAACACCACATTACACACAAAATAGTTTGCAAAAACAAAAAGCAAAATTGAAAGAGTTAGTGTATTTTTTGCACGTTGCGTATACACAATCTTGTCTCGCTTTTGAATGTTTCTCCTAAAGAAAAAACGAGGAAACCAAAACCAAAATCGCTGAAGACTATACTCTTCTTGCTGGAGAAGATACAAAAAATCAGTAAAAGGGAAAATTATATTAAAGACCTTTGACAAATTTTTTCGTAACTCCATAAAATAAAAAGGGATTATCCGTGTGAACTTGATGCCCGGCATTATCTACCACAACGAGCTCACTCTTTGGAATCAGAGCTTGCATCTCTCGACCGATTCGCAATGGAACAATATAATCTTTTTCGCCCCATATAAGCAAAGTTGAAACATTGATTTTGGGAAGTAAGTCTGTCTGGTCAAATGAAACTACATTTCTAAATATCTTTCCTTTTCCACTTTTATCAGCGTGCAAAAGCTCTTGATTACCAGAATTAAATATACCCTTAATGTTTAATTTTTTTAAGATCTTAGCAATTTTTATTTTAAATCTAGTCCTGAAACTTGGTCTGTATATACTTGGTGATCCATCCAATATGAGACCTCTAAGCCATTGCGGCTGACCACTTGCAATATACGAAGATACTCTGCCACCAAATGAGTGCCCAAGCAAAACTTTATCACCAGGTATTTTTTTTAATTTTTCAATAACCCAGTTAGCATAGTCCGGAATAGACCAGCTATCCTCAACGAGAGGCTCATCGCCAAAACCGGGCATATCTATAGCAAATACTTGAAAATCCTTTTCAAGCATCTTTTTCATTTCGCTCCAATAAGCTGAGCTATGACCCCAACCATGTAGAATTATTATTGTTGGCATGGAAATTCTTGTGCCGAAAGGACTTGAATCTTACAGACTCAGTACCCCAAATTGGGTTTCGAGTCCTGCCTTACACTTTTGATTACAAAAGCTAGGCCCTCATCATTCGCTAACGCTCACTTGTGCCGGAGGAGGGACTCGAACCCTCACGCCTTGCGACACACGATTTTGAGTCGTGCGCGTATACCAATTCCGCCACTCCGGCAATACAAACCAGAATACCAGAAAATTTGCGTTTGTGGTAGTCTAAAACTACATCCATGAAACCCAAAGTGCTTGTAATCCTGGGCCCTACAGCCACTGGTAAAAGTGACCTAGCTGTAAAAATCGCTCTAAAACACAGAGGTGAAGTTATTTCTGCTGACTCGAGACAGGTATACAAGGGACTAGATATTGGCACAGGAAAAATAACAAAAGAAGAAATGCATGGTATCCACCACTGGCTTTTGGATGTTATAAGTCCACAAAAAACTTTTTCTGTCGCAGATTACAAAAAACTAGCAGAAGAAAAAATAAAGACGATTTTAAAAAGAAGTAAACTGCCAATAATTGTTGGTGGTACGGGTTTCTATATTCAATCAATAGTTGATGATTTAATACTTCCAGAGGTGCCTGCAGATGAGGATTTAAGAAAAGAACTTTCAACTAAGTCTCTAGAAGAACTTGTATCAATACTTGAAGAACTAGACCCAGAACGTGCAAAAGCTATCGACATAAAAAACAAAGTCAGACTCATACGCGCAATAGAAATATCAAAGACACTTGGAAAAGTTCCTGAGGTTAAAAAAGTTGAATCTCAATATGATTTTCTACAAATAGGACTTACACTTCCTCCAGAAGAAATTAAAGCTAAAATTAAAAAAAGACTTGTGTCCCGAGTTAAAAAAGGAATGATAGAGGAAGCAGAAAAACTTCACAAGAAGGGATTGTCTTTTGAACGTATGCGAGAGCTTGGTCTTGAATACAGATACTTGGCTGACCTACTAGAGAAAAGGATTTCTAAAAAGGAATTTATGGAAAAACTTGAAACTGCAATATATCAGTACAGTAAACGCCAAATAACATGGTTTAAAAGAGATAAAAGTATCAGGTGGTATAAACCGACCGAAACTATAAAAATCGTGAAGTCTGTAGAAAATTTCTTGCGAGATAAATAATAATATAGTACAAATATAAAAGGAGAGTCATGGCAGAAAACACCCCGCTAGTAAAGTTGCGTCGTGATGCAACAGAGTACTATGTCCACGAAAAACCAAGCAAGTTCGGTTTGTTCATGGGTTGCATCTTCGGAGCCTTTCTCATCATCGGCTCTATCGTTCTAGGCTGGAACATCTCGAACCTGCATCCGCATCCCTGATTCGGACGCCATCGAGAGACCAAACCCCATGCAACGTCACATGCATGGGGTTAGTCATATGGATACTTTAATTGAGCCTAAAATTATGTTAATATGAAGCCTCTGGGGGGTTAGTTAAGTGGTATAACTACAGTCTCCAAAACTGTTGTCGGGAGTCCGATTCTTCCACCCCCCGCAGGTAATCCGAGGAGGTGAAAAAGAGCACATTGTGCTCTTTTTGAAGAATCGGAAAGCTTTTGAGAATTTTTATGAGCGCACGCGAAATAAAAAATCCAAAAGGTGTACTGCTCCTGTAAGGAGAGATTCTTCCACCCCCCGCCAAAAAATAAGTAGAAAGAAATAACAAAAAACCGCCAATTGGCGGTTTTTTATTATTTCTTAGTCTCTTTGAAAGTTACTCGCTTTCTAAGCTTCTTACTGTACTTCTTAAGCTCTATTTTTCGCTCAACTTTTCGCTTATTTTTAGAAGTCCAATACACCTCCCCTGACTCCTTGTTTCTTAATGGTATTAATCTGTCTTGTGACATAGTGTGTATAAATTACCAGAAAACCCTAAAAAAGGCAACTGCCTTGATTAAATGAGGATTTTTGTTATTCTTAGTTTGTTACCGAATACAAACATGCGTCGGTGGTGGAGTGGTCTATCACAACAGACTGTAAATCTGTCGCCCTTGGGCTTCGTAGGTTCGAATCCTACCCGGCGCACAATAAAATCCCCTCACGGGGATTTTATATTATGCCAATGTGCTTTCATTCAGAAAACTGTCGGAGACAAAGGATCCGTTTCTTCCTTTTTTAACGTTAAATGTAAATTCACTTCCCTTCATATCTACGTTTATCGTTCCACCCTTTGAAATACCCTTACTAACCATAAGAGACGCTACTGGAGTCAAAATCTTTGACTGGATTAACCTTTTTAGAGGTCGTGCACCATACTGAGGGTTGTAACCTTCTTTTGATAAATGCTCCATTACAGAGTTTGATAGTACAAGTTTTATCTCCTTTTGTTCCAATCTTTCTACAACAATATCTACCTGTATTTTAACAATCTTTGCTATTGCTTCTTTACTCAAAATATCAAATACAACAATATCATCTAGTCTGTTCAAAAACTCTGGTCGGAAATGATCTTTTAAAGCATCTAGAACTTTTGACTTTGCATCATCGTAGTTTGCCTTTTCTGATCTTTCAGATGCAAAACCGATTTTCTCCATCTTGTCGATGTATCTAGCACCAATGTTTGAAGTAAGGATTATTACAGTGTTTCTGAAGTTAACTACCCTACCCTTGCTGTCAGTAAGTCTTCCGTTATCCAAAACTTGTAGAAGAATATTGAAAACTTCTGGATGTGCCTTTTCTATTTCATCAAACAAAATAACTGAGTATGGTCTATGTCGAACTGTTTCTGTCAGGTTTCCACCTTCTTCATGTCCGACATATCCTGGAGGTGCACCGATTATTTTTGAAACACTATGTTTCTCCATAAACTCAGACATATCTACTCGTATAAGAGCTTTGTCATCGTCGAACATAAACTCTGCAAGAGCTTTTGTTAGTTCTGTTTTACCAACTCCTGTAGGACCAAGGAAAAGGAAAGAGCCAATAGGTCTGTTTGGGTCAGCGATACCAGCACGACTTCGTTTTATTGTGTCAGATATTTTCTGCACAGCCTCATCTTGACCAACAATTTTATTTTTCAAAACATCTTCCATTCGTCCCAGTTTCTCAGCTTCTTCTTCGAGCATTCGAGTAACAGGAATGCCAGTCCATTTTGAAACAATCATAGCTATGTCGTTTTCTGTAATTTCTTCTTTCAAAATTCTTCGTGAGCTCTGAAGTTTCTTTAGTCTCTTTGATTTTGTATCAAGATCTTTTTCCAGCGCTGGGATTTTTCCGTATCGTATTTCTGCTGCTCGAGAAAGATCTGCACGTGCTTCTGCTGTTTCAGCTTCTCTTCGCAACTCTTCTAGTTGTTTTTTGATAGCCTTGATATCAGAAACAGTTTCCTTTTCGTTATTCCATTTTAGTTCGATTTCAGAAATTTCTTCTTTCAAATCTGCAATTTCTTTTTCTATTTGTTTGAATCTAGCTTTAGACTTTGGATCAGTTTCCTTTTTTAGTGCCTCGTATTCTATCTGTAGTTTTACTATTTTTGAATGCGCAGTCTGAAGAACAGGAGGTTTATTTTCCATTGCGATTTTCAAATATGACGCTGACTCATCGATAAGGTCTACAGCTTTATCTGGAAGAAAACGATCTGTAATATAACGTGAACTTAGATTTACAGCAGAAACTATCGCTTCATCTGTGATATGAACACCGTGGTACAACTCATATTTCTCTTTTAATCCTCGCAAAATTGTTATTGCATCATCAATACTTGGTTCATTAACAAACACTGGCTGGAATCGACGTGTAAGCGCTGGATCCTTTTCGATATGTTTCTGATATTCCTTTAGAGTTGTTGCTCCGATAGCTCGAAGTTCACCACGCGCAAGTGCTGGTTTTAGCATATTTGATGCATCCAAAGAACCTTCTGCAGAACCTGCGCCAACAATAGTATGAATCTCATCAACAAAAAGAATTATCTTTCCATCTGACTTTTCTATTTCTTTCAAAATATTTTTTAGTCTTTCTTCAAACTCTCCTCTGTATTTTGTACCCGCAATCAAAAGTCCAAGGTCCAAAGAAACTAGTTCCTTGTCACGAAGTGACTCTGGAACTTCACCCATAGACATTCGTATTGCCAGTCCTTCTACAATAGCTGTTTTTCCAACACCTGCTTCTCCAATTAATATCGGGTTGTTTTTTGTTCTTCGAGAAAGTATCTGAACTATTCTTCCTATTTCGTCATCACGACCAATTACGGGGTCGAGTTTGTTTAACTGAGCAAGTTTTGTCAGACTTCTTGTGTACTTTGAAAGAGCCTTAAACTTTTTTGGTGTATCAGTTTCGACTGTCTTTGTTTTTCTGATATCTTC
>CAZPGQ010000010.1:0-19676 GCA_964586695.1 uncultured Candidatus Saccharibacteria bacterium
GTTATAAACGAAACAGAGTATGAGGTGGCAGACGGTGACGCTGTCATAGTCCCACGTGGTGCACGGCATAATGTAATGAACACTGGTGCTGACCGTCTAAAGCTCTACACAATTTACAGTCCTGCTCATCATGAGGATAGTGTTGTGCGTGGTACAAAGGCAGAAGCAGAGGCAAGTAGTCCAGAGTTTGAGGGAATAACAACAGAATAGCAACCGGCGAAGCCGAGCAGTGGTCGCATGACCATTAAAAATATTATTAACCAAATTTAAATTTATGGAACCAACAAAACCAAAAATAAGTGTTAAAGATTTTTTTCTTAATCTTGGTGCAACGGTTGCACTTTATACAGTAGTAGTTACATTAGTGAATTTGCTGTTTACAGTAATTAACTCTGCTTATCCAATAATTACAACTAATTATTACAACACAGGTAGTTCGACTATATCTTGGTCAGTAGCTATTCTTGTTGTATTTACACCAATTCTTATTCTTCTTATGTGGTTGCTTGAGAAGCAATACATTACAGAACCAGAAAGAATGACCGGTGGTATTCATAAGTGGCTTACTTATCTAACACTTTTTGTTTCTGGATTTGCCATTGCTGGAGACTTGATAACAGTATTGTATTACTTTATTGATGGTCAGGAACTAGATACTGCTTTTATATTAAAATGTCTAGTGCTTCTTGTTGTAGCTTCTAGTTTGTTTGGATACTATTTAACAGATATAAGAGGTAAACTTACTCATAAATTAAGAATTACTTGGAGAGTTCTTTCTATTGCGATAGTAGTTGCATCTATAGTTTGGGGTTTTGCTGTTCTGGGTTCACCTCGAACACAAAGGTTAGCTAGATATGACGAACAAAAAATTAATGACCTAATGAATATTGATAGTGCTGTACAAAGTTTCTACACAATACAAAAGGTTTTACCTAAGGATCTCAAGGAACTATCTTCAGTAAGTTATTATGTTTCAACGATTGATCCACAGAGTAAAGTAAGTTATGTATATAATGTAAAAAGTCCAAGTACTTATGAGTTATGTGCAGAGTTCAATAATGATTCTAGTGATAAAACAGTAATGGCTCAGACTTACCCATACGGTGGTGGATCATGGACCCATTCTACAGGAAATTATTGCTTCAAAAAGACAATAAGTTTCCCAGTGAATCCTGGAGTTAAGGGTGCAATGTAGTTTTTGCAAAGAAGCTCAATTTTGGTAGGATGTAAAATATGAAAGATTACAACCATCTAGAAGTCGAAAAAAAGTGGCAAAAGGAGTGGGAAAGGAAGAAAGCGTTCAAAACCCAAGATCCTATAGGAGGTAAATCAAAGAAAAAGAAATTTTATGTTCTTGATATGTTTCCTTATCCTTCTGGAGAAGGACTGCACGTCGGTCACCCAAAAGGTTATATTGCAACAGACATAATATCTAGAATGAAAAGAATGCAGGGTTTCAATGTTCTGCACCCTATGGGTTTTGATGCTTTTGGTCTTCCTGCTGAAAACTATGCTATAAAAACAAAAACTAATCCTGAAGTTGCAGTAAAGAAAAATGTTGCTGTTTTTAAAAAACAACTTGAACTTATTGGTCTAGACTATGATTGGTCTAGAGAGGTTAATACAACTGATCCAAAATTCTACAAATGGACACAGTGGATTTTTCTAAAACTTTTGGAAAAAGGTTTAGCTTATGAATCCAACGAACCAGTAAACTGGTGTCCGGTTGATAAAACTATTTTAGCTAACGAAGACGTTGAAGATGGAAAGTGTGAAAGATGTGGAGCAGTCGTTGAAAAAAAACCTATCAGACAATGGGTTTTAAAGATAACTGCCTATGCGGACAGATTGCTTTCTGATCTAGACGGACTTGATTGGCCTGAGTCAATAAAAGAGAGCCAGAGAAACTGGATTGGAAAAAGTGAAGGTGCAGAAATAGATTTTGAAGTTTCAAAAAATCCTCAAAAGATAAAAGTATTCACTACAAGGCCAGATACTATCTTTGGTGCTACATATGTTGTGCTAGCACCAGAGCATCCTCTTGTTCGTGAATTGTGGTCACAAATAGAGAACAAACAAGAAGTTCAGGCTTATATTGAACAAGTTAAAAATAAGGATGAGATAGATAGAACAGGTGAGGGTAAAGAGAAAACTGGAGTCGAATTAAAGGGTGTTTTTGCAATAAATCCTGCAACAAAAGAGAAAATTCAGATTTGGATCGGGGATTATGTTTTAGCTTCATACGGAACAGGAGCAATAATGGCTGTTCCAGCACACGATGAAAGAGATTTTGAATTCGCAAAGAAGTTTGGAATGAAAATTAAGCAAGTGGTTGTCGGAATATCTGACAAACTTCCGTATACAGGTTCTGGAAAACTCATGAATTCATATGAGTTTAATGATCAGTTTTCTTCACAGGTAAAGAAAAAAATAACAAAATATGTAAAAGGTAAGTGGGTAACAAAATACAAGCTTCGTGATTGGGTTTTTTCTCGACAAAGATATTGGGGCGAACCCATTCCACTTTTGCGAGATGAGAACGGAAAGATAATGCCTTTGAAAGAAAAAGATTTACCTTTAAAACTTCCTAAAGTTAAATCTTATGAACCAACAGGAACTGCAGAATCTCCACTAGCAAATATTCCTAACTGGATAAATGTAAAAATTGGAAAGAAAATATATAAACGAGAAAGTAATACAATGCCACAATGGGCAGGTTCTTCTTGGTACTATTTGAGATACATGGATCCATCAAATGGTAAGGCATTGGTGGACAAGAAAAAAGAAAAATATTGGAATGAAGTAGACCTTTATGTTGGCGGTGCTGAACACGCAACAAGACACCTTATATATGCAAGATTCTGGCATAAGTTTTTGTATGACATTGGAGTAGTTGCGAACAAAGAGCCATTCAGAAAATTGCAAAATGTTGGTCTTATTATCGCATCTGATGGTAGAAAAATGTCAAAAAGATTTGGTAATGTTATTAATCCAGACTCAATAATTAAAAATTTTGGTGCAGATGCTCTTAGAATGTATGAAATGTTTATGGGTCCTTTTGACCAGTCTGCAGCTTGGGGGGATGACAATATAATCGGTGTACGGAGATTTCTGGACAGAGTATGGAGGCTTTCTGCAAAAGTTTCTAAAGCTACTATTTCAAACAAAAACTTTGAAATTCTTCTACATAAAACAATAAAAAAAGTTAGCGATGATATAGAAAGTATGTCATTCAATACTGCGGTTTCATCTATGATGATTCTGCTAAATGAAATGGAGAAAATGGAGTCTGTAAACAAGGGGGATTTTGAAACTTTCTTGAAAATACTCAATCCTTTTGCTCCACACATTACAGAAGAAATTTGGCACAATCTCGGAAACAAAAAACTTATTGTTTTGGAGGATTGGCCAAAGGCTGATTTGAAAAAAATGGTAGAGGAAGAAGTGAAAATTATCGTTCAGATAGACAGCAAGGTTCGAGCAGAATGTATGGTAAAAAAGGATGCATCTGAAGAAGAAGTTCTGACTATAGTTAGGGGACTTTCTGAAGTAGAAAAATGGGTTATGTCAAAAAACATAGCTAGGGTTATATATGTAAAAAATAGACTGATCAATCTAGTTCTTTCTTAGATGAGTAGTGTTTTAAGGGATGATTTATAACATTTTCGGTCAAGGCTTGACTTTAATCCGCTAAGATGATAAAACTAATTGACATTAGTCTTATACCAATAGCTAATTTATACATAAATTTATCAAAAATATGAGTGAAAAAACACCAATTACATTCAAACCGAAACAAATTGTAAAGAAACTGCTTTCTGTCCTTGGAGACAGAGCACAAGACGTACTTACGTCTAGATTTGGACTTGGAAATGATACTAAGAGGATGACACTTGAAGCTATTGGAAAGAAATATAAGATCACTAGAGAGAGAGTTCGACAGATTGAAAACTATTCAATCATTAACATAAGAAAGTCAAAGGAATATGCAAAGGAAAAAGCATCTTTTGATGAGGTAAAGAAAATAATCGCTGATTTGGGTTCAACTGTTCACGAGGACGCGCTTTTGAAACATATATCAAAGGACAAGGCTACTCAAAACCAGATTCACTTTTTGCTAACTGTTGGTGAAGAATTTATAAAGGAAAAAGAGGATCTAGAATTCAAACATAGATGGACAATTGATAAAGATCTATCAAGAAAGATCCACTATTCACTAAGACAGCTTTACAGTACTCTTTCTGATGATGAAATTCTTCTGGAATCAGAAATGATAGAAAAGTTCCTAGAGAATCTAAAAGAAGTTTCTGATAAGTATCGAAACGAAGAAATTGCAAAGCGATGGTTGGAGCTTTCAAAAGTTATAGATAAAAATCCACTTGGTGAATGGGGTAAGACAAGATCTTCAAATATTAACGCAAAGGGAATGCGAGACTATGCATACCTTGTTATAAGACGACACGGATCTCCAATACACTTTAGAGAAGTTGCAAAACTAATTACAGAACTTTTCAAAAAGAAAGCTCATGTTGCGACAACACACAACGAACTTATAAAAGACCCTAGATTTGTTTTGGTTGGACGAGGACTATACGCTTTATCTGAATGGGGTTATATGAGTGGTGTTGTAAAGGATGTTATCAAGGGTGTTATCGCAAAGAATGGCCCAATGACAAAAGATGAGATTGTAAAGAAAGTTTTGAAGGAAAGATACGTAAAGGAAAACACTATTATGGTAAATCTTCAGAATCCAAAATTCTTTAAAAAGAACAAAGAGGGTAAGTACGATATAGCATAAAAGAAAAAACCGCTCGAAAGAGTGGTTTTTTCTTTTATGTAAGTTATAATTAAACTATGTTTACATTTCTAACAGAGTTTTTTCAAAATCCTAACATACTAGTTACACTAAAGTGGTTGTACTACGCTTCTTATGTTTTTGTGCCCGCTATTTTGGTTTATGTTGCTTGGGAGACATGGGTTTTTTATGTAAGAGCCTTGTTTTTTGCAAAGACAACACATGTACTATTGGAAATAAAATTACCAAGAGAGATATTGAAATCTCCAAAGGCGATGGAGTTCTGTATAAATTCCATGTATCAAACTAGTGGGGAAAAGAACTGGTTTGAAAAGTATTGGGAAGGAAAAGTTAGGGCACATACGTCTCTTGAAATAGTTTCTTTGGGTGGGTCTATCCACTTTTTTATCTGGACAAGAAAAGCTTTGAAGAATGTTGTTGAGGCAAATCTATATTCTCAATATCCAGGTATAGAAATATACGAAGTTCCAGACTACACTCTGCCTTATACTTATGATCCAGAAGTGTATAGTATGTATACAAGTGAATTTAAATTAGATAAGGATGATCATTTTCCAATCAAAACTTATATTGATTATGGAATGGATAAAGATCCAGAAGAAGAATATAAAATTGATCCTATTACACCACTCATAGAGTTTATGGGATCTATTCCAACAGATTCACAGATATGGATACAGATAGTTATAAAAGCTCATAAAGCAGAAGATTGGGATGCTGCTTCGGGAAAAATGGTTGACGCAAAGTGGCTAAAAGCTACAGAGAAGGAAATAGAAGCTATAATCGCTAAATCAAAAGGTGAAAAAGACAAAGAAGGAAAAATAATTCCTGGAACAGTAAGACAACTTACAGATATAGAAAAGGAAACTATTAATGCTTTGGGTAGGAGTATAACGAAAAAGGCATTTGATACTGGAATGAGAGCAATTTATTTTGCTCCAAAGGAATCATATAGTCCAACTAATATAGGAGGTATTGTTGGTGGAATCACACATTTCAATTCTCATCTAAACATGTTTAAGCCAACAAATGGCATCGAAGATAAATGGAAGTATCTGATTTGGAAAGACAGAAGTGAAAAAAAGAAAAATGGTGAAAAGCAGGATTTGCTTGATGCATATAAAAGACGAGCATATTTCTATAGACCGTATAAGCGACAAGACATTATGGTTTTGAATTCAGAGGAATTGGCCACAGTTTATCACTTCCCAGGTAGTGTTTCTGCGACACCTACATTTAGTAGAATCGAGTCAAAGAAATCACAGGCTCCTACAAATATCCCAGTATAATGAATTATTCAGAAAAGATTTTAGAAATAATCGGAAAGATAAAAAATTTATCTTCAAAACAAAAATACGCTACGATTTTACTCGTTGGTTTTTTTGTCTTTTCCGGTATTTATGTGTATATGCATATGCCACCAACAATATTCCCATTAGGAGAGGTTATTACAATAAAGTCTGGAGAAACTTTGCAAGAAATAGCTTCTAATTTAAAAAAGGAGAATGCTATAAAGTCACCGTTCTTTTTTCGTTTTGCTGTAGCTTTGCTTGGTGGAGAGAAGAAGCTTATTGCAGGGGATTATCTTTTGGATAAAAGAGAAGGTCCTGTGGAGTTGGCGCGCAGAATTACAAAAGGGGATTTTCATTTAGTAACGTTTAAAGCCACGATACCGGAGGGATGGAGTGTTGTTCAGATTGCGGACTATTTCAAATCAAATTTGGAAGATTTTGATAGGAGTAAATTTTTAGCACTTGCAAAAAGTAAGGAAGGCTTTCTTTTTCCGGATACTTACTTTGTTTCACCTAAAATAAAGCCGGAAGTTCTGATAGAAATAATGTCTAAAAATTTTGATGAAAAGATAAAGACTGTAAAGGGTCTATCTACTTCTACAATTAGTCTGAAAGATATAATAACTATGGCTTCTATTCTAGAAGAAGAAGCAAGAACAACAGAGAGTCGCAGAATGGTAGCGGGGATATTGTGGAAAAGATTGTCTATGGGAATGCCACTACAGGTTGATTCTACATTCCTGTATATAAATGGAAAAACAACATATGAACTTACTTCGTCTGATCTGAAGATCGATTCTCCTTACAACACCTATAGATATAAAGGCCTACCTCCTGGACCAATAAGTAATCCAGGTCTAGATTCGATAAATTCTGCTATAAATCCAATAAGTTCAAAATATCTTTACTTCCTGTCTAGTAAGAGTGGGAATATGTATTATGCAACGACGTTTGAACAGCATAAAAGAAATAAACAACTTTACCTAAATAAGTAATCGCAAATCTCTTTCTCGCCAAAACCTTTTCAGATACACTCACTTTTCCGGCGAAAAGTTCGCTCTGGTCCTCGACCTGAATCTGTCAATGAACCGAGCGCAGCTCGGACGTTGACAGAACCGTGCTTCAGGTCTGCGGATGCTCTGAAAAGGTTTTGACTCAACGAGATTTGCTTTTTGTGGTATAAAGATGTTGATGGATAAAAAGCCAAAAGTGTTTGTGGGAGTTTCTGGGGGCGTAGATAGCTCTGTTGCTTTGGCGTTACTTAAAAAAGATGGATATGACGTTACGGGAGTATTTTTAAAGGTCTGGGCTCCAGATTTCTTACCTTGTGATTGGCGAGAGGAGAGACGGAGTGCTATGCGTGTCTGTGCGACACTAGATGTGCCTTTTATCACACTAGACTGTGAAGCTGAATACAAAAAAGAAGTAGTGGACTATATGATACGTGAATACAGCGAAGGACGAGTTCCTAACCCGGATGTATTTTGTAACAAATACGTAAAGTTCGGTGTATTTCTAAAAAAAGCTTTGGAAATGGGCGCTGACTATGTTGCTACTGGACATTATGCGCAAGTGAAGGAAAATTTGTTGAACCGTGACTCGAGCGGAGACTCTCGGAGCCGGGTAGGCGAGAGCGAGCGCGCCGAGAGCCTCCGAGGCGACGCGTGCTCTGCGAGAGATACGGTGAATAAAAATTTTCAATTATATGAAAGTGTCGACAAAGAGAAAGACCAGTCGTACTTTGTATACACACTAGGTCAGCATGAACTATCCCATGCACTTTTTCCGATAGGACACATGACAAAACCAGAAGTGAGAAAACTTGCTCATAAATTTGGTTTGCCTACAGCCACAAAAAAAGATAGCCAAGGGCTTTGCTTTATTGGAAAAATAGATATGAAGGAATTCCTAACTCATTACATTGAAACAAAAGAGGGAGAAGTTTTGAATACAAAAGGGGAAGTAATAGGTTTTCATGATGGAGCTATTTTTCTAACTATTGGCCAGAGACATGGTTTTACTGTGACGAAAAAAAGCGGAGATGATCCTCGATACTTTGTTTTTTCAAAAGATTTGGAGAAAAATACAGTGACTGTGGGTAGTAAAGAATCTGATGGAGACAAAATTAATTCTATAAAAGAAATTGTTCTAAAAGATTTACATTTGATATCTGGTGATGAAAAGGATATGGAGAATAAAATATCTGTACGAATACGGTATCGACAGCAAAAACAGACTTGTAGGGTAAAAAAAGAAAATGATGGTTATCACGTTATATTCGATGAATCTCAAAGTGGGATAGCGATAGGTCAGTCAGCAGTATTTTATGATGGAGAAGTTTGCGTAGGTGGAGGGATTATAGAAAAAGTTCTCTAATTTGCCCGAAAATACGGATATGAGATAATGGTTTTATGACTACAGAACCAATTTACGTTTTAAAGGCTGACGGAACAAAAGAACCATTTGATGAAAAGAAGTTAGAATTTTCTTTGAAACGAGCGGGAGCATCAACTCAGGCAACTAGGGATATCATAAACCATGTTTATGGTCACCTAAAGCAAGATATAACTACTCACAATATATATAAACATGCATTTGAACTTCTTCATAAAGAAGAAAAACCAATTGCTATAAAATATTCTCTTAAGAAAGCTATCTCTGAACTTGGACCTTCTGGTTTTCCGTTTGAAGACTTTGTGGCAGAAATTTTCCGAGGCAAAGGATATGAAGCCCTGACTGGTCAGGTTGTAAAAGGTTTTTGTGTGGCGCATGAAGTCGATGTTGTAGCATGGAATGATAAGCAGTTGATAATGGTAGAAGCCAAGTTCCACAACGAAGGAGGAACAAAATCAGATCTAAAAGTTATTTTGTATGTAAAGGCTCGTTTTGATGATTTGCGAAAGATGAAGTTTAATTATGGAAAGGAAAGAGAGTTAGATGAAGCTTGGCTTGTTACAAATACAAAATTTACTTCTACAGCAATAGAGTATGGAAGCTGTCAGGGGGGTATAAGAATGATTGGTTGGAACTATCCTCCGGTTGGAAACCTGCATGATTTGATATTAGAATCAAAATTGCATCCAATAACCTGTCTTGCTTCTTTGAATGGCAGAGAAAAGAAAGAGCTTTTGGATAAAGGTATAGTACTTTGCAAAACTTTAGTAGAAAATACAGAGTTACTAACTGATATAGGTGTTACAAAGGAAAGTATAGGAAAAGTTATAGAAGAAATAGACACGTTATAAAAATATGAAGAAAACAAAGAAAACAGTGGTAAGTAAGGAAAATAAAAATATTGCTAATTTTCTTTTTGAGGTTGGAATGTTGGCCAGAACTCCGAGAAGTGGTTTTCATTTTCTTGGTACTGGACGACAATCTGTAGCAGAACATGTTAGTCGGACTGCTTTTATTGGTTATACTCTTGCTCAACTTGATGGAACAGTTGATACATTAAAGGTTTTAAAGATGTGTCTTTTTCATGATATATCAGAAACAAGAATATCAGACTTAAATCATATTCATCAGAAGTATGTAGAGAGAAAAGAACATAGCGCAATACAAGATATAGCGGATTCTGTTCCTTTTGGTAAAGATATACTTGAAACTTTGGGTGAATATGAAAAAAGAGAATCAAAAGAATCTATAATTGTTAAAGACTCCGACATATTGGAATGGATAATATCTCTCAAAGAAGAGATAGATATTGGAAACACGAGAGCTTTTGATAGAATAGATTACGCTATCAGTTTACTGAAAACTGAAAATGCAAAAATGATAGCTGGTACAGTTATGACAACAGAATCATCCGACTGGTGGTCTCCGGAAGATTCAGTCATTAGAAAGAAAAAGTATTTATAATATGAAAATTTTTCAAACATTTGTAACTATTATGGGTGTATTAATGTCACTTGGGTATTTTCCTCAGGCCTATAAAATATGGAAGAACAAATCAGCTAGTAATATATCTATTCCTTCATTTATAATATTCTCAATAGGAACATTCACTTGGTTTTTGTATGGAATTATTATTCATGATTTGCCACTTATTTTAAGTTTTGTGTTTGGTGTCGTAGGATCATGGACGATTTTATTGTTAGCAGTAGTATATAGGAATAAATAATATGTCACTTTCACTAGAAGAAAAATTCGATAAGATGAGTTTAATTAGAAATAAGATTTTGCATCTTAAAGAATCTCCTTTGTACGAGCATCGTGTAAAGCATAAATATTTCCCAGTTGTGGGAGAGGGAAGCCATATGGCCCATATTATGTTTATCGGCGAAGCTCCTGGAAAAAATGAGGCTCAAACAGCGCGACCATTTTGTGGTAGATCAGGAAAAGTCTTGGATGAAATGCTCGATTCTATACATTTAAATAGAAGCGATGTTTATATTACAAACATCGTAAAGGACAGACCACCAGAGAATAGAGACCCTTCACAAGAAGAAATAAATCTTTATGCGCCATTTCTAGACGAACAAATAGATATCATAGAACCAAAAGTTATCGCGACATTGGGACGTTTTTCTATGGCATACATTATGGAAAAACTTGGGCTACATGATCAAATAGGAACTATTGGGGATTTGCATGGTAAAGAATTTGTGGCAAAAACAAATTATGGTTCTGTAACTATTATTCCTCTATACCACCCAGCTGTTGCTTTGTACCAAGGAAATAACAAAGAAACTATTTTGAAAGATTTTCAGGTTTTGAAGAAGTATATTTAATATAATCGGTGAAATAGTTCTTCTCGAGAACTTTCGGCTCTCCCAGCGGGAGCCTCGCTCTAGTCCTCGACCTGAATCTGTCAATGAACCGAGCAAAGCTCGGACGTTGACAGAACCATGCTTCAGGTCTGCGGATGTCTCTCGTAGAACCATTCCACCGATTATTAACCTTTAAATTTTGTGCTTTTTATGTAATTATAGAGTTCATATGACATCCAACGAAATACGACAACGATTCCTCACTTTTTTTGAAAAAAGAGGTCACGCCATAATTCCATCTGCCTCTCTAGTCCCAGAAAATGACCCTTCTGTTTTGTTTAACACAGCTGGGATGCAACCTCTAGTTCCATATCTACTTGGTGAAAAGCACCCACAGGGTACAAGGCTCGCAGACGTTCAAAAATGCGTCAGAACAAACGATATAGATGAAGTAGGTGACAATACACACCTAACTTTTTTCGAGATGCTTGGTAACTGGTCTTTGGGAGACTATTGGAAAAATGAATCAATAAACTGGAGTTACGAACTTCTTACTTCAAAAGAAGAAGGATTTAGTTTGGATCCACAGAGACTTTACGTTACTTGTTTCGAAGGTGATGAAAATGCACCTCGTGATGAAGAGTCTGCAACAATCTGGAAAGAAATTTTTGAAAAAAACGGTGTAACTGGTGAGCGAATATATTTTAGACCTGCAAATAAAAACTGGTGGAGTGCCGGACCAAACGGACCTTGTGGACCTGATACAGAGATGTTTTACGACTTAACTGGAACTTTGAATTCTGGAATGACTTTGGATGAATACATAAAAGCAGATGACGAACAAAAAGTTGTAGAGATTTGGAACAATGTTTTTATGGAATTTCTATCAAAGGACGGAAAGGTGGTGAGTAAACTAGAAAATAAAAATGTTGATACAGGTGCTGGTTTTGAAAGGGTTGTTGCTGTAGTACAAGGTAAAATTAGCATATTTGAGACTGATGTTTTTTCTCATGCTTTGGATCTAATAAAATCAAATTCTGATTTATATAACGAAAAATCTTCAAGAATAATATCAGATCATATCAGAACATCAGCAATGATGATCGCAGATGGTGTAAAGCCGAGTAATAAAGATAGAGGCTATATTTTAAGAAGATTAATAAGACGTGCAGTAATACAGTCTAAAAAAATTGGTTTTATAAAATCAGAAAATATATCTGATGCATTTTTGCCACTATTAAAACTTTATTTTGATTTTTATAGAAACTCTGGATATTTCAAAATAGAGTCAGATATTTCTTTAGAAATAGATGCTGAAGTTAAAAAATTTATAAAAACTTTAGATTTGGGACTAAAAGAGTTTGAAAAAGGTATAGATCCATTTATTTTGGTTACCACGTATGGTTTCCCAATAGAGATCATACTTGAGTTAGCAAAAGAAAAAGAAATAAATATTGATATTGATACGTTTAACGCAAAAATGAAGGAGCATCAAGAACTTTCACGAGCGGGTAGTGAACAAAAGTTCAAAGGAGGTCTTGGAAGTACTGGAGAAATGGAAACAAAGTATCACACAACTACACACCTATTGCATCAGGCATTGCGAGACATACTTGGTGACTCTGTACAGCAGAGAGGAAGTAATATTACAGCAGAAAGGCTACGTTTTGACTTTGCTTTTGAAAGAAAAATGACAGATGACGAAAAGAAAAGAGTAGAGGATACAGTAAATGAAAAAATAAAACTAAGTTTGCCAGTTAAAAAAGAAGTTATGAAGAAGTATGATGCAGAAAAAACAGGCGCATTGCATTTCTTTGGTGAAAAGTATCCTGATGAAGTAAATGTTTACTATATCGGTGACTCTCTAGACTCTGCGTATTCAAAAGAATTCTGTGGTGGTCCTCATATTGAGAACACAAGTGTTTTAGGTAAATTTAAAATAGCAAAAGAGGAGGCGGTTAGTGCTGGTGTTCGCCGTATAAAAGCCATCCTGGAGTAAAACCATCTTATCTGCGTTGTTACTGTTCAATTTTGTTCATTCACCGTACGTCAAAGTACGGCTCACTCACAAAATTTCCAGCGCCTAGCATCTAAGCGGTTTAACTCCAAGATAAAAGTTGTGATAGAATATCGGTATGTCGTTTATTCATTCTGAAAAAGAACAAGTAGCATTACTGATAGATGTGGGAAACAGTGTCGTGACATCCTCTCTTGTGGCCTTTAACGGTGAAAGCCTCCCAAAATTTCTCTGTTCATACGAAACTCCATTTGTCATATCTGAAAGACCAGATGCAACTAGGTTAGTAGAAGCATTAATGACAACTTTGGATGCACAAATGGTTGTTATGATGAAAAGTTGTTTCAATCATAAGTATTGGCAAGGAAAAAGAAATAAAATTAATTCTGCGTTAATATCATTTTCTTCACCATGGTTTGTTTTTAAGACAAAACATATTTTAATCACAAATGAAAAAGATTTTATTATATCAGAGAACTTTCTAAATGAGGTTACTAGTAAAGAAGAGAACCTTTTTAAAACAGAGTTAGCAAACAATACAGAGGACCAGTTTGAGATAATTGAAAAAAGTCTTATTCATACAAAAATCAATGGTTATTCTTTAAACAGTATTATTGGTAAAAAAACAAAGAATCTAGAGGCTTTTCTGTGCCTATCTGCGCTAGATAAGGGGATTTTGGAAAGAGTTTTTAACACAGTTTCTAGATATTCTCATATTCCAAACCAGAATATTGCCGTACATACATTTCCTCTGGTTTCTTTTGCTGTAGTTAGAGACAATTTTGAAACTTCCGGCGAATTTATAGTTATGGATGTTACAGGTGATGTAACAGATCTTACATTGGTTCAAAATTCTATTATTATGCAGACAGTTTCTATGCCCTCTGGAAGAAATTTCCTTATTAGACAAATATGTAGAACTTTTGATGTCTCAGTTGAAATTGCAGAATCCATGCTTCATATGTTTAATACAGATAAAATAGATGATGATCAAAAATTAAAAATGGAAGAGCTTCTAACTTTAGTGGAAAAGGAATGGGCAATATATTTTGAAAATGCTTTGTTGGAACTTTCTCCAACATTGTCTTTGCCTACAAACGTGTATTTAATGTCAGAAAGTGATGTCGCAAGAATTTATCAAGAGTTCTTGAAATTACAGAAGCTCGATGCTACTTCTATGTTTAGAAAAAATATAAAGGTAAAAATAATTGATGAAAATGCTCTAGCTACATTTATTGAAAATCAATCTACATCGAAAATAGATGAATTCAGTGGAGTTCTTGCTCTTTTTTACAAAAAACTTATCAACGCTAGATAATCCACAGTTTTTACTGTAAAAAATATCTTTGCAAATACAATATTTTACGGTACAATTATTTTGAATATGAATAAAAACCTTGTACAAGATGTGATACCTCCAAAAAAATCTATTCGTAATGTAAAATTACCGTCTAGAATATCTTCTACTTCTGCTACACCAGTTAAAAAATCTGCTCCGAAAATTCAAAAAGAACAAACAATTTCTGAGCCATTAGATTTTTCTAGACCTGTTACTATTAAAACAAAGGTTCCTACAGTAAGTATGGACTCAGTATCTTCTGGAAAGCCCCCATTAGATACATCTACATATAAATATGAATATGACGAGCCAAGCAAACCTAGAAAAAATGTTTTATACATAAGTTTGGTTATCTTGCTCGTATTAGTTGGTTTCGGTGTGTCAGCTCTTTTCAAGAGTGCAAAAATTACAATCACACCTAAAAATGATACTTCTGTCCTGGATGATACTTTTTCTGCAAAGAAAGATTCAACTTCAGGTTTGGCTTACCAGATAGTAACTGTTACAGATTCTGTTGAAAAGAGTGTTGAAACAACCGGAGAAACCAAAGTGGATCTGAAAGCTCGAGGAACTATCGTTATTTACAACGCATTCAGTACACAGCCACAAAAGTTAGTCGCAACAACAAGATTCCAGACTCCAGAGGGGTTAGTTTATAGGCTAATTAATGCAGTTTCTGTCCCTGGAACAAGTATAGTTGGTGGTAAGACTGTGGCGGGTAGTATAGAGGCTATAGTAGAAGCAGATAAAACTGGTGCAAGTTACAATGTTGGACTAAAGGATTTTACTATTCCTGGCCTTAAAGGTGATCCAAAATATACAAAAATATACGGAAGATCAAAAACAGACATGACTGGTGGTTTTTCTGGAATGCAAAGAACTGTTGCAAAGGATCTACTTGATGGAGCAAGTAAAGAAATGGAAACTTCTTTGAAGGAATCACTTTCAAAAAGTATAGTTTCTCAAATCCCTAATGATTTTGTTTTGTATAATACTAGTCTGACTTTCAAATTTGAATCTGTTGCTCAGACAAACAATCCTTCTGGCGGAGCGATACTAAGAAAGAAGGGCACAGCAACTGCAATTATTTTTGACAAAGGCGCTATATCACGAACACTACTTTCAAAGATATTGCCTAACTCTGTTGATGAAAATATAAAGATAACAAACCTAAATGAACTAGGCTTTGCATATGCTTCTGGTACTCCTTCAGACATAAATACGGCTAATTCTATAGCTTTTTCTCTAAAAGGTAGTCCAAATTTCGTATGGGTTGTTGATGAAAATAAGCTTAAATCGGAGCTTCTGGGACTATCGAAAAGTGAGGCTACAAGTGTTATTTCTAAGCATTCAAACATCAAAGAAGCTTGGATAGAGACTAAACCTTTCTGGAACCAAACTATCCCTACAGACTCAAATAAGGTAAATCTAATAAATACCTTGACGAAATAGGGCTAATTCTGTTACCATACTACCTGTTACTTAAAAGACGTCTTGAACTGAATTGGGATCAAAATAATGCAAGAACCTAATAAAAAAGAAGTAGTCGTGAGCGCTCAAGTTATTGAGGCGTTACCTAACACTTTTTTTAAAGTCAAAAGAGACGATAACGGCGAAGAAATGCTGACATATTTGTCAGGTAAAATGCGACTACACCGAATCAGAGTTATGGTTGGGGACAGGGTTGCAGTTGAGCTTGAACCATATGGAGGCAAGGGCCGAATCATAAAAAGAGGTTAGAAATATAAAACAAGATGAAAGTTAAATCTTCAGTAAAAAAAATATGTTCAGGATGCCAAGTAGTCCGAAGAAAGGGCTATGTTTACGTTGTTTGTAAGTTGAATGCTCGACACAAACAAAGACAAGGCTAGCATTTAAAAATTTCAATATATAAAAAATGAGAATACTAGGAATCACACTACCAGAGGAGAAAAGAATTGAAATCGGACTTACAGTCCTATACGGTGTTGGACGACCTTTGGCACATACTATTTTAAATAAAGCAAAAGTTGAATACGGCCTTAAGCCAAAAGAACTTACAGTTGATCAGGAAAACGCAATCCGAAAGGTTGTAGAAAGTTACAAAATCGAAGGAGACCTGAAGCGAGAAGTTGCTGGAAACATAAAGCGACTAAAGGATATCAAAACTTACCGAGGTTCAAGACACGCTCGAAACCTTCCATCTAGAGGTCAGAGAACAAAGACAAACGCTAGAACAAAGAGAGGAGCAAAGAAGACTATGGGTACTGGACGAAAGACTGCCGATAAGAAATAATCAACAGAAATAATTAAATAATAAAATGGGAAAGAAACGAATAGTAAAAACAGGTGAGGGTGAAGCAGCTACAAAAGTGGCTACTCCTACTGTATCTAAAAAGAAGGTTGAAACTGGAACACTATATGTTCAGTCTACATACAACAACACTCAGATTGTATTGGCTGATGCAAAAGGTAATGTTTTGGCTACATCTTCATCAGGATCTATTGGTTTCAAGGGTGCAAAGAAGGGAACTCCATTTGCTGCGGCAAAAGTTGGTGAAATTCTAGGTGCAAAAGCAGCTACTATGGGAATGAAAGACGTTGCTGTTATCGTAAAAGGTGTTGGATCAGGACGAGAGTCAGGAATCCGAGGCTTTATATCAAAGGGTATCAATATAAACTCTATCAAAGATGTTACTCCAGTTCCTCATAACGGACCAAAGCCTAAGAAGCCAAGACGAGTATAGTATTTATTAAAACAAACATATGATCACAGGACCAAAATACAAAATAGCAAGAAGACTAGGAGCACCAATATTTGAGAAAACTCAGACTCAGAAATATGCTCTACACCTAGAAAGACGAGGAAAGTCTCGAGGCTTCACAAAGCCAAAGTCTGAATTCGGACTACAGCTTATCGAAAAGCAAAAAGCTAGATTTATTTATGGTATGCCAGAAAAGCAGTTTGCTGCATATGTTAAAGAGGCTATCGAATCAAAAGCAACTAACGCTCCAGCTACTATTTATGAATTTCTAGAACTAAGACTAGACAGTGTTGTATTCAGACTAGGACTTTCTACAACTCGTTCTGGATCTCGACAGATGGTTTCTCATGGTCACATAGCAGTTAACGGAAGACGAGTTGATACTCCTTCACGAAGACTACGAATTGGTGACAAGATCACTATCGCAGAAAGATCTCTAAAGAAGCCTCTATTTGAAAACATTGATGAAAAGATTAAAAATGCTCCTACAGTACCATCTTGGATTAAGTTTGATGCAGTAAAGAAAGTAGCAGAGATCCAGGGTATGCCACAGTACGTTAAAACAGAGAATATGTTTGACCTTAACACAGTGGTTGAGTTCTACAGTAGATAGTATTGATTTTTTATTAGAAATAGTGTATATTGCGAAGATTATAATTTAACTAAATAACAACACCCTATATGTCTGATTTCAACATTGTATTGCCTTCAAAACCAAAGATTGTATCTGAGGAAAAATTCTCAGGTGCTTATGAGATAGATGGTCTTTATCCAGGTTATGGACACACTCTAGGAAACTCTCTTAGACGAATTATTCTATCATCTCTACCAGGATCTGCTGTTACATCAGTAAAAATCGCTGGTATTTCACATGAATTTTCAGTAATTCCTGGAGTAAAGGAAGATGCTATTACAATACTTTTGAACCTAAAGAAAATCAGACTTTCTGTTGTTTCTGATGAAGCACAAACTCTTACACTAAAAGTAAAAGGACCAAAGGAAGTTACAGCTGGTGATATAAAAGTTACTGGTGGAGTAGAAATAATGAACCCAGAGCTAGTTATCGCTAACATAACAGACAAGAGTGCAGAACTTGATATGGAAATCGTAGTTCAGAAAGGACTAGGTTTCGTTTCAAAGGAAGAACTACAGAAAAACCGAGTTGATATTGGCCACATAACTCTTGATGCAATTTTCACACCTATCAGACGAGCAAGTTATGAAGTAGAAAACATGCGAGTTGGAGACAGAACAGATTTCAACAGACTAAAAATGTTTATCGAAACAGACGGAACTATAACTCCAAAGGAAGCTCTAGAGAAATCTATCGAGACTATGATCCACCAGCTAAAGGCTATTGTTGGATTCAAGGAAGAGGAAGTTATTCTTTCATCTGCATCACACAAAGAGTCAGCTCCAAAGGAAGACATAGACGATGATTCACTTAAAACACGAATCGAGACTCTTAACCTATCTGCAAGAACTCTAAACGCACTTTCAAATGCTAACATACGAACAGTTGGAGGTTTGGCTCGAAAGAAAGAGAAGGATATTCTAGAAATAGAAGGTCTTGGAACAAAGGGACTAGTAGAAATCAAAGAAGTTCTAGAGTCATTTGGCATTACATTAAAATAAACATAGTTAATTTACGGATATGAGACACCACAACACAACAAGAAAGTTTGGACGAGTAAGAAAAGTAAGAGTAGGACTTATGAAGTCTCTTGCTTTGGCGCTTGTGGTAAACGGAAAGATAAAAACAACTGACGCAAAGGCTCGAGAACTACGACCTATGATCGAAAAGCTAGTAACACAAGGAAGATCTGGAACAGTTGCTTCTCGAAGAGCTCTAGTTTCAAAAGTTGGATCAATCGCAGCAACAAAAATTGTAAAAGAAATATCTCCAAAGTACATGGATAGAAAAGGTGGTTATACTAGAATCACAAAGCTTCCAGCAAGACTTTCAGATGGTAGTCTAATGGCGATAGTTGAATTTGTATAATAAATCAGTAATATAACCTTTATGAAATACGTACTAGATGCAGATAACAAGAAAGTCGGACGAATAGCCACACAGGCCGCTGTTTACCTTATGGGAAAGAACCGAGCTGATTTCGCTAGAAACTATATTCCTGATGTAAAGGTTGAAATAATCAACACAGGCAAGGCTGCTATTTCTGACAAGAAGTACGACCTAGAGACTATTGCTTATTACTCTGGATACCCAGGAGGACTACGAAAGCCTACAGCTAGACAAATAGCTGCAAAGCATGGAAACAAAGAGTTGTTCAAAGAGGCTGTTTGGGGTATGCTTCCAAAGAATAAACTTCGACAGAAGATGATGAACAATCTAACAATCACAGAATAATTATGGAAAAATCAGCAGACAAATACATAGAGACAGTAGGACGACGAAAGACATCAGTCGCTCGTGTTCGACTTACTCCAGCAGCAAAAAATACTTTTGAAATAAATGACAAAGATCTTGCTGGATATTTTCCAATCGCAGAAATGCAACATCTTATCAAGCAACCTCTAATGGATGGGGAAGTTAAAGATAAATACAAAGTTACAGCAAAAATCGTTGGTGGAGGTATGCACTCACAGGCAGAGGCTCTACGACACGGTATCGCTCGAGCTCTAGTAGAACACTCAGGTGAACTACGAAAGACTCTAAAGAAAGCAGGATATCTGAAACGAGATCCACGAGCTAAGGAACGAAGAAAGTTCGGTCTCAAGAAAGCGAGAAAAGCTCCACA
>CAZPGQ010000011.1:0-17903 GCA_964586695.1 uncultured Candidatus Saccharibacteria bacterium
CCCGAAGTAAACAGTCTCGTAGTTGGCGGAGTCGAAATATGACTCCGCCGGCACGGGGCTTTTTTCGTATTCAAAAATTTCGTGATATTATATTTAAGAAATTGTTCACGTGGAGTTTTATGTCTGATAAAATCTGCCCGCGTTGTGGAAGTTGTAAAGTGTTTCCGTACATGCCCGGGTACTACATCTGCCCTAGTGCAGAGTGTGGCAACCGTCTTCTTGAGGAGACAGAAATCACAATCAACGTGGTTGAAGTTTCTGAGGTGACCGTGCAAGGAAACGAGACGACGGATCAGATCGAGGGACTTCTGTCTCTACCCTAGAGTCCTTACGGGCGGATTAATTTCCGCCCCAAAGGGCTTTTATATTTACATAATTAATTTTGACAAGATTCGGGAAACTGGTATAGTTTTCCGTTGGAGGCTTCATGGAAACTCAGGTTCCGCAATCAGAAACGTGTCCGAACTGCGACCACTATCCATGTAGGGTGGAGGTTCTCGAGGACAGGCGACCAGGAGAAGACTGTGTCATCGTTCAAGTGGAATGTGTCGAATGCGCGATCCAGGGTCGCGAGTTGGGCACCATAACCTACGTCGAGAACGAACGAATCGCATCGTAAATCGACCTCGTGAAAGGTCGGCCAAATGGCCGTCTTCACGAGGCTTTTTGGTAGTCAAAAATTCGTGGTATTCTATACATATGAGTGACGCTATATTTGAAGAACGATACAAACGGCTAAACAAAGCTCAAAAGGAGGCTGTGGATACTATAGAGGGTCCAGTTATGGTTATTGCTGGCCCTGGAACGGGCAAGACGACGATTTTGACCCTGCGTATAGCAAACATACTAAAGGAAACTGACACGCCTGCTTCGGGCATTTTAGCCCTTACTTTTACGGATGCTGGGGTAAAGGCAATGCGACTCAAATTGAGGGAGATTATCGGGAACAGGGCAGACGAGGTGAGACTCCATACTTTCCACGGTTTTGCATCGAGCGTCATTGCCGAGTTTCCAGAACACTTCCCGCACCTATCACGAGCAAAGCAGATAACAGATGTTGAGGCAGAGTCACTGTTGCGTGAGATTTTAAAAAACAAAAAGTATTCAAAACTCAGACCGTTAGGCGACACTGATTTTTATTTGAATAAAATTATTTCTGCGATTGGTGATGCAAAAAAAGAAGCATGGTCACCTGAAACTGTTCGAGAGTTTGCAAAAGCGGAAATAGAAAGAGTAAAAGAAGATCCAGAATCTATTTCATCACGTGGTGCAACAAAAGGAAGTTTGAAAGCTGATGCTTTGAAACGTATAGAGAGATGTGAGAAGACTATTATCTTTGCTGATGTGTACGAGGAATATGAAGCAAGGAAAAAAGAGGAAAGAAAGATGGATTTTGACGACTTACTTTTTGAACTTTTGACTACACTCCAGAGTGACAAACTTTTACTACAGCTTTTGCAAGAAAAGTTTTTGTATATTCTTGTTGACGAACACCAGGACACAAACGACTCACAGAACCTTATCGTCGCCTTGCTTGCAAACTTTTTTGATAATCCTAACATATTTGTGGTGGGAGATGAAAAGCAAGCTATTTATCGTTTCCAAGGTGCGTCCGTTGAAAACTTTCTAAAGTTTCAGAACATCTGGAAGAGTATGAAAGTTATTTCACTTGAGGAGAACTACCGTTCTCACCAGTCTATACTCGACGCAACGTATTCTATGATCGAGGAAAACTATGGAGAGGGTGAACACAAAGGACTTAGAGTAAAACTAAAGTCAGGTTCAAAAGAAAAACAAAAACCTATCGATATTGTTACTGCACAAGACTCTGATTCCGCCGATGAGTTCCTTGTGACAGAGTTAAAGAAAATTTCTGAGGCAGATAGTGAGGCGACTGTGGCGGTTATACTACGTTGGAACAGGGATGTGGATCATATTCTGTCACTTTGTGAGACAAATGGTTTGGAAGCTTCGGCTGAACGTGGGGCGGATGTTTTTGCTTCGCCTATTGGGATGCTTTATTTTGCCTTGCTCGACTATCTAAACGATCCATCAAAAACAGAATCGTTAGCAGAAACAATTGCCGGAGGTTTGTGGGGATTGGATTTTGCAAAGTCTAACGAGTTAATAAAGAAAATTAGAGCTGGAAATATAAAAGATATAGAAAAGGAGATCCCAGGGCTTGCAGAGTTGAAAAATGAATTAAATAAGTCTGGTGTTATCGACTACCTCATACTTGCAGGTGAGTTGTCGGGGCTGTCAAAGCCAGAAAAGATATCTTCACCTATGCAGGTGGAAGTTTGGCGAGCGATTATCGACCTCGCGAGGGATTTGGCGAAAAATTCTGGCATAGAAAGTCCGAACGCTTTGATAAAACAACTTTTAGATTATCGAAAAACAGCAGAAAATAAAAATATTAAAATAGGTAGTGGGAAAAGTGATGCAAAAATACAAGTAATGACCGCCCATTCATCAAAGGGTCTCGAGTACGACTATGTTTTCTTGCCGTATGCTTTGGAAGAATATTGGATGCGACGACCAAGGTCATCTGTGTTTGTAATGCCAAGTGAGAAAGATACTAGTGACGAAGTAAAGGACTCACGTAGACTGTTTTACGTTGCCCTAACACGTGCCAGAAAGCACGCAGTTGTAATATCACCAATGCAGGACGGACTCGGCAAGGACTTTACTCCACTGCGTTTTGTTTCTGAACTCCACAAAGAAAATGTGACCGGTTTTGAAGCTCCACAAATAAAAAATGTCCCAAAGACACTAAAGGGTGGTGAACTTTCGTCACATAGAAAACAAGAAATAGTCGAATATACAAAAAGAGTATTGCTTGAAAATGGACTTTCTGTCACAGCGCTGAACCATTTTCTTACTTGTCCAAGTCAGTTTCTTTATAAAAGTATTTTAAAGGTCCCAGAAGCACCTAGTCCTAGTTCAGAAAAGGGTATCGCGATGCACAAAGCTATGTCAGATGTCTGGAAAAATAAAGACAAGAATGTAAGTGATATAACAAAAACAATAAAAGGTTCAGTGGTGGACTACTTTGAAACTTCGCTTTTACCAAAGGCCGAAAAGGAAATAATAGTCGAAGAACTTTTGGCAAGTAGCCCAATAGTGGCTAGTGCTTTGGAAAGTCACTTTGTAACAGACGGTGTGGTCATGACAGACAAATGGATAGACACTACACTTTCTGTAAATGTTGATAAAGAGAAAATAAATCTTACTCTACATGGTCAGATGGATACTATTGTGGATCAAGACAAAACTGTTTTGGTCTTTGATTACAAGACCCGTGAAGCAATGAGTGAAAATGCCATAAAGGGAAACACAAAAGACTCAGATGGGAACTATTTTAGACAACTAGTTTTCTACAAGATGTTGCTTTCTGGAAACCATAGTTATAAAAACAAAAATATAGAACCAGCCTTGGTTTTTATCAAACCGGATGACAAGGGGAGGTGTCAGACGATAGCTCTCCCAATAGAATTAGGAGATGAAGAGCAAGTCAAAAGAGAAATAGAAACTTTAGTCCAAAGCGTCTTCAGTGGGAAATTTATTTCGGATAAATGCGACGACAAGGATTGCAAGTACTGCGCATACAAGAAAATACTTTAGTTCAGTGATTATTTAATTATTGTTTTGAAAGACATCCGCAAGCGACGAGCTTGGTGTTGTCAACGACTCGAGTAAAACGAGAGCTCATTGACAACGAGGAGCTGAGGACAGAGCGAGGCTTCCGCAGGAAGAAGCCGAGAGTTCTTGAAAAATAATTAATTTAATAATCACTACTTATTACCAAATGTGGAAAACTACTTGAGGAGGGCGTCGATAATGCCTTTGACCGCTTCAAACGACTGTGCTCCCTGTATAACCGTCTTTGTTCCATCTGCTGAAACTATAATAGAGTTTGGAGTTCCTCGTCCACCCGCCTTCACTGCATCCTGATAGTCTGCTTCAACCTTTGCTGCATATTTACCAGAAGATAGACATGTGTTAAACGCTTTTACATCTAGACCAACCTTTCCTGCGATAACTGGTAGCTGTGCGGGGTCCAAAGAGTCGTTAGAGTTTGTTGTCGCATAAACCATATCTATGAATTCCCAGAACTTTTCCGGACCACCAAGTTCGTTTGCACATTCTGTTGCTTCTGCTTCCTTTCTAGCTTTTTGGTGCAACTGGTCGATAGGGAAATGTCTGTAAACCCAAGCTACCTTTCCGCTTTTTCCATACACATCCATAACTTGTTTCATTGTCTGGTGGAAAACCTTACAGAAAGGACACTCTGTATCAGAGTATTCAACAATTTTTAGAGTAGCATTTGGGTTTCCTAGGATGTGGTCCTCTGCAGTTACTGGTCGCATACCTTCAGCGTCAGGGTTTTTTGCAAGCTCAACAGTTTTTACTTGTGGCTGTTGTGAAATTTTTATATTTGAATAGTAAAGTGAACCACCGATTAGGACTCCGGCGATTACGATGGCGATTGGAACAGATAACTTCTCAAGCATTTTATTGTTATGGTTAACGGTTAATTTATTGTGATATGATTATATCCTATGACACACTGGGTCGCAATTGTTTTGGGTTTTGTGGAAGGAGCTACAGAGTTTCTGCCAATTTCTTCTTCTGGACACCTCATATTGGTTAGGCATATGCTTGGGGTAAACGACCTAGGTGGACTTACATTTGACGCGGTTCTGCAACTTGCAACAACCTTGGCTATTGTTCTCTATTTTTGGAGAGATATATTTTATTTGTTTGTAACTTTCTATAACTTGGTTAGGAAGAATTCTGTAATGGAAAAAGATAGAATTCTGTTCTACTCAATATTGTTCGGAACTATACCTGCTGTGCTTGCTGGTCTTTTGCTAGAAAGTTACATGGATACAGTTTTCCGAAATGTTCAGCTGGTTGCGGTTACTCTTTTACTTGGAAGTGGTTTGTTCTGGATTGCACAAAAGTTTGCAACAAAAAACAAAGATCTAACTTTAGGGAGGGGAATAGTGATCGGACTTTTCCAATGTCTCGCACTTGTTCCGGGAGTTTCTCGTTCTGGAGCAACTATTTCTGGGGGACTTTTGTCTGGGTTAACTCAAGAAGAGTCTGTAAGGTTTAGTTTTCTGCTTTCGATTCCTATTTTGATAGGCGCAGGATTGAAAAAATTTATGGAAGTTAGGCAGGATGTATTTACATCTGCATTTGGCTCATCACTTTTGGTTGGTTCAATAGTAGCTTTTGTAACTGGTTTGTTTGCAATAAACTTTTTAATAAAATACCTAAAAAACAACAATCTCAATTTGTTTATATACTATAGAATAGGGCTAGGTATAGCCATATTTATCTTTTTCTCATAAATAAAACATAAAAATCGCTTGACAGTCAAGCATAGGGGTGCTATACTACTTAGGACAGTTACGGACAGATCTTTCAACCCGGTGGAGCAGACGATGCTACCACCACTTCAGGGAGTGACCCATGAACAACGGACAGACGCCTCCGAGCAGCGATCCCATGATTCGTGATATCAGCGGCCCGAAGGCCGACCAGACCGCGGAGCAGATGACCGGCCACGACGCCGGCGACAAGAGCGAACAGGTCCTCATCGACGACGCCGGCACGGCGGGCACCAGCGCGACCTAGCTGTCGCCGCTCGCGCGCCTCGCGTGTCAGGTTCAGCACATCAACCCATTCAGGAGGGATGTAATGCGTAAGCATGGCCCCGGGATCGGGGCAAGCTCCAGAGTCGAGGGATGAGCTCCTCATGAAGATGAACGCCAAGTCGGCAGGACGGTCGAAAGACAGGTCGCGCGACACGGCACAGGCACGAGGGGGGAGGACATCCACTTCCCCATCGGCCTTTTTTTGTATTCAAAAAATTTGTTTTCTTTTTTTAAATAATGTAGTATTTTTACTGTCCAATCTCGCTGGATTGGACAGTGCAAAGCCCCGAGATTCACTCGGCAACGATTTCTCGGTACGTTTCAGGTTTCTCTTTAACCAGTGGAGGGGCTTGAATCTGTCGATTAGGCTGGTCGTTGTAGGCTGAGCACAGCTCGTAAGGAGGGGCAGAGTATCGCCCCTCCGAACGAGTTTTTTTATAACAAAAATTTGATGAATCTCGTTGAGTCAAAACTTTTTGGAGACCCCGCAGGCCTCTAGCAAGGTTCTGTCAACGTCCGAGCCTTGCTCGGTTCATTGACAGATAGAGGCCGAGGGCTAAGCGAACTTTTCGCTGGAAAAGTGAGCGGTCTTCAAAAAGATTTGGCGAGAAAGAGATTTCTTTCTAAAATAGACTTTGAGTTTTAACTTCTGGTACTGGTTCCCAATGTTTCGTATCTAGTTTAATTTCTTTTGTGAACGGTCCTTCTTTAAAAATTAGTTTTTTATTTTTCATAGCAAATTCGTAAACATCTTTTGTGATTTTTACGTCATCAAGACAGTATTTTTTTATTTCCTCGACTTTTCCTTCTCGCCACCATTTCACAGCTTCAAGTCCGTCACCACTTTTGTTTACACCAAAAGTACCTTGAGCAATCTTGTCGAGCTTTAGCCATCTACCAGATGTCTGTTTTATTTCTTTGAAGATATCTAGTGAACGGATTTGTTTCAGGTCACCAAGTCCTGCTTTCTTGTAGTACTTGTTGAGTAGTGGGATGTCAAAATATTCGCCGTTGAAGGTTATCATCAGATCTGTTCTTTTGAATATTTCCCACATAGCATCGAATTCTTCTTGGAGGAATGTGTGGTATTTGTTTGTTTCAAAGTCGTACAGTCCAACAACAGATATGTCCAAATCCTCTGGGTTTCGTGAACCCACGTCTTGGAATATGTTTTTGGTTTCTATGTCGAATACGATTTTCCGCATATTAAATTTGACTAATATTAACAATAAATGATACTATGTTGTGTACAAATGCCTTCGGGCCCGCCCTCGCAAGAGGGAGAACAACGAAAAAGTCGTCAGATTAAATCTCTGATGGCTTTTTTGATTGTATCGAATGTTTCTTTATCCAAAATTGCCAATCTATTTATCAATCTTTTTACATCAATTAGTTTAATTTGGGAAATAATAGCAAAGGCTTTTTTGTTATCAATTTCACCAAGTGGTATGTGATATTTATTATTCTTTTGTGATGTTGTTAGTGGAATGACCAAACATACATCCTTACTAAAACCACGAATAATAAGTACAGGTCTTTGGTGATCAGAACCGGTGCCATCTTGTTCATAACCCACATTGACTCCTAGATGACACCACCAAACTTCACGAGCACGATAGAATTTACTTTCTGCAGAAGAATGTATTTCCTTCTTCTGTGTATTCCATATGTCGAAATCCTTAGTCATTTTTAATTACTTTTAAAATCTCCTCAACCTTAACTTTCTTTTCTTCACCAGTTTCAAGATTCTTAAGAGGATAAACTCCAGATTTTATTTCATCTTCACCTATTACTAGTGTAAAAGGAATACTTTGTTTGCTTGCTGTTTTTATCTGATCACCAACTTTTTTGTCAGTTAGGTCAACAGCAACATCTAAACCTGCACCGCGAAGCGTTTCTGCTATTTTGTTTGCTTCAGCAATGAACTCTGTTTTGAGTGTACAGATGTATAGGTCTGTTGCTGGTCTGTACTGTGGAAGCAGGTTGTGAACTTCTAGAAAGTCTCTTGCTGTAACATCACCAGCTCCAAAACCAACAGCTGGAACTTTTCTTGCACCAAAAATATCTAGCAAGTCGTCGTATCGTCCACCACCAAAAACAGATCGGTTGTTGTCTGGGTGTAGATCGAAAACTTCAAAAACAATGCCAGTGTAGTAGTCGAAACCTCGCATAAGAGTTGGTTCAAAAGAAACGTTCTTAATTCCCAAATTATTTAATTTTTCAATTACGCCAATAAGTCCTTTTGCGTTCTCGTCATTTTCTCCAAGGAACTCCATTAGTCTTTCAGAAGAAGTTAGAATTCGGATAAAGTCCGCTGTCTTGCTACTTAGGATTTCGTTAAGAGCATTTTCAAAAGCGTCGGCTGGGATTTTATCTTTTTTGTCTATTATTTTTGAAACTTTGTACGCATTTTCTTCGCTTAGTTCGAACTTTGTGTAAAGTGAGTTGATTATTTTTCTGCTATTTATTTTTATTACAAAGTCTTCATCCTTTGCGCCAAACTTTTGCATTATTTTGTATGCAATAGCAATAACTTCGACATCTGCATCACTAGAATCAACGCCAAACATATCGACATTTAACTGCCAGTGTTCTCGAAGTCTGCCTCTCTGTGGCTTTTCGTACCGGAAAAGGTTGGGAATAGAGTACCATCGCAAAGGAAAAGGTAGGTCATGGATTTTACCTGCCACCATACGTGCGACTGTCGGTGTCATTTCTGGTCGTAGAGTGACTTCTCGTTCTCCACGGTCAAGGAAAGTATATGTCTGGTCGTTTACTATTTCTTCACCAGATTTTGCTTTGTATAGTTCTGCAGATTCTAGAATTGATGCTTTGTATTCAACATAGCCATAACTTTCAACAGTTGTTTTCCATACATGGAATATGTATTCCATTATGAAAGAGTCTTCTGGGTAAAAGTCGCGAACACCTTTGTAACTTTCTGTACTAATTTTTGATTTATCGCTCATATTGCTATAGTGTATCAGAATATGGCGGACTCACAAAGCAATAATAAGGATTTGCATTTGTTATATAAAAACCTTGGAGAAACACCTCACGAGGCAATTTTGCGATACAAAAAAGACCATCCGGAACATAAAGATTTGACTATGACTTACGCTGGGAGACTCGACCCAATGGCAGAGGGGGTTCTTTTGGTTCTATCGGGGGATTTGGTTTTTGAGAAAGATAAATATTTGGATCTACCCAAGACTTATGAGTTTGAAATTTTGTGGGGCTTTGAGACGGATACCTTGGATATGCTTGGTCTTGTGTCAGAAAATTCTTTTGAGTCGACAAATTTTCCTGAAGAATCGCAGATTACAGAATATTTAAATAAAGCGAAAGGGAAGTTTCAGCAAATTTATCCTGTGTACTCATCACGACCGGTAAATGGTAAGTCTTTGTTCCAATGGGCAAGAGAGGGGAGAATTAGTGAGATTGATATACCAAAACATGAAGTAGAGTTATACGAAGCAGAGTATCTTTCTCGTAGAACTATTTCAAAACAGGATTTACTAAAAGATATTGAATATAAAATCGGTTTGGTTCAGGGAGATTTCAGACAAAAGGAAATTTTGCAAAAGTGGCAAGAAGTTTTGGAAGAAAGTAAGTTGGATGAGTTTGTAATTGATAAAGTTAAAGTCGTCGTTTCCAGTGGTTTTTATGTTAGGCAGTTTGTTCATAATATTGCTGAAAATTTTGGATCAAAAGCAGTGACTTTTCATATAAAAAGAACAAAAATAGGAGACTATTGCTAAAAGTTTGTTTTGGTGGTTATATTATAAATGGAAGTAGAGTGTAAGCTCGGTTAAACTCTCACAGACAGTCGGAGGCAACTTGGGCAAAATCGCTGGTAACAAGGATGCGGCACGGGTCGGTTTCGGACAGCTTTTCCGAGATGCCTGCGGAACGCGGTCGTTGGATGAAATCATAGCAACGACCGGGCTTTCCGCCGACAAGATCCGTGCAATCAGGGGAGGCAATACTCACGAAGTGAGACGGGATGTTCACGAGGATCTGCTCAAGCGTCTCCTTGACGCAAAGTGGATCACGACGGGACACCTCGGCGGTGCAAACAGGATGCTGAACACGATTTTCCAGCGAAAGTCTGCGCCAGACTCCCGGTACGTTCGGCATGTTCCTCCCAGTCAGTTTGGGATGAGGATGTAGAACGTACTCAAGCAGGTTCCAGCAATTAAGGGCACCGGTCATATCCACGACCGGTGCCTGTTCTATTCTTGCAATTTTATAGGCATGTGGTTAAATAGTAAATGGGTTCCTCGACGTCGTGTCGGGGATTCGTTCGTTGGAGTGTGTATGAACCAGTCGTCGTCCGTAGTCGTCAGCTCGGAGCAGGTCGAGGCGTCAAGACTCTTCGGTCTCACGGTCCACCGTTGTGCAGTCGCGGCGAAAGGTAAGACGGTTCTCGCCAAGAAGGCGGGTCTCGTCGTCTCATCTGATGACGAGGAAGAGGTCGCACGCAGTTGTGAAGAGGGTAAGGAGCTGATCAAGAAGATCACCCGTGGTGAGGGTCATCTCTTGGATCCCTCCATCATCGCTTCGGTCGCGTCCGCTGCTTCGATGTACGTGGTCAAGGAGGAAATCCCTCACTTGGAGATCCTCATCGTCCAGATGACGAGGTCTCGCCACACCCATGAGAAGATGGGTCGACTGCCAAGGGGCGAGCGGAACTAGTTTCCGCAATCAAGTTCAAAACACACGAAAGCCCGGGGCGCATCGCGCACCCCGGGCCTTTGTTTTATCCAAACTTTGATTACGTATTACTTCTTTACCACTTTCTTTCTCAGTCGCACTGACTTTGGAGTGATCTCGATGTATTCATCTTCAGACATGATTTCCATGGCTTTCTCGATATCAAGTTTAAATGTCGCAGCAAGGTAAACAGAACCATCTGAACTAGAAGATCGCATGTTCGTTAGTTGCTTGCCTTTTGTTGGGTTCACGATAAGGTCTTCACCTTTTGAAGTGTTACCAATTACCATTCCAACATAAACTTCTGTTCCTGGGTCGATATATAGTGTTCCTCGCTGTTGTAGGTTATCGAGTGAGAAAGCAAGAGCTTTTCCTTTTTCCATAGAAACCATAGAACCATAGTGAGTACGATTTATATCACCAACGTGTTCTCTGAATTCAATAAATCGAGATGAAAGTATTCCTTGTCCCTTTGTATCAACAACGAACTGACCTCGGTAACCCAAAAGTCCTCGTGTAGGAATCTCAATTGTGATTCTCTGTTGACCGTCGTGATTTTTTATATTTGTTATTAGTCCCTTTCTTTCAGTAAGTCGAGAAATAACTGATCCTGCAACTTCGTCAGAAACGTCAACAGTTACTTCTTCAAAAGGTTCCATCTTTACACCATCAACTTCTTTTATAATAACTTGTGGTTGTGACACCTGTAGCTCGTAACCTTCTCGTCTCATGTTTTCACAAAGAATTGCTATGTGAAGTTCACCTCGTCCGTAAACAGTAAAGTATTCGTTGTTGTTCCAGTCGATTTTTAGTCCGACGTTAACTTCAAGTTCCTTTTCTAGTCTGTCTCTAATCTGTCGTCCTGTTACGAACTTTCCTTCTTTTCCAGCGAAAGGTGAGTCGTTAACAAGAAAGTTTAGAGAGATAGTTGGCTCGTCGATGTTGATAGATGGAAGTCTTTCTCCAAATTCGTCCTGACAAATAGTGTCTCCAATATATATATTTGGAAGACCAGCGATCATAACAATATCACCAGCTGTGGCTTCTGTAGTTTCTACTCTTTTTGTTCCTTCAAAGCTAAAAAGTTTTGTTATCTTTCCAGATGACATTTGACCATCATGATGTTTGTCGAAAACAGTATCACCGACTTTGATAGTTCCTTCATATACTCGGCAAACAGCAAGTCTTCCTAGGAAGTTATCGTATGCAAGGTTAAATGACTGAAGCTTTGCAGGTGCAGTTTTGTTTCCTGTAGCAGGTGGAACTTCTTTCAAGATAGTTTCTAGTAGAGGAGTTAGGTCTTTTGATTCATCTTCTAGTTTCATTTTTGCTATACCGTCTCGTCCGATAGCGTAAACAGTAGTAAAGTCTAGTTGTTCGTCGTTAGCACCTAGTTCAAGGAAAAGTTCTAGCACCATTTCGTGTACTTCGTCTGGTCGTGCAGCTGGCTTGTCGATTTTGTTGATGATAACAATAGGCTTTAGTCCAAGTTCAAGAGATTTTTTCAAAACGAAACGAGTCTGTGGCATCGGTCCTTCCTGTGCGTCGACTAGTAGAAGAACAGTGTCGATTGATCGCAAAACTCGTTCAACTTCAGAACCGAAGTCGGAGTGGCCGGGTGTGTCCACAATGTTGATTTTTGTAACTTCTCGTCCAGATTCCTTTGAAGGGTAATAAACAGATGTATTTTTTGCATAAATAGTAATACCACGCTCCTGTTCAAGTGCGTTTGAATCCATACTTGTCTCACCGGTAGTCATACCAGTCTGTTTCATCAAGGCGTCGGTGAGGGTTGTTTTGCCGTGGTCTACGTGGGCTATGATTGCTATATTTCTTATTTCCATATGTTTGTTTTGTATATTTGGCGCATTTCGTTGTTGGAAAGCTAAATGTTCTCGTCACCGTACTATTAAGTACGACTCCTCACTCATTTAACTTTCCGCCTAGAACTGCATCCAAATCTTCAAAACAATGAATGCAGTCTATAAAATCCTCCGAGGGGTGTTGTGTTAAATTATAATGTTTTGATTTGAAAAATCCGCTTTTGCGGAAAATTGAGCCTTAATTAAAGCAAATTTTAGGACTTAAGTCAAACTAATGCTTGCATTAAAGCCTTGGAACTGAGACAATTTATACAATGTTTATTTCAGTTACAGAAGTACTGTCTATTTTAGAACAGTACAAATATTTTCTTATTTTCCCTATAGCTGTATTGGAAGGACCAATAATCATTATTATTACTGGTTTCTTGGTGTTTTTAGGCTATTTAAATGGTTATGTTGCCTACACTGTTATTGTGGTTGCGGATGTTATAGGGGATTCCATGTACTATTTCTTAGGGCGGTATTGGAAAAAGTCTGTATGGATAAAAAAGTGGGCAAAGTTTGTTGGTTATGATGAAAGCAGTGAAGCTTTTTTGGAGGAGCATTTCAAGAATCACAAAGGAAAAACTTTTTTGCTTGCAAAAATATCTCACGGCATAGGTGGAGCTGTTCAGGTTTCCTCTGGTATCGCAGGTGTGAAATATTCTGACTTTTTCAAATATAGTTTACTAGGCACAATACCCAAAGCACTGATTTTGTTCTTTGTTGGTTTTTATTTGGGTAGCAATTATGTAAAAATCGATAGCTATTTTGATTCAATTGCGAAAATAACACTCACTCTTGTATTTATTATTTTGATATATTTTATTTCTGCAAAATATGCAAAAAACTATTTGACGATGAATAAAGATATCGAGAAAAAGTAGAGTTAATTTTATTATTTTGTATAATATAGTTATGGAAACAGGACAACTTACTTTGCCAACTATACCAGCTTTGAAATTTTCTATTATTGCTATCACACCAGACATACTACTTATCGTCCTTGGGGTGTTTTTGTTTTTTTATTTGATAGTTTCTGCAGTGCTTTTTTATCACTGGTCAGCTTACGGAATGCATAGTAAAGGAATAGTCATTGGAAAGACAATTTTTTCCATAGTTTCTGTCATTCTTTTATTACTTTCGTGGTTTTCTATAACATATTATTAATATGGCAAAAGACGTATTACATCTTGAATCAGACGAACATATTATCTTGGAAGTTAGAAAACACTGGATTGTTTTTATTGGTTATGGAATTCAGCTTATCTTTTCTGCTATTTTCCCGATCGTTCTATTCTTTCTTGCCAAAAAGTTTTTTCCACAAGTTCTAGATATAGCCGTTGCTGGGAATATAAATGCCCTTATGTTTTTTGTTTATTCTATCTGGCTTATGTTTTTGTGGCTATCATTCTTTGTAAATTGGACAAAGTACTATCTAGACGTTTGGTATGTTACAGAAAAAAGAATAATAGCTGTAGATCAAAGAGGTATTTTTAACAGAGGTATATCAAATCTTCGTTTTGACAAGATACAGGACGTAACAATCGACGTCAAAGGTTTTATCGCAACTCTTTTGAATTACGGAAATGTAAAGGTTCAGACTGCTGGCGAAGATAACTTTGAGTTCTCTATGTATGTGGTTAGTAATCCAGAAAACGTTAGAAAGGTTATATTTAACCAGCACAATGAAATAGGGGACAGAAGACCTCCTATATTTTAGCTTAGAGTGTATAACTGGGCATTGTACTGTTTTAACCGTGTTATAATACTATTGTAAGTTTAATTAATAAATAAAAATTAATATGAAATATTTACACTATGTGACTTTTGGTTTGTTGGTAGTTGGAGGTCTAAACTGGCTTCTAGTTGCTTTCAATTATAACCTTGTTGATATGATTTTTGGCGTCGGTTCAACTCTATCAATGGTTGTTTATGTATTGGTTGGAGTTTCTGCAATATTTGAGGCTGTTACTCACAAGAGTAATTGCAACAATTGCAATTCTTCTGGTTCACAAATGTAATATTGTTTTAAGTTTTAACAAAAAAGCCTCATTTGAGGCTTTTTTGTTAATCAAATATGTTTGCAAGGTATTGGTCAATATCTCGCTGAGAAGCATCGTAGAAATTAAGCTTTTGATCATAAAGTTTTGTAGCAAGTGCCACCCCAACATATCTCCAATGCCATGGTTCATATACATAATAAGCATTGTTTTTTGGGTAGGAAAGTATAAATCCATACTTGTGTGCATTTGTGCTCATCCACTTATATGCTTCAGTTTTATCAAACCCTGCCAGAACTGCACCCACTTTTTCTGTAGTGAAGTCCAGCGTTGTGCCTAGTTGGTGTTCTGAGTAGCCCTGGTCAGCAGAAAATTTGTTTGCACCGGAGCCGTATGTTGTTTTGTATTCTGACTTCAGACTTGCCTGTGTAGAAAATGATCTGAAACCAGATAAAATTTGTATTTCTATACCCTGACTTTTTGCAGAGTCTAACATTTCTGTTAAGTGGGGGATTATGTCTGAATGAACTTGAACTTGTTTATTCTTAACATTTAGATACTTGGGATCAATATCACTTAGTTTAAGTGGTACATAATTTTCATTTAGAAAATAAATTTTAGAGTATTTTTTCAAAAGTTCTACATCAGTTTCACTTAATTTTTTGAGTTGACCGACTGTACTAGTGATATCTTGTATCTGGCTTTGCATATAGGTACTGTTCTGTCTTTCTACAGTAAGAAGGGTTGTAACAGCATCTTTTTCTCCGGAGGTTTTTTGGAAATTCTTCTGGGATATTTTAAGTGCATTGTCAAAGACGGCAAGCTGTTCCTTTAGACTAATATTTTCTTTTCGCAGATTCCAAAAAACATACCCATCATAGGAAAGTGATGCAATAGCCAGTATTATAGAAATTACTACAATAATTTTATCTTTTTGAGACTTGTTCTTTGCTACTTTTTCCATTTATATGATTATATCACGGAAAGTATAGTCTACTTGACTATAAATTCCTCGATATTGATGTTGTTATGATGGCTAGTATATATTACTTTCCCGTTAAGAATCGTGATTATCTGAGGTGATTCGTGTTTTATATCAAACCATTCTTCTATCTTTCTCGATAGAACAGGTTCAGTCTGGACTGTGACCATGTATATAATGGGTTCTAGTTTTCTTGTAACAATTTCATTTTCTATCTTGTCTGCTAGTCTGCTACTAGTCCCACAGTCATCAGAATACTTGAAAATAGTCACTACTTTGCCTTCAGAATCTTCTATAATACTAGAAAGATGTGTAGTTTTTTTGAAAAGTCGCATATTCCCATTATATCAAAAAGAGGGTTTATGCTATATACTTATCGAAATGACTTTAGGTAGAGACAAAATTAAATACTTGGTTTATGCAGTGTGGTTTTTGCTGTTAGCTATTTCATTCTACTTTTATTTTTTTGCTGGTGATGCTATCCAAGCAAAACTTTCTGGAATTTTTGGTTCTTCAATTATTCTCGGATATGTTATCTACCTTATAGCTAGTTGTTTGAGAGGTTTTACCTTAATTCCTATAACGTATTTTATAGTTGCGGGGATTATATTGTTACCACCATTTCCGCTTTATATTCTCACAATGATAGGAGTTGTTGTTTCTTCTGCCAGCGTTTACTATTTTTCAGAATATCTAAATTTTGACGAGTATTTTGAAAGAAAGCACCCCAAGGAGATTCAGAGAATCAAGAATTTTCTAACAAAAAATGAACTACCAATAGTTATTGGTTGGAGTTTTGCACCATTTCTGCCTACAGATCTTATCTGTTATGTATGCGGAGCTATGGAAATAGATATTAAGAAATTTTTGTTTGGAGTTGTAGTGGGAGAGGGGATTTCTTGTGCCATCTACATATTTCTAGGAAAAGAAATATTAACTTTTATTTTCTAATCACGGTCTCTTTCTTTTGATTCTCGTATTCGTCGAAGAGTTTCGTTAAGTAACGGTGTATCTTTGTCTTCACGGCCTTCCTCTTTTTCAATTTCTTTTGTCTTTAATTCTCCTGGTTTACTTTTCTCTGTTGATGTAGAAGTTGTCGAGGTAGATTCTGCTTCCATTGTTGCGCTAAACATCATCATTCGTGAGTCCATAGCTGGGTCGACCTGTGGTTCTGGCGCGCCCGCCTTTTTCATCGTAGTTGTATCTGTCCTTTTGTCAGGGTTACTCTCTATCTTTATTTGTTTTTTATTTTTAAGGATTTCCTCAACGAGTTCTTTGTGTTTTTGTAGAGATTTTTCTATTTCCACTTTGACCTTTTTTGCACTTTCGGTGTTTCCTTTATTATCTAGTGTATCTATGCGAACCATAGTGTTTTGTAAATCTTGGCTGAACTTTGTTTCGATCTGAGCTTTGACTATGTCGTTAAGTTTGTTTTGAGAAGAAAGTATCTCTGCTTCAGAAAGTCTTTCGTTTATATGTTTTGCTTGTACAACGGCCTTTGCTTCTGTAGAAATAGCAGTAAAAGTTTCTACTTTTTCGTTCAAGTTTATTTTTACAGGGTAGAGTAAGTTTCCTGGCACTGAACTATTTGCAACGATAGATGTTCCTCCTGTTGCGGATATAAGTATGACAATGACAAACGCGCTAGCTAACATTTTGTGATGTAACAGAAAACCATTTTCAAAAGGGGATACTATTTTATCTCCGATATTTACATACCACACATTATGTATCGGGTTTTCTTCTATAAAAGAGTTCAGTCGGTTGAACATTATCTGCTTTTCAGACTCTGATAGTTTTTCATTTTTAAATTTTTTGAATAAATCAGACATTTTTTTATTTATTATATTTTCCTAACTCCTTTTCGACCAGTTCCTTCAGCTTATTTGTTGCCCTGTTAAGCCTCACCGAGACAACATTTTGAGTTACACCGAGGTTGTCTGCAATTTCTTGTATAGAAAGCTCTTCTGTATATTTCAAAAACAAAATATTCGCATACATGGGAGGTAGTTCTGATGTCATTTTCATAACTTTCTCTCCGTCTATTTTGTTTATCATAGACTCTATTTCGTCTGTACTGTTGCTAGGTTCGAAACCATTTTCAGCCAAATCTTCAAGAGAATCTACACCATAATCCTTTCGTCCTCTTCGTCGGTATTCGTCTATTACAAGATTACCAGCGACTCTGTACAAGAAAGCTCTAATGTTTTGGATCTCTCCATTTTTGGAAATATGTACCCAAGTCTTCATAAAAGTCTCTTGGGTAAGATCCAGAGCTTTCTCTCGATTATCTATCTTAAATGATACGAAGCGAAATATAGCATCTGAGTGCATTTGATAAGCGTCAAGGAACATTTTTTCTGTGGCTTTATTTGGCATTTGAGACGTTGAGTGGGGGATTTTCTTACCTATTCAAGATTATTTTATTATCTATAATTCTACCAGATTTTAACCAAATGAAAACGCACGCTCCGGATCCGTCCGGGCGTGCGTCAGTTCTCGTCCGTAACGGTTACACCGTTCACGGAGAGGTAGTGGTAGGTGATGGTCAGTGTTGATTCCCCAACAAGCCTAACTTGAGCCTTTGACTCGAGAAATACAGGCAGTCTTGCGCCCGCAATCTTGTCATAGACTCTGGTTAGATACACATTTCTAACCAGCAGCTTGGGATTTT
>CAZPGQ010000012.1:0-17427 GCA_964586695.1 uncultured Candidatus Saccharibacteria bacterium
AGACTTGAGAACGTATTCACCGCGGTATAGCTGACCCGCGATTACTAGCAATTCCAACTTCATGAGGTCGAGTTTCAGCCCTCAATCTGAACTGGGGCGACTTTTATTAGGATTAGCTCAGGGTTTCCCCGTCGCGACCCGTTGTAGTCGCCATTGTATTATGTGTGTAGCCCAAGGTATCAGAGGGACATGCTGACCTGGCGTCATCCTCGCCTTCCTCCCAGCTTTCTGCGCGCAAGCGCGGAAAGCTAAATTAATAGCTTATTCACACTTGTGAACAAAACTGACAGAAACGGGACTTCCCGAATCCTCTATATACTTCTACCTATGATCATCGTTCAATCTCGTCTCTGTTGTGTTTGCTCTGTGCTTGTGCACACAAAGCTGGGCAGTCTCGCCTGACACTTGTAACAGACAACGAGGGTTGCGTTCGTTACCCCACTTAAGGGAACAATTCAAATCACGAACTGACGACGGCCATGCATCACCTGCCTAACTGTCCTTGTGGGACGTACCACGTTTCTGCGGTACTTCAGTTAGGTTTCAAACCTTGGTAAGGTTTTTCGTTTATCATCGAATTAAACCACATAATCCACTGCTTGTGCAAGTCCCCGTCTATTCCTTTGAGTTTTAACCTTGCGGTCGTACTACCCAGGCGGACATCTTAACGCGTTAGCTACGCCTCGGAGAGGGTCGATACTCCCCAAAGCTAGATGTCATCGTTTAGGGCGTGGACTACTGGGGTATCTAATCCCATTCGCTACCCACGCTTTCGTGTTTCAGTGTCAGGAGTGGCCCAATGTACTGCCTTCGCTTTTGGTGTTCCCCATGATATCAACGGATTTCACCCCTACTCCATGAGTTCCATACATCCCTGCCATCCTCTAGTTATGCCGTTTCGGCCACAGATCTGGGGTTGAGCCCCAGGTTTTAACAGCCGACTAACATTACCACCTACACACCCTTTACGCCCAATGATTCCGGATAACGCTCGGGGCACTCGTATTACCGCTGCTGCTGGCACGAGTTTAGCAACCCCTTATTCGTGAGGTACTATCAATAAACTTTCTCCCTCATAAAAGATGTTTACGACCCAGAGGGTCTTCATCCATCACGCGGTGTCGCTCGATCAGACTTTCGTCCATTGTCGAATATTCTCGGCTGCAGCCACCCGTAGGTGTATGGTCCGTGTCTCAGTACCATCGGTGGGGGTCAGCCTCTCAGCTCCCCTAAGCGTCATAGCCTTGGTAGTCCATTACACTACCAACTAGCTGATACTTCGCAGGCCATTCTTTTAGCGATAAATCTTTACTCCGAAGAGACTATCAAGTATTAGCTAATCTTTCGACTAGTTATTCCTGACTAAAAGGGATGTACCCACGTGTTACTACCTCGTTCGCCACTGCCTTGCGGCCGTTTGACTTGCATGCCTTATCCACACCGCCAGCGTTCATCCTGAGCTAGGATCAAACTCTTAAAAAAAGTTTAATCAAAAACTTATAAGTTGAACGGAACAAAATAAAAGATGTTATCAGATATTTTTATGCCGGCGGTTTTGCGCGTTTTTATTTGTGAGTTGTTTATTGAAGGCCAGACGTTGCTATTGCTTTCATCTGGCATCCCGAAATCATTTGTGAAATATTTTTGTTTCCTCTCGGAAACTTGCACTTATATTTTACGTTCTTTCGTAACAAATTTTCAATGAACTCTTATGAATGAAAAAGCTCTATATAGAGCTAATCCAGACATTGGTATAGTATAGCCAGATTTCAAACCGAGTCAAGTGGGTAATTCTAGCCTTTTTACCCTATTTCTGCGTTGCTCATTCCGCCCCCTCCCGCAGAGTATTTTCATACACTTTGGTTGGGTTTGCTCTCTCGCGCCTTGAACTAGGCCAAAAATCCCCAGAATTACAGAAAAACCTTATCCCAGCCAGAAAAACCTAGGTTTTTAAGGCTATTTTAAGCCACTGATCATAAAAGACATTTATAGTTTTTCCTGTAATTGACTCGAGTAGTTCAATATTTTTCTCTGTGGAATTAGCACGGTCCATAGCTGAGTATAATTTTCTAAAATTTTCTAGCCCAAAAACTAAAAGAATATACGAGACTAGTGACCCAGCAATCGAATAAAAAAACTCAGCCTCGTCATCTGATGTATCTAACCACCCCTTTTGAGACATGAGATTTTTAATATCAATTTTTATACCTCTACTAACGCCATTTCTTAAAATATCGTTATGATTATTACCAAACATACTTCTTCCAACCATAGCCTCGGCCAAGCCTTCTTGAAATAAACTGATTGGGAGACCCCACTCAAGCGAAAGAAGATGTGTATCTTCGTGCTCTCCGACCACTTTGTCTTCACTATTGTATACAGCGTGTATTGTGTACTCATTGTATATTGTCTGTCCATACCAACCATCTCCCATTAATTCAGCTTTCAGTTCTTGTGTTGGATAAAAATAATATTGTATCTTTTTAGAAGTAGGAGTTAGCTTAAGAGTATCGACTATTTTTTTATATGCAGATTCTTGTCGGTTTTTTATGAATTCAATATCTTGTTCTGCTAGTGAATCTTTCTGAACGCGAAAAACATAGTGCTCCGTCTCGTAGATGGACCAATCATATTTTTTAAACAAATCTATATAAAATGGAATATTTTGCTCGTGCATATTTAATATTATAAATTAGGGGGCGACTATTGTCGCCCCCACCCCCCCAGTCGCACATTAGCTAATACGACAGACGAAGCAGACCTTCGTTCATCTCCGCCAACAGCGTTTTCTTGCAGTGACGCTGGGCAAACGCTTCTGTCGTCTTACCGTGCTCCACCACTGCATGATAAGTACACCCACCACCACAAATCGGCAGATAGGCACACCTTTCTTCAATGCACTGATCGAGGCGCTTCCAGTTTTCGTAACGTACATCACGAGTGTAGTCGCCAGTGTCACTGAAGACACTGCCGAATGCGTGCTCGTTCTGTCCGCTCGTGCAGAAACACTTCTGGAGGTTACCATCAGGCTGAAGCACCGCGGAGTGCTTTGCCTGGGCAACACACAAGGGGCCGGAGGCGTACTCATCTGGAATCTTGAAGCCCAAATTGCGAGCAACTTCCCAGATGTGCAGTGCGTACTTCGCCTGCCACTTTTCCTCAAGACCCTTGATAGTTATGTAAATCGATGACTCGATGAAGCCGATGCTCAGGCGAATCTTGTCCTGAAAACCAGCAGCAGCCATGAACTCGAGCAGTCGCGGAATGTCTCCAGCGTTACTCTTGTCCATCGACAACCGGATGTCGATCGCAGGAACGTAGTTCGTGCGTGCGAGCATGAGTACGTTCCGCCAAATGTTGTCGAATGTCGGCCTGCCGGCTTCTCCATGTCGCCGGGCGTCATGAACCTCTTGAGGTCCATCCAGAGTGATCTGCACACGCTTCCAGTTGTAACCGGAGAAGAGCTGTGCAACGTCCTCCGTGAGGAGTTCGCCGTTTGTGATGATTTCCGTGATGTACTCGAGTCGATGCCGCTTGGCAAGCTCGAAGTATGCACTCAGGGATTTCCTCACAATGTCCTTGCGCAGGAGAGGCTCGCCGCCAAAGAAAATCAGGCGAAGAACCTCTACTTCGGGATGCTCAACAAAGTATTTGTCGAGCCACTCGATCGATTGAAGGAAGACTTCTTCAGTCATACCTTTTCCTCGATCAATCCCATTTTCGAAACAGTATCCACAACGAAGCTGACACTGAATCGTTGGTTCAAGATGAAGAGAAAAAATGCGGGCGCGATTGTCTCGCGTATCCACAAGTTGATCCCTCCATTCCAAGAATTCGTCAACTACCTTATCGACCAGAATACCATTCTGACCTACAAGGTCTGTGACGAAATTCGGCGACGCAAGCTCCTGATTGGAAAGCCACTCCTGAAGCTCCTGAAACTGATCGTTCGACAACCGAACAACAGCTCCAGTTTTCGTGTTCTTCAGGATAATGGTACTTCCCTCACCATGAGCCTTGATTGTAAATTCACTCATGACAACCAAAGCATACCTCCTATTTGAATAGAGGGAGGCCCAGTAGGCCCCCCTCAATCCTCGTGCGCCGTGCGCGATGTGAGAGTCAGTAACCGCAGCCGTCCTTACCAAGTGCGACCTGACCAGTGACGACAGGACCGAAACGCAGTCCTGCCTTGCCCTCCTTGAGGACAACGAAGCCCGCAGATGTCAAATCCTGCGCGCTCTTTTCGACAGTACCCGTACCGGGTCTAACCTTAGCTTCTCCACTCATAAAACCACCTCCTCTCAAGAGAAAGATCGAATCCATTATCAGAATACTATTAAAATTAAATAATGTAAATAGCTAATATTATCTATCCTGTAAGTTTTTCAAAGTAACGAGTAGCGGTGAAGCCACAAAGATAGACGAATATGTTCCAGCAATAACTCCAACTAACAGAACGAATGCAAAGTCTCGAGTTGATTCACCGCCTAGGAAGTAAAGTGATGCCAGAGCGATGAAAATAGTTACTGATGTGTTAATAGATCTTGCCATTGTCTGTGATACAGAATCCCCCACTGTTTCTGTAAAAGAAACTTTTGTATTTCCAGTCTTTAGATGCTCTCGCACTCGGTCGAACACCACAATAGTGTCGTGAACAGAGTAACCCAAAATTGCTAGTAGAGCAGTCACGAAAAGTAGGTCGATTTCCCCACCGTGAAAATGAATCCAAGTAACAAAAACTCCTGTTGGAATAATCACATCGTGAGCAAGAGCAATGATAGTTGCAAGACCGTATTTCCAAGAAGCCACAGGATGAGAAACTTTTCTGAAAGCAAAAGTGACAAATAAAACGATCGCCAACGCTACAAGTGCAATAGCAACCATCGCTTTGTTCTTCAACTGATTTCCAACAACTGGACCAAGAGAGTTAAACTTTTCTTCTTTTGCTGGGTTTGTCTGGTCTTTTTGGAAAGCACTCATAACAATGACCTTTTCTGTAGGCGTTATATCTCTAGTTTTCAAAATATAATTCAAATCACCAGATGGAGTTAGGATGTATGTACCAAGTCCAAGAGTATCTAGCTCGCTTTTTATTGTTTCAGATGCTGGTCTAGTTGTGGCATAACTTACTTCCAATATAGATCCACCTTTGAAGTCTATGCCGAAATTAAATCCAAACATAACTATGGCTACTATTGAGCCCGCTACAAGCAAACCGGAAAGGGTAAAGAAAAATTTTCTGTTATTTACTATGAACATATATTTGTTATTTAAAGTGTAATCCGTTACTAAACAAGAACTTTGACCACTTACTTTGACCACTACTCTTTGGAGCAATAGCAAACAAGAAAGTTCGAGAAACTGTTATCGCTGTGAACATAGAAACAACAACTCCGATTCCAAGTGTTAGAGCAAAGCCTTTGATAGCACTTGTTCCAAGCCAGAACAGAATAATAGCTGTGATGATAGAAGAGATGTTTGAGTCTCGGATAGAAAGCCATGCTCGTGAGAAACCTTCGTGAAGAGAATCGTTAACTGACTTGCCCTTCTTTAACTCTTCTTTCATTCTTTCAAATATAAGCACATTTGCATCCACTGCCATACCAATAGACAGGATAAATCCTGCAATACCCGCAGCTGTAAATGTTACTGGGATAAGTTTAAATATCGCCAGTGAAAGGATTATGTATGCAACAAGAGAAATTGAAGCAATAATTCCAGGAAGTCTGTACCAAAGAACCAAAAAGATAACTAGAACTATGAACCCAACTACTCCAGCCTTTACGCCAGCAGTTTTAGCATCCTGACCCAAAGAAGCTCCGATAGTTTGTGTTGAAATAAGTTCAACAGGAACAGGAAGCGCTCCATAGTTCAAATCTCGAACAAGTGACTTTGCTTCGTCTGCTGTAAATCCACCAGAAATAACCGCTTTTCCGTCTGAAATCTCATCTCTAATAACAGGACTTGAAATGACCTGATTATCTAGGAAAATTGCAAGAACTTCACCTTTGTGCTCACGAGTAATTTTTGCAAACAAATCACGACCTTCAGAATTGAAAGTAAGGTTAACTGTAGGTTCACCTCCCAACTGTCCTGACCCGCCAGATGTAAACTGCAACTGTGCATTGTTTAGATAGCCACCATCAAGTCCCGTAGAAGCAAATACTTCATCGATAGTTTTCTTTAGAATTTCTTCTTCAGTAAAGTTTTTTGCTTCTGGTCTTAGAAGTCGAAACTCAAGTGATGGAGTTTTTCCAATAAGACTTACTGCTTGCTGAATATCAGTAACTCCTGGAAGCTCAACAATAAGTCTGTGTTCAACACCACCAGACACAACACCAGGGTTTTCTACCTGAACGATAGGTTCAGAAACACCAAAAAGGTTTACTCGTCGTTCAATTACATCTCGAAGAGATGACATTGCTCCATTTATATCGCCAGACTTAACTTTTGAAACATCAGCCTTGTATGTCAGCTGTGTTCCTCCGTTAAGGTCTAGTCCAAGTTTGAAAGCGTACTTTGCAAGCTTTGGAGACTCTTCCATTGTTACTCTTTCTGATTTGTAAACAAAAAATCCAACTGCAACGAAAACTATAATTAAAAATAGGGACAAAACCCGGTGTTTCAGCATGTTTTTATTAGTTTTTAAGTACTTTTATTAACTCCACTATTATATTGATTTGGGCCAAAAAAGCAATCTAGCTAGCAAAAAACACTACCGTTAAGAGTAGTGTTTTTTGCTTAACATACTTATTTATTTAAACTTACTAGAATTCGTTGTAATTAAATGACCTGAGGTTAAATGTAGCCCCAACATTTTTTGGTGCGTTAATATTTAGTAGACATATTCCCGTACCACTACAATCACCAGTCCATCCAGTAAACTTCCAATACGATGAGGAGGGTGTGGCTGTTAAACTAACTTGAGTTGCTACACCATAAACCTTTATACAATTAACACCACAATAAATACTGTTATCGCTACTTTTTACAATACCTCCAACTGGTTTTGTAACTGTTACCGTAAAACCAGATGATGAACTCTGTGAAGCAGTACACCATCCACTAGGAGATCCTCCATTAACACCATCGCATCTCCAAGATGTACTATTTCCTGCAGTTGGGAAAGAGATAACCCCAGGATTATTTGTACCATAGGTACAATATGTATCTGAACTGAAGTTGGTTGTTCCATATGGATAATTTTTTGCAGCAGTGCCACAAACACCATTTTCTGGAACAAGACATGAAGCTGTATTACAAGCTTGACTAGCTGAACCAGAACAAATTGCTCCACCATTTGAAGGAGTTGGGTTTGTACAAGTTCTTGTTTGGGTTCCTGGACCTGTACCATCATCACACTGTTTACTACAAGCACTCCATGCAGTCCATCCACCATCTATAGCTACTGGAGTCAAATATTTAATTTTTACTATACCCGCACCGCCCGCACCGCCTGCTCCACCACCCTGACTTGAACCTCCACCTCCACCTCCTGTATTAGCTGACCCTGCAACACCACTCCACGCACCAGATCCTCCACCACCAGAACCACCTAACCCATATTTGCTATTATCAATTGATGATCCCCCTCCTCCTCCACCATATAAATTACCATCAATATAGGGAATATTTAATCCAACCCCTCCATTACCGGCTTGGTTAAAACCTCCCGCCGAAGTACCATTACCACCAGCACCTCCTCCACCTCCTCCAACATTCGTATTACCATCTCCACCTCTTCTGATAGAACCTACACCTCCTGAACCTGCACCGCTCGGGCCACCATCCCAACTACCTCCACCTCCTCCAATAGTTCCTGCACGACCATCAGTTTCTCCTCCTCCACCTCCGGAACCACCATTAGCAACAACCCCATTAAAAGATGATGGTAGACCATCATTACCTATTCCGGCAGTGCCTAATCCTCCTGTACCAACCACAACGTTATAGGTATTTCCAGCAGTAACAGACATATTTTGATTACCTTTGACTTCGCCACCTCCTCCTCCACCTCCTCTATTACTTCCACTTCCACCTCCCGCGCCACCACCCACTATAAGATAATCAACTGAACTAACCCCGTCTGGAGGAACAAATGGACCAGAACAAGTAAATGTCGCGATTGTATATGCCCCACTAGTTGTATAAACTCCAGCAGAATTACAACCCACAACGACACTTACAGTAGCACTTCTTACAGTTGTACCGTTTGCGTTTGAACAACTTAGATTATATGTCTGACTAGAAGCCAAAGCCCCTGTTGACTGACTACCACCACTAGCATTTTGCGATCCACTCCACGCACCAGATGCTGTACAAGAATTTGCTCCTGTTACAGTCCAATTCAAAGTTGATGATCCACCAGAAGAAACAGTAGAAGGACTTGCTGTAAAAGATACCACCGGTGCACCAGGAGACGCAGGACAACCTCCAGCCGGAGTTAGAGCTGGGTAAACTGTTGTTCCATTATTTCCTGTGTTTGCTGAACCAGATGCACCACCATAACCAGCAGCACTTACACTCCAATTAACACTTTTATTAGCAAGAGCTCCAAAATTTGCATATCCTGAACCATCTGTAGTACGCGAAGTACCGTTTCCAAAATCACTACTTATAGAAACTGTTGCACCTGGTATAAAAGCACCACTACAAACATTTGAAACAATATAGTTAAGATTAACAAAAGAAAAAGTACACGGAAGAGGTCCACCGTAGTTGTTTGCGTCTGTATTATCACAAGTTGAAGCAGGTGGTGCTGTTACTGTCATAGTATATGTTCCAGTTTGACAACCCGCTCCAGCTCCACCATCCTGAACATTAGCAAAAGCTCTTACAGTGTAAGTGCCAGGAGTAGTATAACTATGAGGTCCAGTCCTGCTAGTACTCCAAGGATTACCTAAAGAGACAGCATATAATCCAGTACCATCACCGTACTCAATCCAAGTATCGACTCGCAAAAAAGAACCAGATCCCTGAGCTAGACCACCAGATACAGTGAAGTCATAATCCTGACCAGCAACTACAGTATCGGGACCATCCGCTGTTACCCCTATTCCATAATCATTTCCTACACAACTCAATCGAAGTGCATTCGCTCTATAAGGTAAAGAAAAAAATATCACAAAAAATAAAAGAAGAAGAATTTTAAAATTTTTCATAAAATAATTATAGAACATTTATAAAAAAATATAAAGGATTTTATAAAAAACAAAAGCCAGGGCATCGCGCTCTGGCAAAAGTCTGGACCGTACGGGCTCATCGAGCCCGTACGGAAACAGATAGTAGACTACTGGATGATCACTGAGACACCCAGACCTGGACGAACCTGAAGGTTCCGGCTCGACCACGAAGCAGAATCTGCCGCCGTGATCAACTCGGCGCGAACAGGCTCCCCCTTCGCAAACTGGAGAAGGTCCTCTCGGACAATTCCATCGATCTTCTCTGGCTGGAAGGTCTGACCTCCTACACAGTAGACCCCATTGTTGTTCCTCCAGATTGCTCCGTCTTTGCGGACGAAACCAACGCTCTGGACCATTCCCACCCTACACCAGGTCTTCATCTCCACGCTCCAGTACTTCCCGACGGACAAGACTTCACCGTCAGCAAAGCTCGAAGAGGAGGAGAGAAGCTGGAAGACCTTTTCAGGGTCTGAATCCGGCGTTGGAACGACCGGAGTGGTCGCCGTCGTTGACGGCGAGTTTGGGTTGTGGAACTCGATATCCCCACCCTGATTGACTGAGCAGGCTCCACTGAGGAGTCCGCCAAGCACGACGACGACGAGCGAAAAAAACGCACGACGAATCGAATCCATGACGGGACCTCCTGAGTGTGTGGTTGCGTCTAAGCCCGATAAAAGGCTTGACTCTGGCTATATTATACACCCTATATTTCTACTTGTAAAGACCTGTCAACCCAGTTATCCACATATTGGGAAAAAACCCTATTTATAGGCTTAAAAATGTAATATGATTATAAATATGAAAAAAAATCAATTGATTATTTTAATAACAATATTGTTAGTATCTATTGCTGGTTTTGCTTACTATAAACACCAACCTGAACACCTCGCAACAAGTTCTAAGGTCTCAGAAAAATTTGGAACTTATTTGACTGACACATCAGGCATGACTCTTTATTTTAATCCAACTGATTCCGCAAAAGAAACTGTATGTGATTATAAATGCTTAGAATTTTTTAAACCCTTTTTTGTTGATCTTTCAAATAACGGAAATGATGACTTTATGAAAAAAAATTATAATTTTGGTAAAAAAATAACTGTAGTAAAAAGATCTGATGGTCTATACCAATATGCATATGACGGAAAATTATTATATAAATTCTTTGGTGACACAAACCCTGGAGATATAAAAGGTCTAAACCTTTTTAATCAAAAATGGGATTTGATAAAACTATAGTCAGATACAATCTATAATCCAGTTCTAGAAAGTAGCGACTTGATAGTCTTTAGAGCTATCTTTATATCGAGCCAGAATGATCGGTTTTTAATATAGTAGATATCGTAAGTTAGTTTTTCTTTGGTCAAAGATATATGTGCACTGTGGTGCGGATGTGTTTCTTGGTTTATCTGTGCCCAACCAGAAAGTCCCGGCTTTATTAGATGACGAATATTGTAATAAGGTATCTCCTTTTCATATATATCTACACCAGATGGTAATTCTGGTCGTGGACCAATAAGAGAAATGTCTCCATACAAAACGTTCCAAAGCTGTGGAAGTTCGTCTATTCTAGATTTCCGCAAGAAATTACCAACTTTTGTTATTTTGTTCTCTGATCTTCCATTAATATTGGACTCATCATACATATATGTTCTGAATTTGAATAGTTGAAAATTCTTTCCATCTTTCCCCACTCGCTGTTGAACAATAAATATCTTTCCCTTGTCCTCTAGTTTTATTGCTACATAAACAAAAGGATAGAAAACCAATGAAACAAGTCCGAGTGGCAAAGAAAGCACAATATCCATGACTCTCTTTAGAACATCATATGTAAACTTTGGTGATACAGAAATATTTTCCAAAAACCAACTGTATGTCACCAGCGAAAGTGGTATTCTGTCGAAAATATCCTCGTATATTCTGTGTGAATCGATGAACCTGACTTTTGAGAAAATGAGATTATACAAATGTGGCAAAAGTGGAGCGACTTTTTTGTTTGAAAAATCTATAGCAATGATCTTTATATCGTTTGAATAAACTGATTTTATTATATCTTCCTGTATGTCGATAGAATCCATCTCATTTACATCTACAGAAGATACAAATGTCAGGTCGTATCGAGTGTTGTTGTTAACTTCGTTAAGCAATTCTTTCATTTCAACTGCGGAGCCGATTAACAAAGCGGGTTGTTTTTCTTTGTTAGCAAAAAGAGAAATACCATAAAGTCTCCATAACAATATACAGACAAAAGATATGACAAGGTATATAAACAATATCGTTTTTGGCGTAATACCGAAAACTGGAATCGCATAAAAGAAAACTATAGCCAGAAGCGAGTTTGCAACCTGTGTATTAAAAATTATGCTTGGAAGTTTACTCTTTAGAATAAGAGTGTGTTTTTCATAAAGACCTGCAATAAAATAGATTACAAACCACGCCAAAAATAGAATTGAAAACGGTATAATATGGACTGTAAATCTATCTAGAGGTGGCAACTCTCCAAAACGTAAATATAGGGCCACCCACAAAGAAAAGACGAAAAAGAATATATCGCCCAAAAAAAGAATTATGGCCTCCTTTCTAGATAGAAAACTCATATGAAGTAGCCTAATAATATGCTAAAATCCCCCTATATGCAACCGCTTAAAAAGACCAAGATTTTGTATGTAATTACAAAAGGCGTATGGGGTGGAGCTCAAAAATACGTCTATTCCCTCGCCGTAAATCTGCCGAAAGACCAGTTTGAAGCTGTTGTTGTTTGTGGACAAGGTGGGATCCTAAAAGAAAAACTTTTGGAGCAGAATATACGGGTTATTGAAATAAATAATCTAAAGAGAGACATTTCTATTATTGAAGAAATCAAAAGCTTCTTTACGCTATACAAAATACTGCAGTCTGAAAAGCCAGATGCACTTCATCTCAACAGCCCAAAAGCTAGCGGACTTGGGGCTTTGGCGGGAAGACTTTTGGGTGTTGAGAAAATTATTTTTACTGCACATGGTTGGACTTTCAACGAAGATCGAAGCTTCTTAAGTAAATCCATAATTTGGCTACTGTCTTGGGTTACAATTATTTTCTGTCACAAAGTCATAGTCATAGCTAGCAAAGAAAAGGCTCAAGCGCTAAATATACCATTTGTAGGCAGGAGCAAAATCGAGTTAATACGAAACGGTATAGAAAAAATTGATTTTTTGGAAAAAATAGAAGCAAGAAAAAAATTACTTCCTTCACTTTCTCAAAACTACGAGAGTGATACAGTATGGATAGGGACTATTGCAGAGTTACATAAAAATAAATCTCATTCTTATCTTATTACAATATTATCAAAAGTTAATCATCCATTTGTTTGCATTATCATCGGAGAAGGTGAAGAAAGAAAAAAACTTGAAAAATTAATCGCAACATACAGACTTGAAGAAAAAATATTCCTAGTCGGATTCAAAGAACAAGCTTCTACATACTTAAAGGCATTTGATATTTTCACACTTATTTCAATAAAAGAAGGCTTGCCGTACGGAATACTAGAGGCTGGACTAGCTTCCCTGCCGGTTATCGCTACACGAGTCGGAGGAATTCCTGACATAATAGATAGCAATACAACAGGACTTTTGGTCTCACCCGAAAACATTCATCAAACACGGGATGCTCTTGAACACCTCATTGAAAACCCAGAACAAAGACTCGAGTTTGGAAAAAATCTACACGAAAAAGTGGAGAAAGAATTTTCTCTGGAACAGATGCTAGAGAAAACAATTAAACTGTATTTTTAAAGAACCTTCAAATCTGGATGCAGTTCTAGGCGGAAAGGTAAAAATACGAGGAGACGTATTGAATATACGTTGACGAGAATTTTTACCTTTCCAACAACGAAAAGCGCCAGATTTGAAGGTTCTTATATAACTAACTCGTTATGGGTTAAATCTTTATGCACCGTTCTACTGGACTTTCTCATCCCCATAAGCATTCCCAGTCCGAAAAATTCTGTAAGTAAATGCGAACCTCCGTAACTCATAAAAGGTAAAGTGTTTCCTGTAACTGGTAGGAGACCGATATTCATTCCAATGTGTATCACCGAGTGAATAATAAAAAGCAATGTAAGTCCTACTCCAAAAAGTATCTCAAAATTACTACCCCCATAAAATGAGATTTTTAGCATCCTATAAAAAACAATTCCATACAAAATAAACAGGAGCATAACCCCGACAAAACCCCATTCTTCGGCAAAAGCGGCAAATATAAAGTCTGTTTGATACTCTGGCAAAAACTGCAACTTACTCTGAGTTCCGTAACCTATTCCCTTGCCCAATACTTGTCCAGAACCCACCGCAATAACAGACTGGTAGGCGTTATAACCACTACCACGCACGTTGGCCAAAGGGTTGATGAAATTCTTTATTCTATCCTTTTGGTACGGCCTAAACACAAAGAGCCACAAACCTGCAAAAGCGACTAGGCCAATAAAAAATACAGCAAAAAGATGTTTCTTTGATATTCCAGAAACCAAAACCATACCAAGCCATAAGAAGAAAATGATTATAGCTGAACCAAAATCTGGCTGTAGAAAAACAAGCAAAAATATAACAAAAACGTAAAAACCAGACACAACTATGTGCCGAATATTTGCTATCTCCATATGTCGTCTAGAAAAATACTTTGCTAAAATCAAAATAACAACTAGCTTTATAGGGTCCACTGGTTGCAAAGCAAAAGCACCCAAACTAAACCAACTTTGTGCTCCCTTAAAAACACTTCCAACAACGAACAAAAGAGACAGCAAGCCAACAGACAAAACAAAAAGCATCACGACTACTCTAGTATTTTTCAAAAAACTCCAATTAACAACACTAGCAACAAGAAAGATAACAACAGACACACATAACCAAATAACCTGCCTTTCAAAAAACCTACTATTCATACCAAAAGAATTCATACTAACTAGCCCCGCCAGAGATATCAAAACCACACAAAACAACAAGATCCAATCAACATCTTTAAATATAGATGAAAAAACTCGCTTTGCTGTAGATAAAAACATGCTATTTGGTTGGTCTGTATATAACGTTTATAACGCTAGGTTTTTTGACACAAAGATTTGAAACAATTTTACTGTATACACTATTTAGAATTTCCTTACTCGGAGCAAAGAAATAATGATTATCATCAAAACTGATAGATTTTAGAAAGGCAGAATCAACATCTTTACCCAAACCAATTGTATATATTGTTATACCAGCTGACTTTATTTCTGAAGCGATTTGTTCTGCGGATGTAGCTGGATACTTTGAATCCCCGATTTTTGTCGGCATTGTTGGGATTCCGTCAGTCAAAAGAACTATAGCTTTCTTGGCACTTGATCTAGATCTTTCGGATGTTATTTCGTTATATGCGTCAGTCAGCCCACCTGTAATATTTGTTTGTTCCAATGTAGTTGTACTTAAAAACAAATTTGAAACCGCAGATATCGCCACATCTTTATTTAATGATAGATCTCCCTCTTTATTTGACTCTGTGCCAAAAGACACCACAGCGACTTGATCCTCTTCTGTAAGATTTTTGATAAACTCTTTTGCCGTTTTTCCAACAGTAGTAAATGGTTCTGGAGGGTTCGCACTTTCTGATTTCATACTTCCAGATCTATCCAAAGCAACTACTATATCTACAGGTGTTGCACATTCTTCTACACCAAGATTAAATGGTTTTGGCCAAGTAAAAACAAAATCCTGTGAGGTTCTCTTTGTTAAATCATCTACAAAAGTATTGGATGCAGCGATAACATTTTCGTTACTGTCTAGAACAAACACAGACAATTCCAACCCTGGAATATTCTGTAAAGAATTATTTGAAATCGTTCCAGTTACTCTAGGAACTGTAGATGTAGAAAGTAGACCGCTATATTTTATAGAAATCTCTGGATCAACTGAATTGTCTTTTTCCCATGGACCAAAACTAATAAATTTGAAGTCAGTAGTCTTTGGTTTTGCCCCCTTTAAAACAATTCCAGTCTCAAACACAGAAAACTTTTTACCTCTAGGAATATTTGTAATACCCTCTTTTACAGTTACAATTTTGCCTTGAGAATCATATGCACTAAACTGATACTTTGCACCCAAGTTTTTTGAACCCAAGTTTGGATTCTCAACATATGCCACAAGCGTATAAACATCACCCGAAATGTTAAATATTTTTGACCACAAAACCACGGGGTTTAATGTGTCTGAAGTACAAAGATTTGGACATGCTCCACCACAGTCCACCTCAGTTTCATCACCATTCTTTCTGCCATCAGTACAAGTTGGTGCAATATACAAAGCTCGCCAGTAAAAAAGACCTGCTAAAATAGCAACTACTACAACAAAAACCCCACCTATTAATATTCTTCTTTTAGTAGACCAAGATCCTGTCATGCTTAATATAATACCACAAGGACAGTTCCAATTTCTAATCCCTCCGGTTAATAAATTATGTTAGAATATCAAGTATGAATTTTTATTTAAACTTCTTGAGATTTAGATGGACTACTGATAAACCTCGCAACTTAACATATATCATTTTTGCAATTGTGTGTGCAATTTTAATTACTAGTTTTATTTATACAGCATATCAAATCGGGATAATATAATTTAAATACAAAAATCCAACACTTAGTTCTGAGTTTCTGTTGCATTTAAATAGAACATGCATTATTTAGTGTATATGTTAATTCCTTCTCTAGGATCGATGAATTTTTTGTTATTATATCGAAAATTTAATATAGACAACAACACGCCTAAAATTAATCCCGCTAAATTAGTGTAGATTGGATTATTCAATATTAAAATATTATCTTTATAGGAAATATTGTATGCAGAAATTATAACTACCACTATAAAAATAAAAGCTGATACGCCAGCCAAGCTGGTCCATTGAGCCCTTAACCCCACTAAATAATTAGACTTGACTGATTTATCCCCCCACAATCTCATATTACGATAAAAATGAAAACGTTTTGGGAGAATGAGTTTCCCATAAATAATTGACTGTATTGAATTAAAACAAACAAATACTATATAAACACTAAAGAAAAATAATAGTGTGTCATTCATATATAAACTTATTTTAACATTTTATATACGAAAAAATCCAACACTTAGTTCTGGCGCCTAGCTACTCTCCCACATAGTAGTACCATCGCCACTACAGAGCTTAACTTCCGTGTTCGGAATGAGAACGGGTGTGACCTCTGCGTTAAAGCACCAAAACTAAAAGTTGGATTTTGAATTCCAAATTTCTATATTCAATTGTAAAAGTAAAACTGTCATGGATTTGATTCCATGTAACAGGACAAAGCAGTGGCATCTAAATTTCCTAATAGAAATCGGCTAATTAGTACATCTCGGCTCCACACGTTACCGTGCTTCCACCTAATGCCTATCACGTGATCATCTCTCACGGGCCTCAAACGATTCCTAATCTTGAAGTTGGTTTCACTCTTAGATGCTTTCAGAGTTTATCCATTCCCGACATAGCTACTGGGCAGTGCACTTGGCAGTACAGCCCACACACCAGAGGTCAGTTCACCCCGGTCCTCTCGTACTAGGGGCAAATCTTCTCAAGAATCAACGCCTACAGTAGATAGGAGACCAACCTGTCTCACGCATGTTTCCACAAATTACTTTGTGCATTGGACTATAACTTCATTTGTTTTAATTTTGCGAGAGATTGAGGAGTGGGAATACCCTAGCACGCAAGTAACAACACCGTGTTGCTCATGCTATGATCTCATCGCTTTTCGCTCGCCGCTACTCAGTTTCGATGATTGGTGATCAATTGCTTACTCTCTCCCCCTCCTCTCGCAAAATTAAAACAAATTGTTGATGTTTAGTCTCTACGGGCGTTTATGAATTTCATCAAGAATCCGATGTTAAAATCGGAAAATATTAGCACCTTCCAAAAATTGGAAGGCTCCCCCGGCTGGAATCGAACCAGCGACATACGGGTTAATAGCCCGCTGCTCTTCCAAGCTGAGCTACGGGGGACACAAAACAATGAACATTTCTTGATGAAATTCACAAACTTCCCTCGGTATTATCCAACTCTTGTTGGACTCCACCGATATAAATCAACTTTAATCCGTCTTACGACAGACCGCCGTGATTTGATTGGTTCCTAATTCTTATTTCATAAAACGAAAAAACCTCTAAGGATTCAGATTGTGGAAAAGTCACGATATATCTTTCGATATGATGTAACTTCTCCACGGTCTGAA
>CAZPGQ010000013.1:0-1613 GCA_964586695.1 uncultured Candidatus Saccharibacteria bacterium
CTAACCCCCTGAGTCTGTCGTCCTAATACTGGAATTTCCTTTGCATCAACACGAATCACTTGAGATTTTTTAGAAATAGCTACTATTTCCCCCTCACCTTCTGCAAAAACCTTTGCGGAAATAAGATTTCCGGTTTTTGGAGTAACATTTGCTGTTTTTATACCTGAACCTCCTCGGTTTTGTATCTTGTATTCATCTATATCTGTGCACTTACCATAACCATTTGCAGAAATAACCATCAAGTTACCGTTGTTCATTGTGTTTGGAACTGCTTCGGCTGAAATAACAGCATCACCTTTACCAAGTTTTATTGCCCGTACTCCCATTGCTGTTCTACCCATTTCTCGTATATCAGCTTCTTTGAAATGAATTGACTGACCTTTCTCTGTAACTACGATAACTGTGTCCTTGTTGTGTGTGAATGATGCAGAAACTAATTCATCTTTTCCATCGAGTTTAATCGCTATGATTCCGGAAATACGAACGTCATGGAAAGACGCAGTAGCTACTTTCTTTGCTACACCTTCTTTTGTAACCATCATAAGAGAACTTGTTTCCTTCTTAACCTCTTTTGGCATTGGCAAAATAGATGTAACACTCTCGCCTTCTCCTAACGGCAAGAAGTTCATAATCGACTTACCCTTTGTTGCACGTTTACCTTCAGGAATATCGTACATTTTTGTCTGGTAAGCCTTTCCTTTGTTTGTAAAGAATAGTAAGTCAGAGTGAGTAGATGCAATAAGAAGCATAGTCACAAAATCTTCCTCTTTTGTGTCTAGGTCAACAACACCAACACCACCTCGTTTTTGTTTTCTAAACTCGTCTGGGTTTGTTCGTTTTATGTAACCACCAGCAGTAAGCACAAGAGCATTTTCCTCATCTGGAATAAGATCCTCAACTGAAAGTATTTGTGCGCCACCTTTTATTATGCGAGTTCGTCTCTCATCACCATACTTTTCTTTAACTTCATTACTTTCTGATTTTATAATTCCCAAAATCTTTTTTGGAGAAGCCAAGATAGCTTTGCATTCTTCGATAAATAACTGAACTGCTTTTAGTTCGTCCTCGATTTTCTTTCTTTCAAGACCAGCAAGACGACTTAGTTTCATTTCCAAAATAGCGTTTGCTTGGATACTTGAAAACTTGAATTCTGACATCAAACGCTTGTGAGCCTCAGGAGTATCTTTTGATGATCGTATCAGTTTTATGATTTGGTCTATATGATCCAGAGCCTTTTTCAAACCAAGCAAAATATGCTCTCGTTCTAAAGCCTTTCTCAAATCATATTCTGTTCGTCGTCGTATAACAGTGACTCTGTGAGCAATAAAGTTTTCAAGAATTCCCTTTAGTGACATTGTCTCTGGAACTCCGTTTACTAGAGCTAGCATGTTGTAATGGAAAGTATCCTCTAGCTGTGTGTGTTTATACAAATAGTTCAAAACTGTCTGAGGATGAGCAGTTCCTTTTAGTTCAATAACAATACGGATGTCTTTTGCAGACTCATCGCGAATATCTTTTATACCTTCTACTTTTTTCTCTCGGTGTAGATCAACAATTTTTAAAATAAGATCTGATTTGTTAACTCGGAAAGGAATAGATGTGATAACAATCTG
>CAZPGQ010000013.1:1713-5172 GCA_964586695.1 uncultured Candidatus Saccharibacteria bacterium
ACAAAATCAACAGTCTCCTTTTCCATATCTTTCAACAATTCTGCTGAAAGTTTTGTCATCTTTGCCTCGGTGTATCGCATCGCAGCGGCATTGTCGCCGTCGATAGAACCAAAGTTACCTTGGCCCAAAATAAGCGGATATCGCATTGTGAAATCCTGCGCCATTTTTACCATAGAGTCGTACACAGCCACATCACCGTGAGGGTGATAGTTACCCAAAACTTCTCCCACCACAGCTGCAGACTTTCGAGGTTTTGACCCTGCTGTCAGTCCAAGCTCATTCATAGCGTACAAAATACGTCGATGCACCGGTTTCAAACCATCGCGAACATCTGGCAAAGCACGGTCAGTAATAACTGACATGGCGTAGTCAATAAATGAAGTTTTCATCTCATCAGTGATTTCCTGAGAGATAACGTTTATGTGCGGAGCAACAATTTTTGGTTCTTCTGGATTTGATTTTTTAGCCATATAAAAGTGAAAATTACCCGTCTATTATATCATATAAAGTTGTTATATTCCAGCTTCAAAATCACTATTTATTGTCGAAGAAGCTATCGGCGGTTGAACATAATTAACATCGATATCAGCACTATTATTCTGAATATGTTTTGTACTTGAAGCTATGTTGGAAACTGATTGCTTTATAATGTCTATCTGTTCTTTTGCCCCAGAAAAACCATCTTTTATATTTTTAAAAAAACTTTCTGTCGGTCCAGATTCTACGGCTGCTGCTGACTGTTTTTGTTTTTCTTTGAATTTAAAATCTGGATAAATAACAGAAAACCAAATACCCAAAATTAAAACCGAAAAAGAAAAAGAAGCCAAAAAAGCAATTCTCTTCTTTGCTCCTTCTGGTTTTTGTCTAAGTTTTTCTATTAAATTAAACACATCAATTAAATTATAAGGCCTCCAATACAATAACTTCCCCCTCTTTTCCCTCCACATCTTTCTTTTTGATTGTCAGTTTATCTATAGGCTTTACACCCTCCTCTCCAGACTCTTTTAGAAACTTTTTCAAAGAATCCTTTTCACCAACCTCAGCAAAATGACTTGGGATAATTATTTTTGGTTCAAAAGCTACGGCTAGTTTGTGTGCGATTGCAGGATCCAAAACTCCATCTCCACCAACTGGAACAAAAAGAATATCAATACCGTCCAAACCCTCTTTTGCTTCCGCACTCAGCTTTTCATCTGAAAGTGCACCAAGAAAACCGAGATTGATACCCTCGAGAGCAACTGTATATATAGTGTTTATGTGTTCCTTTCCACCATAAACAGAGTTCGATAGAAAACCTTTTATAAAAACACCCTGAACCTCGTACTCACCAGGACCTTGGATAACAAAAGACTCTTTTTCTCCACGAGAAGTCTGCTCAACACCGTTGTGCTCAGGAGAGTTAAGAGAAACTAGAGTTATGTCGCTACCAAACTTTGTAGACTTTATTTTTGAATCCTTTGAAATAGGATTTACAGCGATCGTTGTATCTCCGAATGAAACTTTAAAAAAATCCGCTCCGTGGTGTGTGATTATCATAATGCAGACAGTATAGCAGAAAAAATTTTTCCGTGAAATATTTAAATAAAAGAAAAGGCTCGGCAGGGACAGCGCCGAGCGCTTCTCTACCGAGCTGTGTGAGTGGCTATTCTTCTCGGACGAGTTTGTAGCGCCCGTACCGAAAGCCGTCGATCTGTTCCTTAGTCAATCCACGTCTCATAAGCATCTCGCGGAACTCAGCGTTCCTGCGTTCGAGAATCTGCTCGATCTGTGCGAGATCCTCGACCTTGACCGGATTTCCAGCCAAAGCCTCAACAGCTGGCGTAAGCAGATGTGCGTACTCACCCCTTACAGCTGTTGCCCTCTGACCGGCACGAAAAACCGTGGCCAGCACACAAGTGAGAAACAGGAGACCGAATATTGCTCTCCACGTACTATCGTTCGACGAATCCTTGGCCACTGAACACCCCCAATAAGTAAATTAACACAATAGAATCTATATTAAAAGTAATAGAAAAGGCTCGGCAGGGACAGCGCCGAGCGCTTTCCTTACCGAGCCGACCGGCATGTTACCGGTAACAACTGATGAGCGCGATACCGAGTACCATGCTCGCACTGATGGTGACCGTCCAGAACACACGCTCTGACTGGCCATGTGCCCGCCGGACTGCAGCGTCAACGTTCATGAGAAACTCTCTCATTTCACACCCCTTACCTATAATTATACACCTTTATGGATATTTGTCAAGTAGATAAAACCCTATATTTCTGTATACTTACTCTCGTATATTAATAGCCGCAATAGGACTTAACCTCGACCCATCCGGACACTGTAGTTAGGGATCGAAAAGCCTAAAGCACATATACTAAAATGGCGAAAGCAAAAATTGAGGAAGAAGTAATGGAGGAAGCTGAAGTTAGTAAAAAAACTACAGCTATGGACAAAGTCCTAGATGCATCAGCAAATCCCCCATCTATCGACGACGTAGTAGAAGGCAAAGTTATAGGTATCGAAAAGTCAGCAGTTTATATCGACATACCACCATTTGGAACTGGTATTATTTATGGACGAGAGTACATAAACGCTCGAGATATCATAAAGAAAATCAATGTTGGAGACAGCGTTGCAGGTAAAGTTATAAGTATTTCTAACAAGGATGGTTACATCGAGATCTCTCTAAAGGAGGCTCGACAAGCACTTATCTGGTCAGAAGCAGAGGATGCTATCCGAGACAAGAAAATCTTTGAGCTTCCTGTACAGGAGGCAAACAAAGGAGGTCTTATCCTTTCATGGCAAGGTATTTCTGGATTCCTTCCAGCTTCACAGCTTAAAACAGAGCACTATCCACGAGTTTCAGACGGAGACAAAGATAGAATTCTAGAAGAGTTGAAGAAACTAGTTGGTCAGAAAATATCAGTTGCTATCATCGGAGCTTCTCCAAAAGAAGGTAAACTTATCTTCTCTGAGAAAAACCCTGAGCAGAAAAACAAGGACTATATCATCGGTAAATACCAGCTAAACGACGAAGTTATGGGTGAAGTTACAGGAATGGTAGACTTTGGTGTTTTCGTAAAGCTTGAGGAGGGTCTAGAAGGTCTAGTGCATATTTCAGAAATCGACTGGGCGCTAGTTGAAAATCCAAAACTTCTATTCCACATCGGAGAGAAAATCAAAGTAAAGATTATTGAAATCAAAGACGGAAAGATATCACTTTCTATCAAGGCTCTGAAGGAAAACCCTTGGAAAGAAGCTGAGAAGAAATACAAGAAAGACGATGTTGTTGAGGGAGTTGTTATCAAGTTCAACAAACACGGGGCTCTTGCATCTATCGAGGAAGGTATCGCAGGACTTGTTCACATTTCAGAATTCGGTTCAGATGAGAAACTACACAGTTCTCTAGAACTAGGAAAGAACTACAAGTTCAAGATAACTATGTTCGACGCAAAGGAGCAGAAGATGAC
>CAZPGQ010000013.1:5272-14227 GCA_964586695.1 uncultured Candidatus Saccharibacteria bacterium
TTCCAAACCATTCAACCAACATTCTGCCTGTGTTGTGCCGTGTTTCTTTGTATTCTTCTCCTGGATTTCCTAGTCCTACAAATATGTATGCCATTCCTTAATATTACCACAACAAACAATATCGTCGACTCGTAATTGTGAAATTTATTGAAATTTGTAGGAAAGCCAAATTGGCTGTATAATACCACCAATGAACGAAGAAAAAGCCCCTATTTTGGCCAATAATAACGATAATTCATCTAGCTGGCTAAGCAAGGAAAACCTAAAATCAGTTGGTAAAGAAATCCTGATTTTTACCCTAATCGCTTTTGGTGTTGTGCTACCTTTTAGAATATATATCGCGGAACCATACCTTGTAGACGGACGGTCAATGGACCCTACTTTTGCGACTGGCGACTATCTTATCGTAGATAAACTTTCATACAGAATTGGTACACCAAAAAGAAACACTGTGATTGTTTTCAAATATCCTTACGACAATTCTCCAAAAAGTCGTATCGAAAAAATTTTTCATTTAAAAAATAGTATAAAAAAGAGCTTCATAAAAAGAGTTATCGGTCTTCCTGGTGAAACTGTAATAGTAAATGACAATACTGTAAAAATAATAAACAAAGAAAATCCTGAAGGATTTGTAATAGACCAGTCATATGTTGTCCATAATTTGGTTGGGAGCTCTACAACTATGACACTCAAAGATGATGAATATTTTGTCATGGGAGACAACAGGTTAGAGAGTTACGACTCTCGTTTCTGGGGACCTTTGAACAAAAAGTTCATTCTTGGTGAACCAATTCTCCAACTTCTCCCTATCAAAGCGATAAGCATTTTACCAGGCAAAGATACCAAATAATATGGCAAAGAAAAATACAGAAACAGAAAATTCTCACTTAGAAATAATCTGCGATAAAGTCGGAGAAGTGGCTATCAACTATGGTTTTAATGTCATAAAAGCTCCGAACATAACCAACGAGGACCTTAGTAAGTCAAAACAATTCAAAGAGTTTGACCATTTTGGCGATATCGAAGAAAAAGTAGCTCTGACAAGATGGTACATGGACAAAAGAATGGATCTAGAGGCTCAACCTCTTGCAATTCATTACCGAAAACCCCTATCTGGTGGAGGTTCAAAGAAAAAACCAAATGTAGAAGCATATGGTTTTGAAATTATGGGAAGTAACAGGTCAACTAGTGAAGCTTTGATTATCAAATGTGTGATTGCTGTACTAGAGGAACTTGGTTACAAAGATCTTTTTGTTGATATAAACAGTATTGGTGACAAAGAATCAGTTTCAAAGTTCGAACGAGAAATTAATACATATTTCAGAAAACACGCACACGAACTTTCTGCAAAAGTAAAATTAGACTTTAAGAAAAATCATTACGAAGTTTTGAAAGCTAATGCAGAAGAAACAAGAGAATTTTTGAAAAATGCACCCCAAACTGTCGGTTCCCTTTCGGACTTGGCACGAACACATTTCAAAGAAGTACTAGAAAGTGTAGAAGCTTTTGACGTAGCATACAAAATAAAACCAAATCTTCTTTCTAACAAACTTTATGCTTCATACACAGTGTTTGAAATACGAGCAATATCTGACAAAAAGGACGAGGATGGTGAACTGCTTGCGTATGGATACAGATACAACCATTTAGCCAAAAAACTAGGTGGCAAAAAAGAAGTTCCGTCTATCGGTGCCACAATACTAGCAAAGAAAAACCATTCTCTTGCCAAAAAAGTCATAATAAAAAATATTAAAAAACCAAAGTTCTATCTAGTTCAACTTGGAAACACAGCAAAACTAAAAGCACTTAACGTTGTTGAACTTCTCCGAAAAAATAAAATTCCCGTTTACCATTCGATAACAAAAGACAAAATAACAGGCCAGCTAAACGGCGCAGAATATATGAAGTCTTCTCACGTTCTAATCATGGGACAAAAGGAAGCTATAGAAAACAGTATGGTAGTTAGAAATATCCTAAACCGAGAACAAGAAACTGTTCCGTTGGATAAACTTGTAGATTTCCTGAAAAATTTGGACAAAGGAAGTAAACGCTAAAAGCGAGCAGTCATGCGACTGTTGCTCAGCTTTGCTCGGTTACAGTAGTGGCATGACCAAAAATAATGGAAAAGGGCTTGGCGGATTAGCGCCTAGCGCTTCCCCACCAAGCCCAGAAGACCCGCTAGGGTTCGAGGTTCACCCGGAGCTTTCCAGATCTCAGCACCTCGATCTGCTTGTCGGTCACACCGGCCTCCTTGAGTGCCCGCGTGTACCTGTCATCCCCAGAAGAGGACATGTGAAGTCGCAAGGTTTCGAGTTGGTGGACTTCCACTCTCTCGCCGTGAATGGCAGACTGGACCAATTGAACCATTCCCTGCTTCTCGTTGCGAATTCCTAGAAAGCCCGGAATGCTGATCGCCGCAATGATACCGATGATTGCAACGACAATCAGGAACTCGATAAGTGTAAAACCTCGCTGGCTTCTCATAAGCACCTCCCTCAGGCCCAAATGGGCCAAAACTTGCAGACCTGGTGCTTTTATACAATATAGTTAATACAATTGTCAATATATACCTAAAATACCCAGTTATAACTTGATTAGTCCTACCCAATATGTTAGAGTAGTCCCCATATGATAAATGCAGAAGTAGTACGAGCAGGAAGCGAAAATAACCTAAACCTTATCAGACGATTTACTAAAAAAGTCCAAGGTTCTGGTGTTTTGCCACGTGTAAGAAGCCTAAGATACGCAACTCGAAAGCAGTCAGAGTACGTAAAGCAAAAGAAAACTCTTAAAGTTCTAAAAAGACGAGAAGAAGTTACTGAGCTTATCAAGATGGGCAAAATGTCTGAATACACACGAGGAAAGAAATAAAATGAAGATTGAGACTTTCTCAATAACAAATAAAACCAAGAGCACACTACCAAGTGTGCCTTTTGGTAAAATAAAAGATGCTGGACTCGGAAAAGACTATTCCCTCTCTCTAGTTTTTGTTGGTGAAAGACGATCAAGAAAATTAAATAATAGTTATAGAGCAAAAGATAAATCAACAAATGTACTTTCTTTTACGTTGGACAAAAAAAATGGAGAAATTTTTATAACTCCTGCTGTTGTTAAAAGACAAACAAAAAAATTTGGAAGAAATTTTCAAAATTTGGTGGCATTTTTATTTATCCACGGTTTAATGCATTTGAAAGGATACGACCATGGTAGTACAATGGAAAGAGCAGAAGAAATTTTGAGAAAGAAGTTTAGAATTTAAATCTCTTTTTCGCCAAAGTTTTTCTGAGACCGTTCGCCTTTCCAGCGAAAGCTCACTTTGTCCTCGGCCAAAACTTGTCAATGAGCCTCGCTATGCTCGGTCGTTGACAAGACCGGCTTTTGGCCTGTGGGGTCTCACAAAAACTTTAACTCAACAAGATTTAAATTTCTGCTATTTAAATAATGATGCGCAATATCACAGTAGGAATAGATATCGGAACATACCAAGTAAAAGTGGTAGTGGCAGAACTTGTTAAAGAAAACAATAAAAACGTTACAAAAATTCTCGGAACTGGCATCACAGAATCAAAAGGTTTGCGTCATGGTTACATCATAAATGGTGCAGATGTAACATCTAGTATCCAGACAGCAGTGAGACTCGCAGAAAAAACTTCTGGCGTAAAAATACATAAAGCTTACGTGGCTGTTGGAGGTATTGGACTATCTGGTATTACTTCAACATCTAGCACAATGATAGGTAGAGCAGATCTACAGATAACTGACCTAGATATTGAAAAATTAGCCCAAATTTCTGAAGAGAGTATCTCGCCAAACCTTATCCAAAACCACCGAATTCTTCACAGCATTCCCCTTTCATACAAAATAGACGGAAAGCCTGTTTTAGCCAAAACACCTCTCGATATGAAAGGCACAAAACTAGAGGTAAAAATGCTCTTTATTACCTGTCTAGAAGCCCACCTAAACGACCTCCTGGAGGCCGTAGATCAGGCTGGGATAGAGGTAATAGACGTTATGGCTTCTCCTATAGCAGCGTCGTTTGTGACCCTAACCAAGGCCCAAAAGATAGCCGGTTGTGTATTAGCGAACATAGGGGCAGAAACGATATCTATAGTCATTTTCGAAAACAACATTCCGATTTCTCTAGAAGTCTTCCCTATCGGTTCGACAGACATAACAAACGATATTGCTCTTGGTCTAAAAATTCCACTTGAAGAAGCAGAGAATATAAAAATTGGTGGAATAACAAGCACAACATTTTCGAAAAAGAAACTCGACGAAATAGTTTCCGCAAGACTTGCAGATATGTTTGAGCTAATCGAAAACCATTTGAAAAAAGTTGGACGTAACGGACTACTTCCTGCAGGAATATTTCTAACTGGTGGTGGAGGTGGAATAGGAACAATAGAAGATTTTGCAAAAGTTGCACTAAAACTTCCATCAAGAATAGCGAGTATGACTTTGGGTGATCAAAAAAGTGGCGTGAGAGATTCTACATGGGCTGTTGCGTATGGACTATGCATGTTGGGCTTTTCAAAAGAGGACAAAAAGAACCTTGGTGTCAAAAATACGATGAATAAAACTGGAATCAAAATAATTAATTTTTTCAAACAATTTCTACCGTAAATTTTATTAAAAATGGCTAAAATTAAAGGTTTATAAGAGCACAGTTGAACACATAGCGTCAACTGTTTTTATTTATAACCTTTGGTGATATAGTACTGGTACGAAAGAAATTAAGACATTAACTGTAACTATCAATATGCCTCAAATTAAACCAGAAGTAGAAGCATTCGCACGAATAAAAGTCCTTGGAATTGGAGGTTCTGGAAAGAATGCTCTAAACCATATGATCAACTCCAAAGTAAAAGGGGTGGATTTTATCGCTGTAAATACAGACTCTCAGGACCTACACCACGTACAGGCAAAAAGAAAGATTCACATTGGTAAAAACCTTACTCGAGGACTAGGAGCTGGAATGAACCCAGAACTAGGAAAGCGAGCTGTTGAGGAAACAAAAGAAGAAATACAAGAAGCAATAAAAGGCGCAGATATGTGCTTTATCACTTGTGGACTTGGAGGAGGAACAGGAACAGGTGCAGCCCCTATCGTAGCTAGAATTGCAAAGGAAATGGGTGCTCTAACTGTAGCAGTTGTTACAAAGCCTTTCTTCTTTGAAGGTCAGATGAGAATGAAGCTTGCAGAGCAAGGTCTAGAGGAACTCCGAGCCGCTGTGGACGCCATTATCGTAATTCCAAACGATAGACTACTTTCTACTATTTCAAAAGAAACTACAGCAAAGTCAGCCTTTGCTATTTGTGATGATGTTCTAAAGTCTGCTGTTGAAGGCATCTCTGACCTTATTACAACACCAGGTATTATCAACATCGACTTTGCCGATATCAAAGCTGTTATGGCAGATGCAGGTTCAGCACTTATGGGAATCGGTCTTGCAACAGGTGAAAAAAGAGCAGAAGAAGCAGCAAAGATGGCTATCAACTCACCTCTTTTGGAAGTTTCTATAAACGGAGCAAAAGGAGTTCTATTCTCTATCGCAGGTGGTGACGACCTAGGAATGTTCGAAATTCAGGACGCAGCGAAAATTATCACAGAGTCTGTTGATCCAAATGCACGAATTATCTTCGGAACTGTTAAGGATGAGAAGCTAAAGAAGGGTGAAGTAAAAATCACAGTTATTGCATCGAACTTCCCAGAAAATTTTAACAAAAAAACTCTTTTCCAATCTTCACCAGTTGTATCAAATCCAAATCCCGCTCCACGAAGAGAAGAACCAGTAGAGGAAAAAGGTAAAATCTACAACTCAATACCAACTCAAAGCAGTACAGCGGAAGAACCAAAGAAAATAATAGACGATGAAGATGATGAGTGGGGTGCGGTACCAGCATTTCTACGACGAAGCAAGATAAAGTAATCTCAAAGTTTTTTACTCCTCACAACTTTTTTCTAGCAACAGAATATTTTGCTGTTGCAAAATTTCTTTCTACTCAGCTCTTCACGGCTTCCGTAGATGCTAGAAAAAATTATGAGTCAACAAAACTTTGAGATTTTCGATTTCCTCGATATAATCTAACTCTATGACATACGACTTAATAATAATCGGTGGTGGACCAGCTGGGGTTTCTGCAGGAGTTTACGCAGCAAGAAAGAGACTTAAAACATTACTCATCGCCCCAGAATTTGGCGGACAGAGTGTGGTTTCAGAAGGTATAGAAAACTGGATAGGTACAGTGAAAATCTCTGGTACAGAACTGGCAGAAAGTTTAAAAAAGCACATACAGGCGTACGCGGGAGATTCTGTAGAAATACTAGAAGGAGAAAAAGTTGTAAATATAAAGAAAAATGTAGATGAGTTTGTTGTTGTATCAGAAAGCAAAGAATTCCAGACAAAAACAATTCTAATAGCAACAGGTAGTACACGAAGAAAGCTAGATGTTCCAGGAGCAACAGAGTTCGATAACAAAGGCCTCACCTACTGTGCATCATGTGATGGGCCATTGTTCGGTGGACAAGACGTGGTTGTTATTGGTGGAGGAAATGCCGCTTTCGAGACATCTGCCCAGCTACTCGCCTACTGCAAAAGCGTTACCCTACTAAACAGATCAGAAAACTTTAAAGCAGATGAAGTGACTGTAAAAAAACTAAAAGAAAAAGAGAATTTTAAAATAGTAACAAATGCAGTTCCAAAGGAAATAAAAGGTGACAAATTTGTTTCAAGCATAGTGTACGAAGACGCAATAACAAAAGTTGAAACAGAAATAAAAACTCCAGCGGTTTTTGTGGAAATCGGACTTATTCCAACAACTGACTTTGCAAAAGAAGTAATCAACCTAAACCACATTGGACAAATACCTGTAGACCCTAGGACACAACAAACTACAGTAAAAGGAATCTGGGCTGCAGGAGACTGTACAGACGGACTATACCATCAGAACAACATCGCATCTGGCGACGCAGTAAAAGCTCTTGAGGATATTTACATAGAACTACACACTAGGTAATTTTGGATATTAAAAAACGCGTCCATACCCGAAGGTAGACGCCAGTGTAGGGAAGATCGTATCAATGATACGAGGGGTTGTTACAGATCTGCGAGCAAATTGTAACCTTGAAAAGAGCTGGGCTTTGGTGGAGAAATGTATTTCGCCACCGAAGTACTTGTGCAAGAGCTGGTGGCTCAGAAAGGGCAGGACGGTAGGATATCTACCTGTCCACATTCCCTCCCCAAGCCCCCAACCTCGCATCACTATTATACACCCGGTCGTATGTTTTTGTCAAGGGGGAAATACACAATATACTTTTGATGTGGTCATTATTAATTAACCAATTTGACATGTAATTTTTTTTATGATATTACTAAATTAGAGGAGGAAATGCCGCATGTCGGACACATTGTATAGCAACTGCATCGACTGCCCACATCACAAGGTGATCGCCGATCCCGATCCCGAGGACTCGTACAATGACGACGATGTCGCCGTCGTCTGTACAAAGTCACAGAACCTGGAACGAAATCCACGATCCAAGTCAGTTGCGGAACGCCAGGGACTTCGACTCATCACTCAGATGTGCCGACCGTACATGACACGCAATGAGAGCCAAACACCTACGTGGTGCCCTCTCAAGACACAGCCGTAGGCACGGGACACAACACTCGAAGGGGACGTCACAGAAAATGTGATATCTCCTATCGAGCTTTTTTTAAATAAACTGTTATACTTTTTATATGAAATTATTTCTAGTGAGACATGGAGAAACAGAAGAAAATATATCAGGGATATTAACAGGTCAAACTCATGGAACTTTAACAGAAAAAGGCAGAGAGCAAGGTAAGGAATTAGCAAATGCTCTTAGAGGTATTAAATTTGATCATATATACACCTCAGACCTTAAAAGATGTGAAGATGTAGCAAAACAAATAATAGAGTTTCACCCTAATACACCACTCTCTTTTACAAAGGAACTTAGAGAAAGAAACTTGGGTGTATTACAAGGAAAACCAATTAGCTCTGTAGACTGGGAAAGCTTAACTGATGATCAAAAACCTGAAAATGGAGAATCTAGAAACGAATTAAGGAGTAGGGCTATTAATTTTGTTGATCATTTATACAGACAACATCAGAATGAAAACGTCCTATTGATTTCTCATAATGGATGGATAAGGCAAGTAATTTCTCATTTCAAAGGTGTTCATGCTAAAGATATTGCTAAAGTTAATAATGCTCAAGTAATTGAGATTCAAGTTTCTGATGGTCTTGTAGGTATAATAATTAATTAAGGTTAATACTTTTACTGGGAATCTTCCGCGATTATCTAGGGAATCGAAACTTACAGTTTCAGTACCCCAATTGGATTTTTTAATTCGCTATGCTCTTAAAAAATCTCAATCGGGCTTCGATTCCCGACGTAGAGTCTCCCAGACTCTACTGTAAGGTCAAAGCTTTTTGCTTCGCCAAAATCTGTGACCTTACCGGGAATCGAACCCGGATTGCAGCCTTGAAAAGGCCGCGTCCTAACCGTTAGACGATAAGGCCAAAAGCACAGGAAAACTATAGCATTTTTTGTAAAAAAAGCAAAAATATGATAGCTTTTACGCTATAGAAAATATTGCGCGGTTAGCTCAGTTGGTAGAGCGTCTCATTGACGTTGAGAAGGCCACAGGTTCGAATCCTGTATCGCGCACAAAAAATTCCCAACCACAGTCCACTATTTTTAGATTTTGAATAATCTATTTTTGAACCAATATATACCGCAAGAAATTGAATACAAAAATAAAATTTCTATAACTAAACTAATTAAAATGTAAACATCTAATATTGAATTTGTACTAGGACTTATCGTCATAGAAAGTAAAGACATAGATAAGATAAATGGAACCCATAGAGCAATTGCTGGCATAGTAGCTAGATTATAAATAGTATTTGGCTCTCTCGAGACTCT
>CAZPGQ010000014.1:0-10388 GCA_964586695.1 uncultured Candidatus Saccharibacteria bacterium
CCATATCTAGAGCTTTGCGAACTGCGCTAGTTGCCAGAACCTGTGCCTCGTCCTGATTAAAGAAAATTCCGAAAATTCTAGGTAGTGGAATTGATTCTACTCTTTTGCCTCCATTTAAATATTCTTTTGCGATGCTAGGGCTAATTCCGTGAATTGCCTCGATTTTTCCTGAATCATATAGACTGAGTAAATCTGCCTGATTTTTTGCAAAGAAAATATTAATGTTATCAATATGAGCGCGACCCAAAACAAATTTTTTGAAGGGTACGAGACTATATGATTTTGGAATACCAATAGAATCCTTGTCTATCGATTCTAATTTGTATGGACCCGAACCAATTGGCTCGAGGTTAAAATTGCTCAGAGAAAATTCACTAATATCAATTTGATTCCAAATATGTTTTGGCAAAATTCCTAGAGTCATATTTTGCAGAAATGGGGGATAAGGCTTTTTCAAATGAAAGTTCAATTCATGATCACTAATTTTTTCAATTACTACACCTTCCCAATTTGATCGTTTAGGACTTTTTATCTCAGGATTTTGGGCATTGATAATTGTGAACAATACATCATCAGCAGTAATTGGTTTGTTGTCATGAAAAACAGCGTTTTGTCTAATTTTGAAATTGTATGTCATCAAGTCTTCCGAAATTGAATATGATTCAGCGACATCTGGAATCAATCCATCTGGTGTCGATCGCATCAATCCTGAATAAATCAGCGCAGTCAAATCTCTGTCTGTTTCTGAAACAGCTAGAATTGGATTAATTAGTCTGGGAACACCGATGACTCCCTCGTTAAATGTTCCTCCATTTTCAGGTACAGTAATTAAAAACTTGTTGTTAAAGTTTTGGGCAATTTTCAAACCTGTCGCAACCAATGCCAAAGCAAAAACTCCGAAGAGAATCTTTTCGGTCAGAGAGAAAGCTTTAATAATTTTTTTCAAATTGAAATTAGAGAAAATGTTTTTCACGTTTGTACAAAATCAACTCTATTATACAACTATTTACGAATACAATTATGCAGTGAGGAAGATTGCTAGGGAAATCGCAACGAATAGAACCGCGAAAAGAATTGTTCCATTGAACAAATTCTTCTCGAATCCGCGTCGAGTGTGATAACCGGCATCAATATTGTCAGAACCTCCGAATGCTCCGCCCATTCCGGCAGATGAATTTTGCAGAAGGATTCCAGCAACTAAAATCACTGAAATGATTATTTGTAATAAGGGCAGAATAGCCATTTGATTAGTGAAAACTATATTATCAAAAGTCTGTACGCAATGCAAGTTTTTAAAAAGTGCTTAATTCTTGCTTTTTTCTGAAATTAGGAGTTATATTAGTAGAGGAAGAAAGGGGTGTGCCATGCAAAATTTAATAAAAAGTGCAGAGTACACTGTCATTATTGTATTGTTGATTATTGGCTGGGGTGGTCTGATTCTCATTTCAAACTTGAAGTGTCAGCTGTCTCAGAAACAGTTGGAGAGTTACAATGTCTCCAGCAAAGGGGATTGAAAATATCCTTTTTCCAAAAAAACAAAAACAACAGTAACAACGAGGAGGTGATTTAGGATGGCCTCACGGAAAAAACAGGCAGGTGGGGCGGTGAAGACGGCACTTGCGATGGTGTTCATTGCCGCCGCTCTCGTGTTCGGACTTTGGTTTGCCAACAAGTACAAAGGACAGGCCAAGGGCATTACGATGCCGCCGAACAAACCAACGGCTACGGTCCAGAGGTGATCGCGGTCGCGCAAAAGGTCCGTTTTCCACGGGCCTTTTCTTATATTTCTCCATTTTCTCGTGCCTATTGACAAAAGTCTAGGATATGATAATATAGTATGGAATCAACTTAATCTGACCCATGGTGGGTTGGGAGGTTGAAAGGAGTTGTTCTATGAAAACGTTCATTTTCATGCTTCTGACGATGTTTTCGGTTTTGAGCCGCGGCTACGAAGTCACGGTTTATTCGCCAGACAAGTCTGAGGTAACCATCGTTTCGTCGACCGCGACGAAGATGGCCACTCTTAAGGCGCGGCGTGTCAGCAAGGCCCCTGTGGTCATGGCTGCTAGCTCCGATACTAATCGGGTTAGTGGTCAGATCTTGGCCAACGGAAACTACGAGGTTTCCTATAACCGCGGTACGCAGGTTGGGACTTTCAAGGTCGAGCGCGCAACGCGTCTTGTGCCTGCCGACTTTCAACCCCCGGTCCCAGGTGAAATCATCGGCGCGAAAAGTGCCGACGGTGTCATCACGTGGACTTTCTCGTCCGCGGCACTCGACGTCGCAAACGGACCAGAAGACCTTGTTCTGTTCCGTGCCTTTAGGCAGTAGGGTAAAACCCCTTTCTGCGCAGCGCTCCGCCATTCGCACTCGGCGGGGCGCTTTTCTATTGACATTATATAATATATATGATACTATATCTGTACTTATTATTAAATAAGAATTAATCAAATTATGAACAAAATTTTATCAAAAATCGTTTTCCTATCAGCAATTGCAATCGCGTTGCCATTTTTCGCTGTTAATGCAGAGGAAAGTGTGTTGTCAGTTAGTTGTGGACCGTCAGAATCAAAAGTGATGATTGGAGAAACAGTCACTTGGACAGCAAACGTATCAGGAGGAACTACACCGTACTCTTCATATGAGTGGAGTTCTTCATCTCTAGGAAGTTCTTCAATCTCAGGTGATTCAGAGTCTACAACAATGACTTATGCTGCTGCCGGATCTTATGGCGCACAATTTACAGTTATCGACGGAGATTTTATGACAACAAAAACTGTCGAGTGTTCTCGAGTTCAGGTAGTTGCCCCACTAGAATTCGTTTCTTGTGGTCCTTCTCCTGTAACTGGAAATACTGGATATGAAACAATTTGGAAAGTTGTTGTTAAAGGAGGTGTTGCTCCATATTCTCTAAATATCTCTGGAGATGAGGGGTTAAGTGGTACCGGTGTCGAATCTGGTATTATCTACAAAACTGCAGGTACAAAAACTGCGACTGTAACTAATATTAGTTCTACTTTTGATAGTGGACCTTTAGCTGGACCATTTACGTGTACATCAGCTACAGTATATTCTGCTCCAACAGAACTAACAGTTTCTTGTTCAGCAAACAATTCTTCTATTAAAGAAGGCGACTCTGTAACATGGTCAGCAAACGTATCAGGAGGTACAGCGCCGTATACATATAGTTGGTCAGGTACAGATGGTTTGACTGGATCTGCAACTACAGCTTCAAAAACATACTCAGCTGCTGGAAAAAAATCAGCAACACTTACAGTTGCGGACTCAATTGGTTCAGTCGTAGTCGGAACTGTTTGTTCTGCAGTAGAAGTTTCAGAAAAAACAACTACAAGTTCTGGCGGTGGTTCGAGCTCTAGTTCAGGTTCAAGCCGTTCATCAAGAACAACTAGCTCGACTTCAACAACTACAACTACAACAGCTCGACCTGCAGTCACTGAAACTGTACCTGTGAATGTCGTAGCTTTTACAAACAACACAAACACAGTTAATCGACCTGTACTTGCTACTAATGCGGGTGCGGCCGTTACAACAAGCGCTGCAACTTCAACAGCCACTTCAACTGACGAAGGAATTGACGAGGTAAACTTGCTTGCTAGCGCCGGCGCATTCGGATTCATTGCAGACAACAAAATAATTTCTACCGTTGTTGCGCTTTTGATTCTCGGATTGGCATGGTTCATAATTTTCTTCAAGCGAAGAAACAAAGAAGAGGAAACACCTAAAGTAAATTAATTCTCATTTTGAAAAAGCGCCCTCCGGGGCGTTTTTTCTTTTAGCCGAAGTCTTGCTCGGAGGCAGAAAAATGTGATGTAATTTTGCTCGCGCTTGTTTTTTACCCGCAAACAGTACAGAATATCTCCATGACGGATTTTACAGAGAAGGTGAAACAGAACGCCTTGCTAACATTTTCAATAGTTTTACTCGCATCTCTCGCGCTGACTTTCCTAATTTTGCTTTACACTGGAATTTTCGGTTCTCGAGAATTGCCTTTCGCACGCAAAAATAATGAAGCTAAAAACAAAAACGGCGCGCTAGTTGTAGAAAAAATCCAGAATCAAAATCAGAACACCGCCTCAAGTGGCCCAGCACAATTTTCTACTGTAAAATTACCAATGCTTGTCGGCCCATTCTATGATATCGAGCTCGAAGGAAAACAGAGAGGTTGCGACACTATTTATATGATCACTCGCCGAGTCGCTCCAACAACAATGCCACTCAACGCCGCATATCGTGCGCTTTTTGACTTCAAAATGGATCTCGATTTCTATTACGGCAATTATGTGATGTATCACCCAGAGTTGAAATTCGACCGCGCAACAATCGACAAGGGCGTCGCGAGCGTCTATCTCACCGGCAAAATGGAGAAAGCTAAAAACAATTGCGATCGAGACCGACTGCGAATTCAAATCGAAGAGACAGCTTTCCAATTCGATACAGTAAAATCAGTGCAAATCTATCTAAACGGCAAATTGTACAAGTAGAGCCGGATTTCGTGTTATAATATTTAGATTAGTAGTTTAATTTAAAAAAATGACCGCTTTATACATAATATTAGGAATTATTGTCTTGGTTGTGTTGTGGGGAGTTTTCTCATACAACCGCTTTATCAGCCTGATTAACCGCACAAAGGAAGCTTGGGCAGACATCGACGTACAATTAAAACGTCGATACGATTTGATTCCAAACCTCGTCAACGCGGTGAAGGGTTATGCAACGCACGAGGCTGGCACATTGGAGAAAGTCACAGAGATGCGAACCAGAGCCATGAACGCCACAACTGTTGCTGAACACGCCGAGGCAGAAAATATGTTGACCGGCGCCCTCAAATCATTGTTCGCTGTTTCAGAAAACTATCCAGATTTGAAGGCCAATCAGAATTTTCTAAGCTTGCAAAACGAATTGTCAGACACAGAAAACAAAATTCAGGCTTCACGAAGATTCTTTAACACTAATGCGCGGGATTTGAATACTTCGATTCAATCATTTCCAGGAAATATTGTTGCGAAAATGTTCAAATTTTCTGAAGTTGAATTTTTCGATTTGACCGATTCTCCAGAACAAAAAGAAAACGTCAATGTTAGTTTCTAAGCGAAAGTATTTTCCATCATTCGTTTTCGGATCAATCGATGGGTTGGTGACGACTTTTGCCGTGGTGTCGGGTGTCATTGGTGCGGCACTGGCTCCGAAAATTATCTTGATTCTCGGTTTGGCGAATTTGCTGGCTGATGGATTTTCTATGGGAGTTTCGAATTATTTGTCAGAGAAATCAGAGACACCTGAACATCGAGATTCAACAGGGCGAACGCCGTGGAAATCGGGGGCGGTGACTTTCGTTGCTTTCGTGGTGGTTGGAGCGGTGCCGTTGTTGTCATTTTTTGTGGCGCTGTTTGTTCCAACATTCGTGAGCGGTCAATTCATGTGGTCAATGATTTTGACTGGCGTGGCATTCTTTGCCGTTGGATATCTAAAGGGAATTATCACCGAGCATAATAGAATGAGATCAGCGATTGAGACTTTGATAATTGGAGCCGTCGCTGCGATCATTGCATACTATGTCGGATTTTGGTTATCGGGATTAATATAAAATATGTCAGCGAATTTATATAAAAATCAATCGAGCAATATTGCGAAAACATGGCTGTTAATGGCGATGTTTTTCGTGCTAATTTTGGCCATCGCGTCGTTTCTCAGCTACTACTATCAAAACCCATCAATTCTGATTTTCGGATTCGGTTTCAGTATCATCATGAATTTCTTGAGCTACTGGCATTCGGACAAAATTGTTTTGAAGTTGTCCGGAGCACGACAGGCGAAACGCGAAGAATTTTTCGATTTGTATAACGCGGTGGAAAATTTGTCGATCACAGCGGGGCTACCAATGCCGAGAGTTTTCGTCATTGATGATAATGCGCCGAATGCTTTCGCTACGGGCAGGAACAAGGAACATGCGGTGGTTTGTGTCACGACAGGATTGCTCGCGATTTTGAACAAGACAGAATTAGAGGGTGTAATTGCGCACGAATTGGCCCACATTGGAAATCGCGACATTTTGCTCATGACTGTGGTGGTGGTTTTGGTTGGCTTCATCACATTGCTCGCCGATTTGTTTTTCAGAATCAGTTTTCATGGTGGACGAGATAGAGATAACAAGGCGGGCGGAATTTTGATGCTCGTCGGAATTGTGCTGATGATTCTCTCGCCGATTGTGGCAACGCTGATTCAGTTGGCAGTTTCTCGCAAGAGGGAGTTTCTAGCGGACGCGAGCGGGGCAATGCTCACCAGATATCCAGAGGGGCTGGCTTCAGCATTGATGAAGATTTCTGCAAACGGTCAACCGATGGCGAAAGCAAATCACGCCACTGCGCACCTTTTCATTTCTGATCCATACGCGGTCGGTGAGAAGCGGGTTTCATTCTGGCAGAAAATGTTCATGACTCATCCGCCAGTGGCAGAGAGAGTTGCGGCGTTGCGGGGAATCAAGTTAGAATCGTAGGGCGATTTCGTATCGCCATCTAGGAGAGTTCGCATAGAGGTCTAGTGCACCACCTTGGAAAGGTGGCATGGGGGAAACTCCATCGGGAGTTCGAATCTCCCACTCTCCGCCAAGATTATTTAGCATCGAAGTAGGCTCGAGTACCCTAAAAGTGCTCGGGTTTTTCTCTTTAATATAGGGCTGTTGTTAATCTTTAAAATAGGAGTATAAATGTAAGTATGAATAAAAATTACGTAATCTTACTCGTAGTGGCTCTTGTTGTCGTGGGTTTAATTTTGTTTAACAATGATAAAAAAGATTTGGCTACTCCAGAGTCCCTTTTCAAATGTCCAGAAGAAATGCCGTCTTTTGAAGAATATGGAAATAACAGAGCAGAAGTCGCATCTCTTTTATATAAAGAAAACACCTCTTTGGGCCAAGAAGAAGCTATGACCATCATTATAGAAATGTCTGAAAAGAAAGGTTGTAGAAATGATGTTGAGTACTTGAAAGAATACAAAAAATCAGTAAATGGAAAAGAAGCAGAATTAAATTTGGTATCTGATGAATATATGAATAGTCAAAATTTGTTGGAGTACAAATCCAATCTAGGTTTTTCTTTCAAGTATCCAGACTACACAAAAATAACAGAGGTGGCCATGGGAAATAATTGGGTAGTTGTTTCTGCAAAAGACAGCGATGATAGAAAAGTAATTATTAGTATTGGAGATAATAGTGAAAATCTATTAGCAGAAGAATGGTTTTTAGGACCTGATTCTGGTTTTGATTCAGAACAAGAGGTATTCTTTAGAACGAAAATTGATGGACAAGACGCCGTTTATACTGACAGTGGGACTTGGCTTGTGGTAAATACTCCAGATAATAAATATCGTTTAAGTATTGCTGAATTAACCACTAATGACACAGAAGTTATGTATGAGGAGATGGGGGTAATTTTTAAGACATTAAAATTTAATTAAACAGTCTTCAGTAAAGTTATGATAAAATTAATTATATGATTTATTTTATATTTATATTGGTAATAATTATTGGTTTTTTGATAATAAAAAACGAAAAAGCAATGAATAAAAATGCCGATATTTTAAATGATGCTATTTATAAAATTAATAATCTAAAGAACAGCGTTGATTCAATAGAAGATGAAATATCTGACATTAAGAATATGCCAAACGTATTTAATGATTATGTTTTGGAAAAAATGATTGATCAAGAAAAAATTATAAACTCTTTCATACTTCAATTCAATAAAAATAATGAATATGTTATACAAGAAGATATTTCTGATTTAGATCTTTTAAAGAAAACTATAAAAAAATATAGAAAATATATTGAATATTTTTGTTATTATGACAAAAATAATAATTTAGAAAAAGTCGAGGCTATTTTAGGGCTATCAGAAAGTTTTAAATATAATGATCAAAAATCAGGAGTTAATATAAACGATGTATTGAAGAAGAGTTTTGGAGATATAAAAATTGATTTATTAAATATTTGCGATGAGATTTATAAGAATAATAAGTATTTATTTGATTGATTAAATTTAGGCCTTAATCTCACCATAAAAATTAATCAATTAAACTTAGTGTTTTATCCTTATAAACAATCCTACTCCTAAGATTAGCAAACGACTATTTTTGTTGTTAGTTTTATACTATAATATATTTATGACTAAAGATGAAAAAGATACAAAAATAAATATTGAGAGCATTTCTTCTTCCACAAAAAAGTTTTCTCCTGAAGAACATGAAATGGCACAACGGGCTTGTGATGAGTTTGAGGCAATTACTCTTGGAAAGAAGGAAATGACCATGAAGGACCTGTATGAGTTAAAAATATATGCAAGAAAACGTACTGATATCACAAAAAATGATGACGAGTTGTCTCCAGAACAAATTGTATGGAAAGCTCTGTATAGTTCTGTTGAAAAATTGCTAGTTGAAAATCTAAAACCAGAAGTAAGAGAAAATTTGGATAATTTACAAAATCAGATGGACTCATTGGGCGAACTTCTTGATTCTATTAGTAAAATTATTCCACTAGGACAAGAAATAGAAACGGAAGTAGTAATGCAGCGCGTTGCGTTAACTGTTTATTTCGATAAAGGTCCAGAAAATAATTACAAAGCAGTTGTTGACGGTGTAACTACAGATTTAGTTGATCCAAAAAAATGGAGCCCAGATGAGCGTATGGAAAAGGCACAAACCATCCTTAAAATTATAGATGCGAACAGAGAGTATTTATATAAAAAACAATTAGTCGAAAGACAAGAGACCGTCCGAAAAAAGTTGCGAGATTTCGATAAACTTTATAGTGATATTGATTCTGCCGTGTCTAATAATCGAAAAGTTATTGAAGGTGATCCAAGTCTTGTAAGACTTTTAAAAACAACCAAGGAATGGTTACATCTAACAAAAGAACTTTATTCTAGCCGTACACGTGCCATTTCAGCAGTAAAAAATAGTATAGAAGCGGACGAATTTATTCCCAAACTTGTTCTTGAAAAAAGGGGAGATGTTAGTGGGAATGTTTCAATTACTGAATCGTTATTTGAACTAATGTCTGCTGTCGTAGTTTTAATAAATAAGGCCAATGAGGACGAAGAATTATTGGCTAAAAAAAGGGAGCCTCTTTCTGAGGAATTATTTGGCAAATCTGAAAGCTACATAAAATTTCCAAAAGAAGATTCTACTGAAGAGAAAAATAACCAAGCACAATCTAGTGATGATATGGGAATAAAAACGAAATGGTTTATAGTTATCGCCTTAAGTATTGTTGCTTTATCTGGGGGAATATGGACAGCTATTGGAGTTTTTATATTAGGAGCTATTATAGTTAGCATCCTTTCTAAATAATTATGATAGAAGAAGATAAAAGAGTTACAATTGTTAAACAAGCAGATGTCGTTTCTAAAGAAGAGCAAGCTATTTTCGAAAGGATTGTTGGCGGAAGTTGGAAAAAATATACTAGAGTCACAATGGCAGCTCTAGGTATTTTGCCGTGGGTGGGAAGTTTATTGGGGGCAGCCGCCACTCTTTCGTCTGAAAATGATCAAGAAGACACCACTAAACTTCTGTATTTATGGATTAAAGAACATGAAATAAAATTAAAAGAATTGAGGGTTACGCTTAACTCTGTTTTTAGTCGATTTGAATCTTTCGGTGAACGCATTAACCAAAGAATAGAATCAGAAGAATATCTTGGTTTGGTCCGAATGACATTTAAAAAGTGGGATGAAACTGAGACCCTAGAAAAAAGAGACATGTTGCGAAAGCTGATAACAAACGCAGGGGGTATAACAGTAGTCCAAGATGATTGGGTTAGAATGTTCTTAGATTGGATAGAACAATATCACGAACTTCATTTTAGTATTATTGCTCAAATACACAGGTTCCCAAATATTACACGCAGGATGATGTGGATGAATATAAAAGGAAGTATCCCAAAAGATAACTCTGCTGAGGCCGATATGTTCAAACTTTTGATAGATGATTTGACAAGAGGAAGAGTTATTAGACAAAAGAGAGAAGTAAATGGTCTAGGACAGTTTTATAAAAAACAAAGGAGAGAATCTCGCCCTAGCGATTTTATGGAGTCACCATTTGATGTTGCAGACCAATATGTTTTAACAGAATTAGGAACAGGATTTGTTCAATACGTTATGAACGAATTAACTTCACAAATTGAAGATAAACATTAATCTTAATGCCCACCCCAAACTTCACCGGAATCATCATCGCCGAAAGCTTATCCAACAAATCAATTCTCGATGAAATAAAAATCACCAGCACCGAGGTCGAGCCAGTTACCGATCGTCACCAGACACCTTGGATTAAACAATGGACAATGCACAGTGTTCTAATTGATGCGGGTCAGG
>CAZPGQ010000015.1:0-962 GCA_964586695.1 uncultured Candidatus Saccharibacteria bacterium
CGGTAGTTATTGCATATGACAAAAATAGCCTAAAACTCGCTATGGTACATGTTGTTTTTGGAAATTGGACACTAACAATAGGCAAATTAAACAACGAAGGCAAAGATCTTTTACCTGAAGAAAAGGAATCCTTAGCTATTTTAAAAATAAAAAATGAGATAGGTTTAGATGTAAAATTGATAACAATCTTAGGGGAACATGAATATATTGCCAACAAACCAGAAAAAGGTAAAATAATTAAACATGTCACTTATTATTTGGTAAAAGCAGAATTTATGCCTCTTAGTTTAGAAAAAAAGGGTGGGTTAGATGATGCAAAATGGTTTGATATTGATGATATTTCATCAATAAAAACCTATGATGACATAAGACCAATTATAGAAAAGGCCTCATCTTACATAAAAGCAAATAATATTTAATTATCAAACCTTTAAATGTCTGTATGTCATCCCCGCACCAACTTCTGTTATTCCTGTGAGTATTTCTGTCATTCCCGCAATCACTTCTGTCATTCTCGCGCAGGCGGGAATCCAGGTTAAAAATTAATCAATAAATATGAAATTAGAAGATTTTGAGAAAAAAACAAATATAATCTTTAAAAATAAGGATATTTTGAAGCAGGCATTTATTCATCGTAGTTACATAAACGAAAACCCTCGCACTAATTTACATCATAATGAGAGATTAGAGTTCTTGGGAGACGCTGTTCTTGAGCTTGTGGTAACAGATTTTCTTTATTCAAAATACAAAAATCACAATGAGGGAGATTTAACAGCTTATAGATCCGCTTTAGTTAATGCTGTTACTTTAAGTGAAGTGGCAAATGAGCTATCATTCAATGATCTAATAATGCTTTCAAAAGGGGAAGCAAAAGACCTATCAAGAGCTAGAAGCTCTATATTGGCTGATGCATATGAAGCTTATGTTGGTGCAATATATTTAGATTTGGGATACGAGCAAGC
>CAZPGQ010000015.1:972-10009 GCA_964586695.1 uncultured Candidatus Saccharibacteria bacterium
GAATAAATTAATAAATAAAAATCATTAATATAAGTTCTAATTAAATATTTAATTAGAACTTATATTTTTTTAATATGAAGTTAATAAAAACAGAAGAAATTATTAAAAAGGGGGCATACAAAGACGCTAAAAGCTTCGTGCAAGAAAAGTCTCAAGAAAAATTTGGCATAACACCTTCTTACAAGATTTTGTCAGAAGAGGGGCCAGATCACGATAAGATTTTTACAGTTGCTATTTGTTTTGGGAATGATGTTATAGCAGAAGGTACAGGTAAGAGTAAACAAGAAGCGGAAACCTCCGCCGCAAAAAACGCCATTGAGAAAAAAAATTGGAAATAAATATTTTTTTAATTATAAATTAACCCCAATTTTATTATTCAGGTATAAATTTTTATTTTTGTACAGGCAACAATCTAATTTTTTAAATTTTTAAATTTTTAAATTTATGAAATCTATTCGACTAGATCAAGCTTTATTTGACCGTAAAATGAGTTCTTCCAGAACAGAAGGGGAAGAACTCATTTTGGGTGGAAAAGTGCTTTTAAATGGCCAAATTTGCCTTAAAAAGCACAAAAAAGTCAATGACCTTGATGTCATAAACGTTATTTCTAATAGAAAATATGTTTCTCGTGGTGGTGAAAAGTTAGAAGGTGCTTTTATTGATGTTTTTGGTTTGGGTTATAAAAAACAAATAGAAAATAAAACAGCCTTAGATATTGGTTCTTCGACGGGTGGATTTACAGATTTTTTGATACAAAATAATATAAAACATGTTGATTGTGTTGACGTTGGAACAAAACAATTACACGCAAGTTTATTAAATAAAAGTAATATAAGTCTTTATGAAAATACTGATATTAGAAATTTTATACCAACATCTGTCATTCCATCGCATGCATCTGTATCTAATGTACCAACTTCTGTCATTCCCGCGCAGGCGGGAATCCAGGCCAAGCATTATGATTTTATTGTTGCTGACCTTTCTTTTATTTCTTTGAATGACGTTATTGATAAAATAATTTCTTTTGGGACAAAAGATTTAACTTATTATTTTTTATTAATAAAACCTCAGTTTGAAGTTGGTCGTGGTAATACTAAAAAGGGCATAGTCAAAGATGAAGGTTTAGTAAAAGAAGTATTGATTGGGTATAGAAATATTTTTGAGGGGAAAGGTTTCTTAAATATCGAGATTTTAACTTGTAAAGTAAAAGGCGGTGACGGCAATCAAGAGTATTTTTTAGTTTTAAAATAAACCCAAATAAAAACACACGTGAATTCACGTGTGTTTTTATTTTTCTAATTAAAATTAGAAAGCGCGTCTTGGACGATCTTCGCGAGGTGCAAGTGGGCGAGCGATGTTCACTGTTAGACGACGACCCATAAAATCTTGGTCGTGGAACATTCCGATTGCCTTGTTTGCAGCTTCTTCAGAATCCATTTCGACGAATCCAAATCCTTTTGAGCGATTTGTCATTTTGTCGATAATGATTTGTGCTGAAACTACATTACCTGCTTGCGCAAAGTGGTTTTTAAGATCATCGTTTGATGATGTGTAAGGGATACCCCCTACGTAAAGCTTTGTTGTCATTTGAAAAAACTTAATTATCACTAAAAGTAAGGCACACACAATTTACAAGTGATTGGAAACTGGAGACACACTTACCTATTAAGCATATTAACACACATATTCAAAAATACATAATTTCTTTGAATTACAGAAATTCGTATCTTGGGTGTCATTTAAGTGAAGGGTAGAATCCGGGTTTTTAAGTCTCTAAACCGTTAAATCTTACTATTTCTACAAAGAAAAGAATCTTTTAATTTTGTCTTTGTGTTTTTACAATTTTGTGTCAGAAATACGTCCAAACGGTATTCCACTTATCAAAGTTCTTAATGTGCATATTCAATATTTTTATAGATATACGACCAGTCTTGCGACTGGCCGTGAACGCCTAACGGCGACGGTATATTTAGTTTATAATATCAAAAAAAGTCAACAGTATATATTGTGTGCTTTGAATTATAAATTTACTTTTAATTACAAAACTCATATTTTAATCTAAAGAATTCTCCGACGCTCTGCGTCGGAGATTTTTGTATTTTGTGTCATCCTCGCGAATGCGTGGATCCAGGTAAACTGAGCTCGTATTTCATACTTCAATACTTCTGTATCTATGTGGTTGATTTTTTAGTTAAATAAAATTGATTTAAAGCATGTTTGCCGGACTGGCAAGATTAAAAATTACATATCAAAAATTATCTCATAAATACATACGCTTTTAAATTATTATAAAATAACGAAAGTTTGAAATTTATTAAGATTTTTTAATTTTTAAAATCCAGAAAAAGCTTTATAAAATAAGGCTAAAATAAAAACTTATCCACAACTTATTTTGCAATTATAGATATATAATTATTTACATGAGTAAGGGTTTTTTACTAAGCAAAAGTATCTATATTTTTAGGTTTTTGTTTTTTGTTTTTTTATATTTTTTTACATATTCTTTTTCTTTTGCTGATGGTGGAACTGTTACATATACAGATTCTTCTGGTCTTAATCCTCGGTCTTCTCCTTCGTATGCTGGAGGATATACAGTACATACTTTTACAGCTACAGGAACAACAAACTTTACTATACCTCTTAACGTCACTTCTATTGATTATTTGGTTGTAGGTGGTGGTGGTGGTGGTGGTGTGGGAACAGGTGGTGGAGGTGGTGCTGGTGGAATGCTCACTGGTAACGGGACTACCACTTTCTATTCTGGATATACCTACACAGTAACCGTAGGAAATGGTGGACCAGGAGCAGAAGGTAGCCCTAATTGGTATGGAATAAATGGTAGCTCTTCTGTGTTTGGTTCTTTTATTATCGCACTTGGTGGTGGTGGAGGCGGAGGTAATGACGGTGCAGAAGCAGGACGAAACGGTGGGTCAGGTGGCGGTGCAGGTGGTCCCCCGGGTGGTTCGTCACCTGGATCTGGAACAGCTGGGCAAGGGTACAGCGGTGGTTCCTATGGAAGTATTCAAGGTGGAGGAGGAGGAGGAGCTGGGGAAGCCGGGAGTACAGACTCTTCTGGGTATGGTGGTGATGGTTTACAGTCATCAATAAGTGGTACAGCAACATGGTATGCGGGTGGTGGTGGTGGAAGAAACACAGGTGGGTCCTCTGGTGGTACCGGTGGTGGTGGTGGTGAAAGTCAGAATGGTACGAATGGTACTGGCGGTGGCGGAGGAGGTTATCACCCAACACGTGGTGATGGTGGTTCTGGTATTGTTATTGTTCGTTATCTAACACCAGACCCTAACTTAGCAGTGCTTGCAACATCGACGTCGGTTTCTTATGTGACAGAATCATCCGCAACATTCAGTAGTTCTCTCATATCAATTGGGGGAGCATCAGTTACCTCTCGTGGTATTTGTTATGGAACAACTCGCTACCCAACTAACTGTGTTGCGGAGGGTGGTACAGCAATTGGAGACTTTAGTATAACCTTATCTAATCTCGCAACATCCACTACGTATTTTTATCGTTCATATGCAACGAACTCATACGGTACATCTACTTCAGCAGATGGTATTTTTACTACCGAAGGAATTACAAACTCACTTATGTTCGATAGTGGAAGTAGTCAGTACTTGAGTAGGACGTTCTCTACAGCTACAGATGGTAAGAAGTGGACGTACTCCTTTTGGGTAAAGCGCAGTATGCTCTATGCTCAAAATAATATTCAGTTCGTTTTAGCTACAGCTGGTAGCGGAGCACAAGGATTTATTGGTTTTGGTCAAGCTAATAATAGTGATGAAATTAGTTTTGGGTATAGTGGGTATGTTAGACGATATACAAATATGCAGTTCCGTGATCCTTCGGCATGGCAACACGTTGTCCTTAGGGTGGATACTGCGACGTCATCAGAGGCCGATAGAGCAATCTTTTATGTGAATGGTGTTCAGGTAAGTATGGTGACACCAACTACAATTTCTCAAAATGATACTACTCAAATAAATCAGGCAGTCTCAACACTTATTGGTAATCAAACAGGGCAAGCATATGGAAGGTTTGACGGGTATTTGTCTGACACCAATTTCATCGATGGACAAGCGCTTGCTCCTGATTATTTTGGGAGGCCAGATCCTAATACAGGGAATTGGGTTCCTAAGGCATATCAGGGTACTTATGGAGTAAATGGATTCCATCTTAACTTTAGTAGTAGTACAGCACTTGGCTATGATACTGCACCACTTGACTCTATTCATACAGCAACAAATACATGGACAACGAACGGTGGTATGAGTTCAACTACTAATCAAGTGATTGATACACCACTCAATAATTTTGCAACGTTTAGTAGTAATAATTCTCGTTATTATAATGGAACAATTCCTGTTTATCGTGGAGGGCTTCGTGTTGCTGATAGTAGTGATTATTGCACAGCTGCTTCCTCGTTTGGTATGACGACTGGTAAGTGGTATTATGAAATTAAACTGACATCAGATGGAGGTAGTGGTTATGGTAGAATTGGAATTCAAAATACACAAAATAGAACTTTACCATCTTATCCTGACTATGATACGAAGTCGTACGTTTATACTACAGGAGGAAATAAAATACTAGACGGGACATCTACTTCCTACGGAAACACATTTACTAGTAATGATTTAATTGGCGTTGCGTTTGATGCCGATAATAGTACACTTACTTTTTATAAGAATGGTCTATCTCAAGGAACAATAAATAATATTCCCGTAGGTACCTATATCCCCATTGTAGGAGATATAGCAAATGCAACAAATTTTATCTGGGACGCTAATTTCGGCCAACGCCCCTTCACTTACACTCCACCAACAGGCTTTAAAGCTCTCTCAACTGCAAATCTCCCAACACCAACTATCTTGAAGCCAAATCAGCATTTTGATGCAAAAATATATACAGGAAATGGTGCGACACAAGTGATTTCTGGCCTCAATTTTCAGCCAGATTTTGTTTGGGTTAAGAATCGCACCAGTGCAACAAGTAATAGAATAGTTGATAGTACTCGTGGTGCTGCCAAAAGTATTCAAAGTGATGTGTCAGGAATATCTAATCCAATGGAACAGACTGAGACTACAGGTCTTACTTCATTCATTTCAAATGGATTTGAAATAGGAGCAGATGCAGATTATAATACTTCTTCAAATAATTTTATATCTTGGAACTGGAAAGAGTCCACTACAGCTGGTCTTGATGTTGTAATGTGGACAGGAAATAATGGAGCATGGGGTAATTCTCGTACCGTGAGTCATAGTCTTTCAAGTGTGCCAGAATTTATAATTGCTAAGAATCTTGATAAAACAGATCAGTGGATTGTCTACCATCATCTACTTACTGGTGGAGCAAATGCAGCTTCGGTTTCTTTGCATTTTAATGAAAACATTGCTACGTATACTAATTCTTCATATAAAGATTGGGTAGGCACTATGCCAACAGATACACAGTTCTCAGTGGATGGAAATATTCTTAATAACAATAATCAGAGAGTGATTGCCTATGCCTTTTCTGAGGTTCCTGGGTACTCCAAATTCGGTAGTTATACTGGTAATGGTTCATCAGACGGTTCCTTTGTCTATACTGGTTTTAAGCCACGATACATAATGATAAAAAGAACTGATTCAGCAAATGAATGGACAATAATTGATACAGCAAGAAATACGTACAATCCTCTTACTACACAACTTTATGCTAATCAATCAACTGCAGATACTACGTGGTCATCAATTGATTCTGTTAGTAATGGTTTCAAAATTAGATCAGCAAACGGTGAGTCAAATGCTTCAGGTGGTACCTACATCTACGTCGCCTTCGCCGAGTCAGTCATGGTCCCAACAGTACCATCTCTCCCAACCCTCTCATCTCCTACAGCAACATCGACAACAGAAGTAACCGCAGTACTAGGAGGAACAGTAGATACTCTAGGAAGTACTGATATAACAGCACGTGGAGTTTGTTATGGTTCTACCCCAGCACCAACTACTAACTGTACAGCAGGAACTGGTACTTCTATTGGGGTATTCACAGTATCTATTACCGGTCTTGCTACTTCCACTACATACTACTACAGAGCATATGCAACAAATGCATCTGGCACAGCATATTCGTCGGACTCTACTTTCACTACCGAAGGTCTCACGAACTCGCTTATGTTTGATAGTGCAAGTAGTCAATATTTGAGTAGAAATCCATCTGTTACAGGTAATCAACAAAAATGGACATGGAGTGGATGGGTGAAGAGAGGTAAATTAGGAACGGGTGTTGATATATTTTCTGCAAAATTAACAGGTGGTAGTTACCCTAATACTGCTATTGTATTTGATACAACAGATGCAATCCGTATATGGAGTTATACTGGCGGTAGTTTTAAGATTAATAAATACACCTCTGCAGTATTTCGTGACCCTTCTGCATGGATACATATCTCTGTTGCTGTAGATAGTACAGATGCTACAGCAGAAGATAGGGTGAGGATTTATGTTAATGGTACACGATTAACATCATTTTCTACTAATACTAATCCTAGTCAAAACGATACCTTTGATGTAAACGTTTCTGGGAATAATCATGTTCTTGGTGGTTATGCAGCAGGAAGTTATGGATACTTTGATGGATATATGTCAGATGTCAACTTCATTGACGGACAAGCCCTTGACCCAACATACTTTGGAAAGGCTGATTCAAACACTGGTAACTGGATACCGAAGTCCTATACTGGTACCTATGGCACTAATGGATTCCGCCTTAACTTCAATAATAGTAATCAATTAGGTTTTGATAGTTCAGGCAACTCAAATCATTGGGGATTAAATGGTGGTATTACGCAAGCTAACAATCAAGTAATCGATACCCCTTTAAATAATTTTACTATACTAACACCCCTTATGAAAGGCTCGAATGTTACGCTTGCATCAGGTAATCTTAAGCAAACAGGAGCAAACTCTGCATCTACATATCAAACCTCGTTTGCACCATTTGTTATGAAAACAGGTAAATGGTATTGGGAAGCAACACAACAGAATGCTTATTGGGGTTATATTGGAAGTATTATAGAGTATTCGCGTATTACATCTTCATCGGATTTCCCTGGATATTATTCTGATGGATATACAGTTGATAGTTATGATGGTAAGACATGGAATAATAATTCAACGTCCGCAACATATTCTGCAATGCCAACAGGAGGCACTCGTATGATTGCTTATGATGCTGATACGGGCAAGCTCTGGATTGGTCAGAATGGTACTTGGTTTAATTCTGGTCTACCAGCAAATGGAACAGGGGAAGTGTTTAGTAATATTCCTGCAGGAGACAAAGTTCCAACATTTATGGTTTATGCAGGAACTGGAGCTGTTAATGTTAACTTCGGTCAAGGTGGACAGTCAGGTTTAACATATTATTCAGGTGCAGGAGGTAAGTTTAAGTATGAGCCACCAACCGGATTCAAAGCTCTTTCAACTGCCAACCTCCCAATTCCATCAATCCTAAAACCAAATCAACACTTTGATGTTGTTACCTACACAGGAAATGGCACGTCTCAAATAATTCAAGGACTTAATTTTCAACCAGATTTTGTTTGGATGAAAAGAAGATCTTCAGGGTCTTATAACAACATTATAAATGATGTTGTTCGTGGTCCAAACAAAACCCTGTTCTCTAATAGCTCGAATTATGAATATACTGATAGAGGTGTAACATCTTTTAATACTGATGGATTTTCATTGTCTGGCACAGGAGAAGGAGATATTAATACTGACACTCAACCATACGTCGCATGGAGTTGGAAAGCAGGTAATGCAACCACCACTAATACAGTAGGTTCGATTACAAGTACGGTCTCTGCAAATCCTACTGCGGGGTTGTCAATTATTTCTTATACGGGGAATGGTATAAGTAATGCGACCGTTGGTCATGGACTCAATGCCACACCAACCATGATTATAGTAAAAGATAGAGATTCGAACGCAAATAATAATGAATGGCATATTTATCATAAAGATACTGGCGGCGGTTATTATTTATCTTTTGAGGATAATGCTCGTGCACTAATTAGTGGAACATCATATGGATCAGTTGGTACCTCTCCATCACCAACAACATTTACTCTTGCTTCTGGTTCCACTAATTCTGATACCACTAACGAATCTGGTGATCGATATGTTGCTTATGTTTTCTCTGAAGTTCCAGGATACTCCAAGTTCGGTTCCTATACAGGTAATGCTAATACAGATGGTCCATTTATTTATACTGGATTTAAGCCACGTTGGATAATGGTTAAAAGAGCTGACACTACAGGTGATTGGCAGATTATCGATACGAAAAGAGACCCTTATAATGTGAACTATAATCCGTTATTTCCAAATATTACGCAAGGCGAATCTCCTGATCATGCATATGATAGGGATATTTTATCTAATGGTTTTAAAATTAGAACAAGTCACACAGCTATGAACACATCAGGTGGCACCTTTATCTACGCCGCTTTCGCCGAATCCATTATGATACCAATAGTGGCATCATCGACGTCATCATCGTCTAGTACCATAACCCCACCAAGTGATGTAACTGTTACACCTGGTAATGGTCAAGCAACAATAGATTATACAATATCACCAACAAGTAATTTCACAGAAATATTAGTGCTTAGATCAAATCAAGATATAACAGACGTACCAACAGATGGAGTTGATTACTCAGTTGGAAACGCTATTGGCTCTGCGAGTGTTGGATGTGTTGATTCAACCATATCAACATCAACAGAAAATGTTTTTGATTCTTGTGTGGCTACTGGTCTATCTAATAGCACCCTTTATTACTTTAAAGTTTATTCAAAAGACGCAAGTGGTAACTACTCACTTATACAAAGTGTAGAAGGTGCGTCAACCACACCAAGTGTTGGGGCAACAGCTGTGACTGTGACATCTTATCGCTTAAGAAAAGATGATGGTGGTGAGGTGACCGCTAATTATAGTCACAGTGAAAATACTCCAATGAATACTGGTTTTATTTCTGG
>CAZPGQ010000016.1:0-9649 GCA_964586695.1 uncultured Candidatus Saccharibacteria bacterium
TACGTTTGTTGGCCAGTCCTCGTTCGGGTTTTTCTTTAATTGAAATCTCAAATCGCCCAGGTTTAGTTTCGGTGATCGATTCGATGCGCTGGCCGGTTTTGGCTTTGACTTGTATGTACATGTGCCAATTTTAGCATATTGAAGCAAACAAAAACTTCCCTTTCGGGAAGTCTCTGTTGGCTTGCCATCAGCTTGAGCCGATAAGGGCAGTTAGCCCCACAAGCTATGTAATTAATGATAGCGACAATAATTTTAATGTCAAGAAAAAATTTTACATTTTCTTTAAAACTTCTTTATTAGAATTTCATGTCGCATCCGTATAATTTCCGATATGGGAAAGTACGAAGAGGTCAAAATTGCATATTCTAAATTGAAAGTTTTAAATGCAAATTTGTGCTGTAACGCAATAAATAATGAGCACATACACTTCAACTATACTGGGTTAAAACATCTGATTGGAGGAGGTGAAAAAACAAGATCTATGAGACAAATAAATTCTAGAGTCAAATTGTTTAAGTACATCAAAACTGTGGCTTGCTCAAATAATGTTGTTGTGGAATATAGAATAACAAAATGCAAAGATAACTTTATCGAATACTGGGGACTAACAATGACAATTCGAGACAATCTGACAATCACTGTTGTCTTAAGAAAAAAGAATTCTGGAAAGCTCCATTTTTACAGTGTTTTCAAAAGACGATAAACAAGACACCGACACTTTCATTTTCCCAAAGTTTCTGCTAATATCTCTATATTCCCCTGTAGCTCAGTTGGTAGAGCAATCGACTGTTAATCGATTGGTCGTAGGTTCGAACCCTACCGGGGGAGCACGATAGGATGAGAGGGCACGAAAGTGCTCTCTTTTCCTTTTGTACTAAGGGTTTTTTCCAGTTCGAGAACTTCATTTACTCTTGGCATCCATTCTGCAAGAAAAGCAAAAGGTTTTGTGTATTCTGGCTTTATATTTCCTGCTAAAACAGTGATGTTCGAGAATGCGTAAGCAAGAAGCATTCTGCGCTCTTCGATTGATGCTTTTTCGTTGAGATAAATCTCTCTCGCTCTTAATGCAATCTCATGGATCATAAATCCAACTCGATAGTATTCGGTATTATCCGCTTCAAGTTTTTTCAAAGAGTGTAGTAAAGCTTCTTTCTCTTCTCCAAATTGTGCTATCTGCTCATCATAGAAGTCTCCCGTTATTCTCTCGTCAATCTTGTCCAGGTACATGTTTTTCATTCTCTGCCTTATTCTTTCCAACTGATTATTGATGTTTCTTGTCTGAGTCTCATGTAGCCCTATTTCCTCACTGTGGCTTTCTTTTAGAGCCTGATTAAGAACATCTATAACTTTCTCACTCATGGGGGCTACAGAGGCGATATGAGCCAGTAGATCGCTTTCTAGGTCTTCCTGGCGTATGTACTTAGTCTTTGCGCCGATCTGTGCTTTGCATTGCTTACAGCCACCGTAAGAGTTACCTTTTTGGATTTCCCAGGTAATGGTTTTACTACAAGAACCGCAGAAGATTTTACCCCTTAGTTCGGTGAGTCCTTTATTGTGATAAGGTATTGCGCCACGAGACATCTTTGCCTGAACTTGATCAAACAAATCTTTTGATATAAGGGAGTCATGTTTGCCCTCGTAAAGATTTCCGTTCCATACAAGTTTTCCGTAATAGAAAGGCTCAGAGAGTATTTTATGTATTTGGCTTTTTGCTACTTGAACACCTGATCGACTCCTGAAGCCTTGCTTATACATTTTTTCACCTAATGCCACAGTTGAGTAATTGCCTGTAGCATACAAAGCAAACATTTCTTTGATATAGGGCGCAACAAGTTCATCAATCACATGGATTTTATGTCCTTTTTCTCCCACAGTTTTATAACCAAGAGGAGGAGTAGTTGGTAGCCAACCCTCTTTTATTTTTTGCTTCTGACCCTTTTTAACTTCTTCAGAAAGATTGTCCGTATAGTTTTTTGCAAAGAGTATTCTGATGCCCCAGTTAAGCTTTTCCTGGGACTTTGAGTGCTTGTGCATGACGAGTGAGTCTTTCACTAGATGCACCTGTCGATTTTCATCTTGATCTAGCCATTCATCGATAATCAATGCATCTTTAAAGTTTCTCGTGAGTCGATCAACTTTCTCGCAGACAAGGATATTTATCTTATTCTTGTCCATAAACTTAATCATTTCAGTAAAGGTAGTACGTTGGATTTTCCCACTTGCAGACTCAGAAATCCTAAATACTTTTACTACATTGAAGTCATTTCGACTTGTTGAGTAATTACTTAGAAGCTCCTCCTGTGAGTTTAGTGAGTACCCAGTCTCTTCCTGTTCTTTAGAAGAAACTCGGGCATATATAACAGCTTTTGTTTTTGTTGGTTTATTCATGCGATTAGTAAATAATTAGTAATGCTTAAAGAAGTGCTCACAAACCCGATCTAGGAAAAATGAAATCATTATCTTTTCTTCGCTAGCGACTTCTTTGATCTTCTGATGCCATTTCTCACCAATCCTAACTTGTATTGTTTTTCTCTTGGCTGTTTTACGAGTAAAGTATTTTCCAACTCTCTTACTTTCTTCTTGTGCAAGCTTAATATCTTCTTTGCTATATAGCTTTTGTCTCTTTGTTGACATATTTTGTTTAGACTTTTTCCTCCCTCATCTGTATTGGTTTTTTACAGATTGGGATAGTTAAATTAGTAATTTTTCAAAAAATCTATCAAAATGTTTCAACCCCCTCATAGCAAACATCTCGATACAGTTGCTTGATTTGTATGCAGATGAGGTCGCCTGCTGAGAAGTCTCACTCAGTGTGTCAGGCGCTATTATCTACATGCAAATACAAGTTAGTAGTCGGTTTTTTAAAGAGGACTCACTAACGACCTCTGATTTTCTGATTGTATTCTGTGATCGATCTTTGCAAGCAAATCAAAATAGCCAACCCAGTTAGTGAGAACTTCTCTCGCTTCCTTTTCATCCAGGGCGACATGATACTCGCTCTCGATTACTTGTTGGAACTTTTTAATTGTTGCATCGCTGATCACATAACAATCATATTGTTTGTGCCCCTATGCCGTACATAAGCTCTTACTATCTTCAAAGAACAAAAAACCTTTACTTTAAAGGAGATAGATCAGGATATTAACAATAGCTGAGGATAGTTACTTAACTATCGTGATTTTGTACTTCGGATTGATCCTGTAACCAAGTCCTTTTTCGTTTTCAATAAGATCATCAAGGTCAAGATGTTGCTTGATCTTCTTCTTAATTTTATTTATTTCAGTCCTAACATTCTGCTCTTTCTTGCCGAGAGCTGAAGCAATACTTTTTGTTGTTTGGTATCCAGTGTTTTCAGTCATAGATTTTACTAGAGTTAGACGTTCTTTCGTTGCCGACATCGAGTAACAAAGATTATCTTCTTTGTCGCCGTGCCATAAGTTTCCAGTGTTATCGAGATACAGCATAAAACCAGAAGTAGGTTTTGCAGACACTCCAAGTCTTTCAATATAATCTTCCGCCCTCGATCTAAAGTGATTTAAGGGCTTAATAAAGTAAACCTCGCCATTTCTAACAAAACTTTCGATAACATAATTTTTCTCTAGATTTCTTAGTATTCTTGTGAACTGATCATTGTCTATCTCTGTTTCTTTTAGGAAGTGTGTAGACTCAATCCGAAGATCGACAATACCATCTCCTAGATCGTATTCTTCGAGGAGTTTAGCCAGGATCAGCTTTATTTTTTGGTTTGCATTAGATGCCAACTTTGTCATGGTTATACTTTAGTATTTTTTGTCGACAAAGTACACCATAATTTGACCCTCTCTCGCTGTTTTTATCGCTGTTAATGTACTTTTTCTAACGATGCTTTTCGGGGCACTTTTCACTGTTTTTTTCACTGTTTTTGATCATCTGTTCGGTGCTTTCTTCGGTGTTATTGATTAAACCTCTCAACGCTGTTATCAACGCTGTTTTTGACACTCCTGACACTGTTTTTCACACTGTTATTGTCCAAAAGATCAGATACCGTTTTGCGTGTTTTTTTGCGTGTTTTTGACCCCCTCACCACTGTTTTTTCCACTGTTTTTGATCTTTCGGTTTTCTTTCGGTTATTTAACTTTCTTGCCATCAAAAATGAACTCATCAATGATCCAATTTGCACCCGTTCCAATGTCATCTTCAGTGTCGCCCCCGATGTAATGAGCCTTTACTGACCACTGACTTCTGATCATGGCTCCGTAGCTATTTTCACTGTCTACCCACGAACTGATCGAGTAGACACCATTCTCTTCTTTTACCACTGGCGAAGTATTGAACTTTGCCGTAGATGGAGCTTTAAGCATCATCTCGACATTCATTTTCGCCAGTGAAGCAAAGTCGTGCTTCTTTTGGTATGCGATCTCTTCTGCTGTCTTTGGAACAGGAGCAGGAGTTGGACTATTTGCCATTCCTACGACCACTGCGATAAAGATCGGGACTAATAAAAAAACGACTAACTTTCTACCTGTACTCCAGGCGGATATATTTGTATTCATAATCGTTGCTTGCGATTTGTTTTGCTTTATTTTTAAAACTAGGAGGGTAAGACGCAAAAATCCGACCACTAGGTGAGTCCGAAGACTCATACACAGGTTTCCCCATGTAACGCAAGCAACGCCCTAATGATCGGGTTTTTACGTTGCTTGCGGTTTGCGACCATATCCTAAAGTTTTAAGGCTGTAGGGGTTAGGTCGGCTTTATTCAGCTGTAATTTCATTATATCGAAAAACACCTCAAAAAGACAGATGTGTAGAGCGATCTTTTGTATAATTTATTTAGTAAATCGAACCTGTAGATTGAGCTTTATATAAAAGCGATTGTTTTCCTCTATGATCTTTCCAATTCCGTATCGAGTGGTGCTTGGTGTATCGAGCTTTGTATTATTTAGCAGATATTCTTGGAAATCTTCGAGGTTGTAGAGGTAATAGCACAATACATCACCATCTTTTTTAACCAACAGAAAACCTCCAAGACTTGTTAGTATTCCGTTCCAATCAGTATTAGGCATCATTCCCAAAGCCATAATACTCAGGAACTCTTTTACCTTATGAGTTGGCTGTTTGCTCTGTTGATCAGATGCGGGAAAGTTATGAGAAACTAGACCCGATAAATTACTTGCTTCTCGTGCGTAATATGACAAAAGTATTTTTGCGATATATGTCGCCAGATTGCTATCGATCAAAGAAAGGTTATGTTGAAACTTCTCACTGTCTACTTTACGAAAAACAATGTTATATCCAGAAGCCATCAAAAGATTGATGTTATCTTTAACATTTTTCTCGTGCAATTTTGGTAATTGCGTAGGGACTTTCATATCCTTATCAAGAACCTCATAAGTAAAGTTTGTTGCACTAGAAGCGTTCACCAGAGTTGAGGGGCTACCAAGTTGTGATTTTATACTGAAACCTATCTCTGGACTTGGTTGATTTGTCTTTAGATCAAGAACAATTAAATCCAAATCTTTCTTATCTGAACTTGAAGCCTTAATAACTTCTTTTTGCAAGAGTTGCATCATTTCAGAACCTGCTTCAAGTGGAAAAGCACGCCCTACATTTTTCATAGATAAACTCTCAAACATTCTCTTGAGAATGCTCTGGATTTTTTGAACCTTTATTGAAACGATTTTGTTAGCACCCGCAAAAACATCAATCACACCATCATTGATCTCATAGGTCATCTTTTCCTTACCTACTTTTTCAGCAAAGATTATTTTTAGAACTTTGTAGAACAAATCTTCTTTTCTATTTTGATCCTTATCTGCACCGTATGCACCACCATTTGCCAGGAGAAAAGCGAGTGCGTATAACTCACTCCACTCTCCTGTATTTCCTGTTGTTTGTTTTTGATTATTCATAATGATTTTCAAGGGCTTCAATTATCTTCTGTGCGTAATCTTGTATGGCGTATATAGCTACGCTGTTACCTAACTGCTTCATAGCCTGGCTTTCAGAAACTGGAAAGACAAAATCGTCTGGAAACCCCTGCATTTTCTTACCCTCCTTTGAGGATAACCTCTTAGGCTTTCCGTTCACAAGATAGCTATCCCAGTTTCTTCTATCTGTGATCACAGAACCTTTACCACCAACACGCAAAGTAAAACCAATATCACGATTTACTGGCTCACCAAATACGTCTGACATCGTAAACTCCAAAGGTCTTTTTTCTGGGAACGAAAAAGGTATCTTCTTATTTCTAAAGCCGATCATAAACAGTCGAGGACGGTTTTGAGGCAACCCATGATCGGAAGCTTTAACGATGTTGAAAAATAATGAGTATCCTAACTCTTCAGTTAAAACATTCTTGATCGTTTCAAAAGTTTTACCATTATCGTGAGCAAGAAGCCCTCTAACATTTTCCAAGAAAAAAGCTTTAGGTTTTTTAACTTTGATTATGTCTGCAATATCATAAAAAAGCGTACCTCTTGTATCACTAAAACCTTTTTTAAAGCCTGCCTGGCTGAACGGTTGGCATGGAAATCCACCCGTCAAAATATCAAAATCAGGAATAGCTTTCTTGTCTACTTTGGTAATATCTCCAACAAAATTACCCGACTTAAATAGATCAGGACTGATTTTTTCAAAGTTAGTTTGGTATGTTTTTCTTGCGTGTTCGTCCCATTCTGAAGAGAAGACACATTCTGCGCCAACATTGTGAAAAGCGTAATGGAAGCCACCGATCCCTGCAAATAGGTCTATAAAAGTAAACTTCTTCTTGTTTTTAAGGCTCTTTGAAGTCCTTTTTTTGGGCTTTGTTACATTGCTCATAAGTAAAGTGTATTTTAACATTTTTTCTATATAAAAAACATATTTAAATAGCCCTATAAATGGTATAATGATGAAGTTTTAAGTTGTCTACCGCAGTGATTTTATACTGTGTTGGTAATTTGATATATGAAGAGATTTACAAAAAATAGCACAGCTTGGACTTTATTTTTAATACGAAAGAGGTATCAAGAAAAAAGACACAAAGCCAAATGGAAAAATAGAAAGAAGAACAAAGGCGTTGAAAAACATCGCCATATTGTTGCTGTTAGAAAACACCAAGAAGCTCCCTACATTGATCACAAAGCACCTGATAATTTCTCTTTCATAAACAATACTAACGAGGTTTTAAAGTATTTTAACGATGCCAAGAAGATTTTTTACAAGAAAGAAAATGTAAACTTTGATATTTCTGATGTTTCTCAAATGACCCCTGATACAGTTGCACTATTGGTTGCAAGTATCAAAAGTCCAAAGTTCACATCAACAGGAAACTCTAAGGGTAATGAACCTAAAAAGGATGACCTGAAAAAGATATTTAGTGAGTCAGGGTTTTATGAGCACATCACAAAGGCTGTCAGTTTTAAAAAGGCTCAACCAGGAAACTTACTACATAAAGAGTTTGCTCAAAAAGTGGTTGAGAAGATAGCGAAGCATGCCTGCATAATTGGGATGGAAAATGTCTTCAAGAAATCAAAACCAGACGGACAGTCTTACGATACCTATTCTTCTTTGTATGAAATACTCATCGAATGTATGGCAAACACTCACAACCATGCGAACCTGAGTAAACAAGGAGAATGTCGATGGTGGCTATATGTCTACAACAACCCAGTAACAAACTCAACATCGTATACCTTTATTGACTTGGGTGTCGGTATTTTCAAAAGTGCTCATACAAGAAATTACGTTACTAAACTTCTTAAAGTTACTGGGTTATATCCAAATATAAATCTCGTAGACGATCTCTTGGCTGGTAAGATACATTCTCGTATAGAAAAAGATCGAGAATTGCGAGGTAAGGGTATCCCACAGATCGTGGGACACTCAAAAGATGCCTGGTTTAAATCGTTTTATATTATTACAAATAATGTTAAAATAGACTTAACTAACGGTCTGAATGAGTCCCTAGATTACGACTTTGAGGGAACGTTCCTACATTGGGAGTTAGTCAACGCATAAACATATGGAAATAAAGAAGAAAATAAGCATAGCTAACGATTTCTCTGACTCCCCAGGCGCTCGATACAGAGAAGATGGTGATTTCTCAGGACAAGCATTCCTAGAGGATATTCTTCTTGGTGCATTTGAAGAAGCTGTAACAAACGACTACAAAATCTTGATTGATCTAGACGGTGTTTGGGGCTACCCCTCATCTTTCATCTCTGGCTCTTTCGGTAAGTTATCACTCAGCAAGGGTGCTGACTTAGTTCTAAAGCACATTGAGTTTAAATCAGATGATAGTGCCACTCGACTTAATGAAATAATTGGGGAAATTAAAAACCCTCGCACTCATGACAAAAAGTAGGATCATCACACTTTTATTAATAGTCGGTGATCTTCTGCTGATTATCTTGAACTTTCAACTCATAGGTAAATTGGGAGCTTTCACAATCGACAATACAATAAATACGCTAGATTTCATTTCTCTACTCGTAACCATCTCCATCGCTTGCTTTGTTCCTTTTTTAATCAAGAAAGCTATAGATGATAATCGTGGAATTAAGTCTCTTTTAATTGATGAAGTTAAAGACCTTATATGCCTAGTAGAAGAAAATCATAAAATAATATCTGATCTATACTCGGAGGGTACAGCCGTTGAAAATAAACACCGAGACGCTGTGCGAGAAAACTTTTTCGATGCTGAATTAAAGCTCGACTCTATACAATCCCAACTTGAAATATCTTACCCATCAAAAAAGACATTTTCAAAACAGATTTTTGATCACTCAATAAAATACAAACAATTCTTAACTGACAGCAAGTTTATGATGTCTTCCTATACTCAGGTAGATTATGACTTCTACAGAGAAGAAAAAAATGCTTTCGCTGGATTTCAGAAAGCTTTAATGTCTCAAATACACGAAATCCATAAGTTCTAAACTAACGAGCAAGAGCAAGCAGTTTGTTTGTATTTTCTAGATGAAAGCCAAGATCGCTGTATAGCCCAGCCCAATCGAAAGTTCGAAATGCGTCCCTCCACTCGAGCCTTCAAAAAAGACCTTGTTCATCAAGGTCTTTTTTGTAACCCACATAGGGTTCAGAACTTCTTAAAACGAGAGGTCGTTATTTTCTCTGATATAATCCAACACGATTACCTTCACTGTCTTCAAATATCGATATATAACCATATTCTCCTATATCCTTCTTGGGCACGTGAATTTTTCCACCCGCAGATACAATTTTCTCTTCCATCTCGTCAATTATACTTGTATCAAAGTAAATTGTTGCTCCCTCAAGACTTGGTTTATACCCAAACCCTTTCAATAATCCTCCTGTGGCTCCACGACCGCTGATTTGCATAGGAAAAGAAAGCATTTCATACCCTGCATTAGTTTCAGGTGTCATTACAAAGTCAAATACAGTTTCATAAAACTTTTTTGCTCTATCTAAGTCTAGTGCAGGGAGCTCAAACCAACTTACTGGATTATTCATGGTGATTTCATTATATAAAAATTAGTGGGCTAAGTCAAAATTAGTCAGCCAGAGCAAGCAGTTTATTGATTGCGATGAAATGATAGTGAGGATCGGGATACGTACTTATCCAGTCAAAAGTTCGAAATGCGTCCCTCCACTCGAGCACATAATTGGTAAGATAATAATTTAGATTCGCAGTTTTTAAACACAGCAAT
>CAZPGQ010000017.1:0-3693 GCA_964586695.1 uncultured Candidatus Saccharibacteria bacterium
GCTCCGCGGGTAGGGATCGAACCTACGACCAGCCGCTTAACAGGCGGCTGCTCTACCACTGAGCTACCGCGGAATGTTTTACTCCACCATAAGAAATAGCGGAATATAAGAGATAATATCAAAAATTTAAACTATTGCAATAATGCAGTTCTGTTACTTTTGTCTTGTTTAATTAAAGTAGTATAATATATATAGTGAGGTGTGCGTTTAGAATAAGTTTTATTAACTAACTCTAAAAATATGAATATAAAAATACGATCAATAAATTTTGATATTACACCAGCGATTGATGAGTATGTTTCAAAGAAATTATCATCTTTGGAAAAGTTTTTGGAGGTTAGTGAAGGCACTATTTGTGAAGTAGAAATAGGCAGAACAACAAAACACCATAACTCAGGAGATATTTTCAAAGCAGAGATAAATCTAACTCAACCAGGAGCAAAGCAGGTTTATGCTGTTGCAGAAGAGTCAGACCTTTATACTGCTATCGATATTGTTAGAGATGAAGCAGAGAGAGCCATAGTTTCAAGAAAGACAAAGGACACAACTCTTTTTAGAAAGGGTGCAACAAAAATCAAAGATTTACTAAAGAGAGTTAACTTTAGAAAATAAATTAATGAAATTAGGTAGTTTTCAACAAAAAGCAGACTGGTTTCTTATTGGGTTTGTTTTTGGTTGTGTATTTATAATAATTATACTTTTGATTGCCTTACAAAGATCTGAAGCAAAAGCTCAGGGTATAGATTCTGTTTCCTTGTATTACAAATATAATCCAGATTAATTTCTCTGACCTCGCAAGTAGTCTTTATAATCCATTTCCTTCTTTCCTTCAGGAATAATTCTATCCAAAACTAGTTCGCCATTTTCTATATGTGCTTTTTTAACTATGATTCGTGTTTTTTTGTCTCCAGTTGTTTCAAAATAGAAGGCGTTAGGCCATATGTTATAGGCTCTGATTTTTTTCAAATTTTTCTCAGGGTTGTCATTTAGATCTACTTTGCCATCGCTTTTTTGTATTTTGCTACAAAATGTAGCTTCATTATGGTTTTGTTCAACTTCATTTACGTTTCCATTTATCCATTCTGGAATTATCTTTGCAAGCATCTCTGCTCCAACTTTTGCAGAGATTTTTTCTAGTTCGTCTGCGTAGGGTGGCCAATCAATATCTATTTTCTCTTGTGCGAGTATTGGTCCATGGTCCATTTCACTATCTAGACGCATTATGCTAACTCCAGTTTCATCCTCGCTTAGTATAGAACTTGCAATAGGGGATGGTCCACGAAGTTTTGGGAGTAATGAAGGATGAATATTTAGAGTTTTGAATTTTGGTATGTCCAAAATGTTCTGAGGAATTATCTTGCCATACGATGCAACAACAAATAAATCAAAACCCTCTTTAATGGAAGATTTTATGGCATTAAAACTTTCTTCATTTCTAAGTGTTTTGAGTTGCAGACAATTTACATTCTCTTTATCTGCCCATACTTTTGCCTCCGGTGGTGTAAGTAAAAGTTTTCGTCCTTTTGGTTTATCTTCTGTAGTGATGATAAGGTTTGGAACAAAACCTTGTGACTTTAGTTCATCTAGAACCATTGTAGAAAATTCATCTGTGCCAAAAAACGCCCAAGTGAGATTATTTTTCATCTTTCTTTATTTTATTTTTCTCCGGTGGAAGATCTTCTAGGTCTTTTGCTTTATCTATAAAAAGTATTCCATCCAAATGGTCTGTCTCATGTTGGAAAATTTGAGCCATAAGACCTGTCCCTCCTCTTTCGAACTTCTTACCGTTTTCATCGTATGCTTCTATTTTTACTTTTGTCGCGCGACTGACCTTACCGTATAGATATCTTACAGATAGACACCCTTCATCAACAAAACGTCTTTCTTTTGAAATTTTCTTAATTACAGGGTTTATAAAAACTAGATCCTCTCCTTCGTCTATGTCCTCCTCTTCATTTGCTTCTTCAGTTTCAGAATTAGCAAAGGCAATTTTCTTTTCTTCACTCATTATTGTCTCTACTCTTCTTGATACAACAAAAATGCGAAGAGCGTATCCTATTTGTGGTGCAGCAATAGCCACGCCATCGTCTTGAGACTCTAGGGCTTCTTTCATTTCGTCTAAAACTTTATTTAATTCTTTGCTCCCTATACTTTCTAGTGGAACTTCTTCAGCAACTTTTCGTAGTACAGGAGCATCTTTTTGAAGTATTTTCTTCATATTTATAACTATCAAAATATCATAAACTGTTACAAAAGGGTAGCAGGATCTATCCTAACTGCGCAGTGTGGCTGGATGATTCGGAGTTTTGAAAGTAGTGCCGGGTCTGGCCATTTACCTTTTTGTATTGATATAAGTCCGTGGATGGAATGTTTATTTTGACTACCAGGATTAAATGCATCAAATGTTTGTAGCTCAAAGGGTTTCATAAACTGGACTATTTCTTCCATTTCCTTTTTTACTGTGTTCTTTTCTCCTTCTATTGTTATTTTTACGTATGTAGAAAATGGAGGGTAACCAATAGACTTTCTATCCTCAATTTCATCTCTATAAAATTCCATAAGATTACCTCTCACAGCGTGTTCTAGAATTTTTGTATTCTCTTGCCTTGTTTGTATAACAAAATTTTTCTCTGATATTGCTCGCATACCAAGTAGAATATGAAATATCTTTTCATTTATTTGAAAATCAGGGATAGAGAAATACGAGTCTATAGAAACAACTGCAGTGTTTTCTATTTTTCTATTTATGTATGTCAGTGCCATTTCAGTTCCTACCATTATGCTACCTGGAGTTTCCAAAAATGAATCTCTAACTTTTTCTGCTTGTTTGTGGGTTTTTATATGGTCCTTGTCCATTATAAAAACTTTTGTATCTGGAAAAAGAATTTCAATTTCTTCTCTTACTCGGTCTATCCCAATACCAAGAGGGTTAAGTCTCCAACCTTTGCAGTTGTCGCAAAGTTTCAAAGAGTCATCACGCTCACCACAATGGTTACAGACAAATAGATTTTTTCTCATACCATCTGCACCTTTCTTTGCATATAGAACAGTAGGGGATCCACAATTTTTACAGGAAACTACAGTTCCACAGTCACTACAGACTGTCATGGGGAAAAGCCCCTTTCTCCCACAAAAAAGAAAAGTATTCTCACTTTTTTCTTGCGCTTCTTTCAGGATCTTTTTTAATGCATCACTAAAAATAGAAAACTCTTTTTTCTTTGTATCTGCTGGTTCACGTAGACTAATTATTTCGCAGGATGCAGTGCTGAGTGACCTAAACTTTATTGGAGCCAGTTCAGCGTACCTACCTTTTTTTTCTTCCCACAAAGTTTCGACTCTCAAAAGTGTGTCACCTAGGACAAGCCTTATTCCAAGTTCCTTTGCAAGGTACTCTGCGACATCACGCATATCTATATATGGCCTAGTCTGCATTTTGTATGCTCTGGAACTTTCTTTTTCCATTATTATAGTTCCCAAGTCGCCTCGGGGCATAGAAAGAAAAGAACCTGTAGCTATTATTAGAACTGGATGTTTTTCTTCAGTTAATTTTTTCCACGTACCTATAATTTCCTTTTTTGATAAACCAGAGTGTATTGAGTGAGTATATTTTTCTATGCCTTTTTCTAGAGCAGTTTTTGCATTCAATAAATCTTCTGTAGTTGGAAGGCAGAAAAATACACTTCTTCCTTTTGC
>CAZPGQ010000017.1:3793-6675 GCA_964586695.1 uncultured Candidatus Saccharibacteria bacterium
AGTGGGATGGATACTATAGAGCCGACTTGTACATCGGACTTGGTAAAGTATGTAAGGTCGTCTTTTGGAATACCTCTGCTTATCGGAATGACAGTAAGGATATGCATTTCAAAATTATATCACGACTTGCATTAGCGCTTCACCGTCCAAAATATAGATACTATTTGCGTCGTTTTTGATGAAAACTGGTTTAGTGCCTTTATATATAGGCATAAAGTTTTGGTATGAATTTGTATCTATTTCTATAACAAAAACTCCATTTCCTGTAGAGAAAACAACTGCATCACTTCTGTCTTTATAAAATGAAACATTTTTGATCGGAGTTTCTGGTTTAATAACGTTTGTAGTTGTTGTTCCAACCTTTGCTATTACAGTGTTGTCCGCTACATAAAGACTGTATTTATTGTCAGGAGAAATTATTGGTGTTTTTTCTGTCGGAAGTTTGTTGCTCGTTATTTGGTTTCGTATTTTCCAATATTCAGGATCATTTTTTGTGATCATCTGACCAGAAGCATTTTCTGAAACATAAAGTGGATTTATTTTAATTTCTTTATCTGGTTCCATTTCTAGACTCTTTGTCCAAGGGAAATATCTGTCTCTTCCAACTATTATAGTGTGGACTTCTGGCGACAACATGACTTTTATTTCCTCATTGTCTTTTTGCGTTTGAATTTTCTCTTTGTTGTCTATGTAAACAAAAGTATTTGAAAGAGGGGCTTCTATCGTAAGGTAACCTGATTTTGCTATCGATAGGTTTTTCGTAAATCTATAACCGAAAAAATATGCTGTTAAACCTCCAACAAAAATAAAAATTATTATAGCTATCCAGATTAATTTCAGTTTTTTTTCAAAGTTTTTTTCTTTTGCAATATTGTCCATATCGGCTATTATATCGGATGTATATCAAAAATAACAAATATGTCATTTTTCTCTAGAAAATTAGGTATCGATCTTGGAACAGCTAACATACTGGTCTTTGTTCCTGGAAGAGGAATTGTGCTAAACGAACCTTCTGTTGTGGCTGTTTCCGAAGAAGATAACCGTATTGTCGCTATCGGCCTCGAAGCAAAAGAAATGATAGGTAGAACTCCAGACAGTATTATTGCTTATCGTCCTATGAAAGATGGTGTTATTGCAGACTATCGTGTTACAGAGGCTATGCTTCGATACTATATAGACAAGGCGATGGGTAAGTGGAATTTTATAAAACCAGAAGTTTTGGTCTCTGTGCCAGCTGGAGTTACATCGACGGAGAGAAGGGCTGTGATAGAGGCTGCTATTCGCGCTGGGGCAAAGAACGCATATGTGGTGAAAGAGCCCATCTTGGCTGCTATAGGAGCCGGTATCCCTATCCACGAGGCTATGGGGCATATGATAGTTGATATTGGCGGTGGAACTACTGACGTCGCAGTAATTTCTTTGGGGGGTATTGTTGCTTCGACTTCTGTAAAGTGTGCGGGAAATAAAATCGACTATGCTATTGCCGACTATATAAAGAAAACTTTTAATCTTGGAATTGGTGATAAAACTGCAGAAGATATAAAAATAAAAGTTGGTTCAGCTATACCTTTGGATGAAGAACTAACTATGATGATAAAAGGTCGTGACTTTGTTACAGGACTTCCTCGAAGTGTAGAAATAAAAACAAATGAAATTGTAAAAGCAATAAGCAAAGATTTGCGAGAAATGATAAAGGCTATAAAAGATGTTTTGCAGGAAACTCCTCCAGAACTTTCTTCTGACATTATTGATCAAGGTATAATTATGACGGGCGGGTCATCTCAGCTACGGAATTTTCCGGAACTTGTTTTTCGACGAACTGGTGTGAAAGCGGTTTTGGCAAAGGATGCTCTTTACTGCGTGGTAAAGGGAACGGGAATAGCGCTTGAGCATCTAGATATGTATAAAAAATCAGTGATTAGTAAGAGATAGACGATATGATTAATTCGTGTTAGTGTTCTATGTAAGGAGGTCTTATGACCACAACTAGGAAGTTAGTTTTCGAAATACACACAAACTTGGGCGACGACCGTAGATACTATGGTCCGTTCAAGGATGAGGCTGTGCTAGCAGTGACTTTGAATCTTGCTGGATGGCATCTTGTACACACACAGGGTATGGAAATGTACGCTAAAAAGCTGGCCAGCGGTGACATAGTGTCTGGCTCAGCGGAGTGGATAGATTTTCCAACTATTATGTCTATTTCAGAAATTCCGTCATAAGGCATCCTCAGCCGGTCACGAGAGTGGCCGGCTGAGTTGTATCTGTTATAATTTCCAAATGCAAAGTTTAGTTGACTCATATAAAAAATCAAAAAATCTTCATCATGCGTACTTTTTGGTTGGGGATAAAATAAATGTTTTGAAGGAACTCATTTCTTTTCTTGAAGGTCCATTTGGTTTTGAGACTTCTGGTAATCCAGATTTTTGGATAGGACAATTTGATAACCTAACAATAGACGACGCTCGCGAGATATCGCAGAACTCAGAAAGAAAAGACTTTTCTGGTAACAAAAAGGTTTTTATTATTCAAACTGACTTCATAAGTCAGGAAGCACAGAACTCATTACTCAAAGTTTTCGAAGAGCCTACAGAGGGAACTCACTTTTTCATTGTGTCGCCACAGGATTCTCTTTTACCGACTTTGCGTTCTCGTATGCAAGTAATACATTCTGTTTCAGAATTTAAACAAAATGGTGAAAGTGTTTTGAAAATGAATATCAAAGAAAGATTGGCGAGAGTAAAAGAAATAACGGACGCCATAAGTGACGAAGAAAGCACAAAACAAGATGCCATTTCACTTTTAAATTCAATTGAAAAGGATCTGTATGATTCTGGAGTAGAAAAGAACCACTCATTTTTAAAACTTTGTGAAGAAACTAG
>CAZPGQ010000017.1:6775-9489 GCA_964586695.1 uncultured Candidatus Saccharibacteria bacterium
GAAGAATGGCTAAAGGGTGAATTTTCTGGTATCAGAACTGGTAGAGCAAACCCAGCTATTTTGGACGGTATAAAAGTTGAAGCCTATGGAACAGACATGCCTATTAACCAAGTCGCCAATATTTCTGTAGAGGATGCTCGTATGATACGAGTAACTCCTTGGGATATGTCACAGGCAAAACCTATTGAGAAAGCCATTATTGTTTCTGACTTGGGCCTTTCTGTAACAGTGGATGACAAGGGTCTTCGAATTGTTTTCCCAGATCTTACATCTGACAGAAGATCTGCACTTATAAAAATAGCAAAACAGAAACTAGAGGATGCAAAAGTTTCTTTTAGAGCAGAGAGAGAAAAATCAATAAAGGAAATTGATTCTGCAGAAAAAGCAAAGGAAATTTCAGAAGACGAAAAGTTTAGAATGAAAACTGATTTACAAAAAGTTCTTGATGATGCAACCAGAGTATTGGAAGAGTTGTTCGCAAAGAAAGAGAAGGAAATCGCAGAATAAATAAATGTCTATAATAATATTTTTAATAATCCTAGCTGTTCTTATTCTCGTTCACGAGTTCGGGCATTTTATTGTTGCCAAAAAGTCTGGAATCAGAGTTGATGAATTTGGACTCGGTTTTCCTCCAAAGATTTTTGGCAAAAAGTGGGGTAGTACTCTCTACACACTAAACGCAATTCCTTTCGGTGGGTTTGTAAAAATATTTGGTGAAGATTCTCACGGAGAAGTTTTGAGTGAAGAAGATAAAAAGGGTAGTTTTGTCTATAAACCAAGATGGGTTCAGGCACTTGTTCTGGTTGCTGGAGTTACTTTCAATATAATTTTTGCTTGGCTCTTGGTTTCTCTTGGGTTTGTTATTGGTATTCCTACACCAGTGGACTATTCTGGTTTTGGCAAAGTTACTGATGTACATGTCGTGATTACAGAAGTTATGCAAGGTTCTCCTGCACAGCTCGCTGGTCTAAAATCTGGTGATTATATAACAGGCATTACATCCGGAAAAACTATTCTAAACGAAAAAGACATTGTTCCAGATAGTGTCCAAAAAATAATTTCTGAAACTGGTACAAAAAACATATCTATAACTTATGTCAGAGGAAAGGACGAACCAAAATCTATTGTCGTAGAACCTAGTGAAAAAATCGTAACAGGTAAAAAAGTTATCGGAATAGCTATGGATGAAATAGGAACATTAAAACTTCCTATTCACCTCGCTCTGTACGAAGGAGCTAGAACTACATATTTGTTAACAAAAGGCACTGCTATTGGACTCTTTGGTTTTCTTAGAGACGCAATAACATTTAAGTCTGATTTTTCTCAAGTTTCTGGTCCGATAGGTATTGCTGGTGTTGTGGGTGAAGCAACAAAACTTGGTTTTACATATATTGTTTCTCTAACCGCACTTATTTCTATAAATCTTGCCATAATCAACCTGCTTCCTTTTCCTGCATTAGATGGTGGAAGACTTTTGTTTGTTTTGATTGAAGGCATAAGAAGAAAGCCAATTTCTCCAGTATTTACACGAAACGCTAACTTTATTGGTTTTGCAATACTACTTATTCTAATGGTTGTTGTATCTGCTCATGATGTTATAAAGCTATTTTAAGTTAGTCTTGACGTTATATTTTTTTTATAATATAAAGATGCTAGATAAGTTTGCCAAAAGGTCTGGCAGTGATATCTGAAAGCAAGGGGACAGATATCTGAATACGAGAGCGCGGCTCGTTGCTAGATCAAGGCCATTGGTATTTTGTGCCCCGTCAACAAGTCTACAATTAAGGCTTCGCCAGCCGTTGTCTAAGCGGTTGATGAAAAAACAAAATACGCGATGGTAACACCCGTAACTGATTGGCTTGCCAACTTTACGGGTGTTCGTTTTATATTTTGACCCAGTTTGGCTTTTAAGATACTATTGTTCCTATGAGACAATCAAAACTTTTTACAAAAACACGAAAGGAGGTTCCAGCTGATGAGACAGCAAAAAATGCTCAACTTTTAATACGTGCAGGGTTTGTACACAAAGAAATGGCTGGTGTGTATTCTTATCTACCACTTGGGTTTAAGGTTCTTAGAAAGATTGAGAATATAATTCGTGAGGAAATGAATGCAATCGGAGCAAATGAAGTTATTCTTACTGCATTGCAAAGCAAAGATGTTTGGGAAAAAGTTGGACGTTGGGACGATGATGCGGTTGATGTTTGGTTTAAAACAAAACTAAAAGACAATGTCGAACTTGGATTAGGTTTTACTCATGATGAACAAATCGTAAATATTTTAACTGAATATGTAAAATCATATAAAGATCTACCATTATACGTATATCAAATTCAAACAAAGTTCAGAAACGAGATTAGAGCAAAAAGTGGAATAATGCGTGGGAGGGAATTTCTAATGAAAGACCTATACTCTTTCAACTCAACTTTAAAAGAGCAGGATGATTTTTATGAAAAAGTAAAAACAGCTTACATGAATGTATTTAATAGATGCGGAATAGGAGATAGAACCTATTTTACTTTTGCTAGTGGAGGAACGTTTTCAAAGTATTCTCACGAGTTTCAGACAATTTCAGAAGCTGGTGAAGATATAATTTTTCTTGATGAATCAAAGAAAATTGCTATTAACAAAGAAGTATTTAATGATGAGGCACTCGAAGCAACAGGTGTAAAAAGAGAGAATTTGATAGAGAAAAAATCAATAGAAATAGGAAA
>CAZPGQ010000018.1:0-4635 GCA_964586695.1 uncultured Candidatus Saccharibacteria bacterium
GGACAAAAGTTCGTGGAAGTTTCAAAGTTCCCTCCTGTTGTCAGAGATATTTCTTTTGTTGTAACAAATGATTTCTTACCTAACGACTATTTCGACTTAGTGCGAGAAAACGCTCCAGGACTTGTAGAGCAGGTAGAGCTTCTAGACAAATACGAAAATGTAGCAAAGTTCGGTGAAGGAAAAGTAAGTTACGCATACCGCGTAACATACAGATCACTAGAAAAAACTCTGACATCCGAGGAAGTAGACGCTTTACACAAAGGCTTAGAAAAAATAACAGCGGAAACATACAACGCAACAATACGATAATGCCTAGCATCACAAACCTAGTTACATATATTTTTCTTTTTGCATCTCTAAACTTTGAGGTGTTTATTTTGATGATCTATTTTCAGAATAGAGAAAATATGAAAGAAGAAGAACGACTTGTTGCAGAAGGAACAAGTGAATACCCTAGTGTTACCGCTATAGTTCCCTGCTGGAACGAAGAAAAAACAGTAGCGAGAACAGTACATTCCCTACTTGAACTCGACTACCCAAAGGACAAGTTCAAAATAATGATTGTTGATGATGGCTCGACTGACAAAACTTGGGAGGTCATACAGCAGTTCAAAAATAATCCTCAGATAGAACTCCACACAAAGAAAAACGGAGGTAAATACACAGCACTAAACTATGGACTTTCTAAACTTACAACTGACCTGGTCGGATGTCTTGATGCTGACTCTTATGTACACAAAGATACACTTAAAAAGATTGTTTACTATTTCCAAGACAAAGAAACTATGGCTGTAGCGCCGTCTATCAAACTTTGGGAACCAAAATCTGTCCTACAACTACTCCAGAAAATAGAATACGGTTTTGGTATTTTTAACCGAAAGATGTTCCAGTACATGAATGCTATTTATATTACACCTGGACCTTTCTCTATTTTCCGAAAAGAAGTGTTTGAAAAACTTGGACCATACAGACACGCACATAACACAGAGGATATCGAGATAGCCCTACGTATGCAAGAAAACGGAATGAAAATAGTTCACGCTCACAACGCTTTCGTTTACACTGTTCCTCCAAATACAGTTAAAAAACTTTTGGTACAAAGAATCCGTTGGTCACATGGTTTTATTCAGAATGCAAAAGACTACCGACATATGTTCTTTAAAAAGAGATACGGTAATGTAGGTGTGTTTATTCTCCCGATGGCGGTTATTTCAATTTTGTCAGTACTTTTCATTTCTAGCATATCTATATTTAGCATTATTCGCTCTGCTGTTAACCAATATATTATTTTCCAAACTGTTGGATTTAACCCACACTGGCCAACATGGAACTTTGATCTGTTTTATGTAAACACACAGATCATTACCCTGCTTGGACTAGCTACAGCTGTAGGAACTATCACTTTTGTGGTCATATCAAAGAAAATGTCAGAGGGTAAACTGGACCTTGGTATGGATTTGATTTATTACCTATCTTTGTATATGTTTATTGCACCGATATGGATAATAAAGGCTAGTTGGAATGCATTATTTAGCGTAAAGACTAAGTGGAGGTAAAGTATATAAACTAAAAATATGAACAAAAACCCAATCAACTGGAAACAATACCTATTTTCATTCACAATAACTGCGGTGATTTTTGCTACTGCAATAATGACAAGTAACTACTTTGCTCAGAAAAGAGTAGACGAAATAAGAGGAATTCAGGATAAAATCGCGATCGATACTCTGTCTTCAGAAACTCAATTTTCTCTACTAGAAGAGTCATCTTGTAAAGACATTGGTACAGGTAGCCTTTCTACAGAACTTGGAACTTTGGAGGAAAAACTTTCATACACAGAAAGAGAACGAGGACAAAATGATCCAGAAGTTCAGATTCTAAAGAAATACTATTTCCTACTTGAAATCAAAGACTATTTGTTAATGAATAAAATAAGTCAGAAGTGTAAGAAAACTCCAATATCTATTATCTATTTCTATTCATTAGGCGACAAATGTACAGACTGTGAAAAAGAAGGCTATGTCCTAACAAGACTACGAGAAAAATACCCTGATCTACGTGTTTACTCTTTTGACTATAATTCTGACTTATCTGCTGTAAAAACACTTATTTCTATCAATAAGATAAAAGATGAGATGCCAGCTATAATCATTAAGGATAACGTGTATTACGGCTTCCAGAGTATAGAAGACATAGAGAAAGCCGTCCCAGAACTAAAGAAACTGAAGGTTAGTACAACCACACCAGTAAGGTAAAAAACAGTCTCCATATGGAGACTGTTTTTATTCACCCAATTTATATCCAAGATAGATACCGAGAAACCCTCCTATAGCACTACCAAATACCCCACTCATAGAAAACATACTACTGTCCCAAAGTGATGGAATGAACCCACCTAATGCCGACCCAATAAAAAGCCCTGTCCAAATTAATTTAGTTCGCTCCATATTTTCCTATCTATATAAATTTTATTATATCATAGGGTTATTCAATCATAACCTTTATTGTATATATATTAGAATCTAGTAAAATTAAGTAACATGAAAAAAAATAAAGCTTTATTAATTTTACTCCTAATTATTACTCTTATTATAGTCGCTACTACAGTCTATAATGGAGTAAATTTTTCATCAAAAAACAAACCTGAATTGAAAATAATTGAAACAAAAGCTGCCCCAAATAAAATTGTAAACAAAAAGGAAGCTATCCTACCTGAAGAATACGATTTCGTGATATGGGACAAAATGCCTCTAGCAAAATTGGGTGTTAAATACACATCTGACGCTGGAGAATCGCCTATTGAGATTAATGCGTCTAATACAACTATGGTTCAAAATGTTAATGAATACACGCTAAAAAATAAAATAGAAGATGAATCATTATGGAGAGGAAACACTAGATATATTTATTGGGATGGAGGCCACAGTCAGCTGTTTACAATTAAAGTGGTGGGGGCAAACGATGACAAAGTATATTCGGTTGTAGGGGAAAAGATTAGAAGTATAAGTGGTGGTAGCGAAATCTGGAATGTACCGTGCAATTTCGATCTGTCACAAAAATTTTATAAATTAGTATTTATAGATAATATTACAAAGTTAACTGTTGGAACTAGTTCTCCTTTTGAAGTTTCTAGTGAGAATAAAATCGGATGTGATATTGACCCAACATTACCACACATAACTAGTATCAACCCATCATCTGGTCCGATTGGAACAGTTGTAGAAATTCACGGGGAAAGACTCTCTGGGTTTGAGGGTGATCTATATGTATATTTAGAAAAACCCGATGGAACAACATTATGGATGTGGGACATATCTGAGAGCGCGGATGTATCACCATATTCAAAATACATTGGCACATATTTGAGAGTTATAATTAAAGACCCTTGTATTAACGGAGAACTTGAGAATAGTTGGTTATATTCTGGCTTTGCTCAAAAGTGTACACAAACTGGACTTCCCCCTGGTAATTATAAAGTATACTCTCACGGATGGGATAAAAAAAGTAATGTAGTGAACTTCACAATTACTGAATAAAATTACTATCACTATTACAATATAAGATAAGCAAAAAACGCCTTTCGGCGTTTTTCGTGAGCCACTTGTCAGATTCGAACTGACGACCTGCCGTTTACAAAACGGCTGCTCTAGCCAACTGAGCTAAAGTGGCAATGTTGTTTTAAAAACAACCTATCTAATGTATCAAAAACCCAGACTAATTTCAACCCTAAACTTTTCTTGCTTCTGGCTGGGTCTTGTCATCTGCAAGACTCTCTAGAAAGAAAGAAACTGAACCATTTGCTCGAAGCACCCTCCTGCCTCGAAAACCGTCCGCAGAGCTGTAGTACTTCTTTGAAACGTAGTCTTTCATCTTTACCAAAAGTTCGTAGGCATAAGAAGGTAGAAACTCGAACACAAATATGTGCGCAATTTTCTTGTATCGGTTGTACTTAAATACACCCAAATCAATAAGCTGGTGTATCTTTTCATCCCCCTTAGCAAACAAGTTTGAAAGTGAATGTATCTTTCTTACTTTTAACTCAAAAACCTTTGATCCCACGAGTGAGACCATCACAAAAAGTGAAACGAAAAATAATATAGTTGTCATAAATAGAAATTATTGAGAAATTGAAAATCTTACGAATCGTGAGACCTCTATTTTTTCACCGAATTTCTGGGTTGCCTGCTGAACAAGGTTAGTTATTGTTACTTCAGGATTTTTTATGAATGGTTGTGTCAGTAGTACAGCTTCTGGCTCTGCATCCGCTCCAGCGTCCTCTGCTTTTAGAAACTTTGGATCTGTTGCTGATACGTGCATAGCTATATCACGAGCTAAAACTTTGAATTCGTCGTTCTTTGCAACGAAGTCAGTCTCACATAGCAATTCTACCATAACTCCGATTGTACCGGTAGAGTGTACGTATGTTCCAATACATCCAGCTCCTAGAGTTCTATCTGCCTTTTTAAGAGCCTGTTCAGCACTTTTTGACATAAGGATAGCAGTAGCCTTTTCCATATCTCCACCAGCCTCTTCTAGAGCCTTTTTGCATTGCATAACTGAAACACCTGTCTTATCCCGTAGTTCTTTTACGAGTTCTGTTGTTATTTCTGTCATATAAAATTAGATTTAAGATAA
>CAZPGQ010000018.1:4735-6249 GCA_964586695.1 uncultured Candidatus Saccharibacteria bacterium
TTTGTTAGGAAAAACTCGATACTTGTCTTTGATGCGTCGTTTCCAGGAATTGGAAATTCTACTTCGTTTAGGTTGTTATCTGTTCCACAAACAGCGATAGTTGGGATTCCCATGTACTTTGCCTCCTTTACTGCGATAGACTCTCGCTTTGCGTCTATAACAAAGATAGCGTCAGGAAGTCTCTTCATAACTGAAAGTCCAAAGAAGAACTCTCGTAGCTTGTCGATTTCTCGGTCGATCAAAAGTCTTTCTTTCTTAGTGTATTTTACTAGCTCGCCTTTCTCTTTCTGAGAAACTAGAGACTCTAGCTTTTCTACTCTTTTCTTTATTTCTGGGAAGTTAGTCAAAGTTCCTCCGATAAATCGTCCAGCCACGTATGGCATGTTGATAGATTCTGCGAACTTTGTTATCGCACCCTTTGCCTCGTTCTTTCCACTGATAAATAGGATGTTTCCGTTCTTTGAAGCTATGCTTTCTACGAAAGCCAGAGCTTTGTCCATTGAATCCTTTGTTTTCTCAAGGTCAAATATCTCGATTTTGTTCTTTACTCCGTATATAAAAGGTTTTGTTGATGGGTGTCGTCTAGACTTGATAAAGCCAAAGTGAGCACCTGCAGAAAATAGAGCGTCTACTACGCCATTTCCGCTATTTGATGATGAATTTGCTGTTTTTTCCATGTGGCAGATATAGTACCAAATGAACCCTAGTTTTGCAACTCTTATTAAAGCGAAACACCCTCAGCCATTTCTAGCTAGGGTGTCTGATCGTTATGTATACCAAACGATAAAATCTTTATATTTTGAGTCTTAACCTAGACTTTTCGGTTGAGCGTTCCATCCAAGAAAGCTTGGACGGCACCCTTGAAGTCCGCACTCACCCTGTCCCAGGACCTCTTGCTGATGGAGTAATCAAACTCACCAGGCAGAGGATCGATGGCAAAACTTGCGACTACCAACTCTGGGTTGATGGCCCGAAACCTCTGAACCATCTCGGCGACTCCGCAACTGGAGCCCTCGAAGGAGCCGGTGATGAACATCTGGCGACTACCGGGACTGAACCAGTCATCTGACGGCATGAAGCCGCAGACGATATAGTCTTCACAAACGACAAGCCCCATTTCATTGAGGAAGCGCTTGCTCATGCCCATTCCACCAATACTCGTCTGCATGACGATGATCTTGACCATCAATGGTCACCTCCGCGCACAATAATAACATATATATGTTTGTGAGTCAAGTATTTTAGAATATTAAAAACGCTATAATCCTATGCAGTAAATCGTTCGAAATCGTAACTTTTGCAAGACCTGCACAGGAAATTAGAAAACAACAACGAACGGAAAGAAGCCTGAAGCATACACCCCGGAGAGGGCGACCGAAGGGAGTCTGCGAGAAGGCTCTGGAGTGAGGAAGATTGTTTTCTTGATTTCCGAGCAAAGCAAAACCCCACCAGGGGTTTATGCGTGTCTTGTATAAAGTTATGATTGAGAATTTTTACTCATCCCCATCTTCCCC
>CAZPGQ010000019.1:0-5909 GCA_964586695.1 uncultured Candidatus Saccharibacteria bacterium
AGAGGAAGCGAAACTTCTTCGAGCGAAGGCTCAGGCCGAGATCGAACTCGGTGTGGCCAAGCTCAGGGCACAAGGTGAAATCGCCGACGTGACCGAAGCCGCGAAAGCGCTCAAGGAGCAGTTCCCAGATGCGAGTCAGGATGAATTGGTCAAGACTGTCCGAGAAATCGGCGTCGCTGACCGAATCAAGGAATCCGGGCTTGTAGCCTGGGGTGCTGGAGCCATGGTCAACACAGGTGGCAACAACAGCGGCGGGAACAACGGGCCGCGGAAAGGTAGAAAGAAGTAATGGCCGCCATCTGGCACTTCGTTCAGATCGTTGGCTGGACTATGGTGATCGCTGTTCTGGTGGTTACCCTGATCATGGCACAGAGACGCTTCAACCTCTGGGGACATGAGGGTGTGCGAGTTGGTTCCGGCATCGTCGGGATCTGGCTCCTCATCTACATGCTCTTGCCTGTTTGGTGGTCCGACAGATGGTGGGAAAACGGTATGTACCTCATGCCGACACTCCTCATCATCTGGCTTGGCGCCAGCATGATGCCTGCTCCTGCCGTCCCGATCGAACATCGAATCGGCAAGGTCATCGTTGTTCTGGGGACAATCGTCCTACTCTCATTAATCGCTCTCAAGTCCGACTACGCCCACAAAACGTTCGAGGACTGGAGAACTTCTCTCAAGTCTTGGACATGGTCGTCGAAAGATGACTCGGTCCAAGAGGCGAAGAGAATTATGGGGAGAGCAGCTGGTGGCGGAAACAAAACACAGCGACAAGCCACGAGCAGCATGAGCGTCGCTGAGACCCAAGCACGCGTGATGGAATTCTGGTATGGAGCTTCCGAGCTGACGCCAGATGCCCAGCGCACGTTCATCGAGATAGCTACCGAAGAAACACACTTCCGTCAGTTCAACGCCGACGGCAGTGTGTACAAAGGCGAGATCGACTCCGACGACACGTGCGTGATGCAAGTCAACGTACGTGAAAACAAGTCGGACCTCGAAAGCTGGGGTCTCGATGTCTCTACCCTCAACGGCTGTCTGGAAGCATCCAGGAAGCTGTACGGTAAGTACGGATTCAAGCCGTGGAAACGGACGCTGGACAAGATCAATCGAAATCCAGGGATCGTGACACGGATTGACGTGCCGAAAATAGGCCGAAGCGAACGCTTCGTACCGCCCAAAGGCAAAAGTTGCCAGGGCTACACGAACGTTCCGGTATCGGTCTACGGTAGCGTTGAGCCATCGAGACCGTACCGGATGGCCCCCACAAGTACTCCTACCATCCCATCGGAATGGTACGAGTACGAGTCGCTGGGTTCAGACCCGGCGATCGTCACAATCACCTGCAGGTAACACAAAGCGCGGATGGTCCAAACGGACCATCCGCGCTTATTCATATCCGAAAATAATTTAGCACTTACAGATTTAGGATTTTTTTGGCATCAGGAGAATTTATATCAGATTTTGTTAGACCAAATGTTCCCAAAACAACTTTTATCAAGCCGAAAACTGAAAACATTATAACCATACCGACTATTCCCCACATTATTGCGTTTCTAGACTCAGATCTAGTTTTGTCAGCTGCATTCATATCCTGTCTAAGAAAATTGAATACTCCATAGACTAAATATAGAAATGACAACGCAAACAATAAAAGCAGTATCGGATTTATTATAAGATCAACTACTTTATCAAGAAAAGGTCCTATTGTCATTTATTTAAGGAATCTGAGGAGCGTTAATTGGAGCATTAGGTAGATTTGCTGTAGTAGTTAACCAGCCCAATATTCCCCACAGACTTACCATTACAAACAGAGCAACGATACCCCAGATCATGATACCCTTTCCTTCATCAGCTTTCTTTGAATCTCCAGCTGATCGTATAAATGTAACAAGACCCCAGAAGAAGTACATTACCGCTACTGCAAGCAATAGAGGAAGTATACTGTTTACCAAACTCTTTAGGTTTGTAACTAAACTTGTAACATTTCCTAGGCTCTGAGCTAAAGCTAAAGAAGGCAGAACTAATAAAGACGAATAAATAAATTTCTTCATTTTTTTAAATTAACTATTAAATAACTAATATAATTATTGTAATACAAATTCTAATAAAAACAAGCTCACTGTGGATAAAAAATAATTAACAAAAATAATATTCTATGGATATATTTCTGTAACATTTCCTATAGCTCCTAATATACCCCAAATACTAACCATAACAAACAATGCAACAATACCCCAGATCATTTTCTTTTTTCCATCTTCTCTAGTTTTATCATTACCAGCATCGTTTAATATGAACTGAGCAGTTCCCCAGAAAAAGAAAGCTACGGATAGAGCAAATATAGCACTGATAACAGCGTTCATTAAACCCTTAAAATCAGTTAATAGGGTTTTTAGGGTTGTTAGAGCGGCAAAAGATATGCTTGGAGTAAGCACAGAAATCGCTAATAGTATTTTTGATATTTTATTTTTTTTCATACTTTTGTTAGTTAATTATTACGGTATACCTGCTGGTAGGCTAAATGTACTAGAATCTGTTCCTGAAGTATTTGTTGAAGTCTTTATTGTAGGAATTTTATCAGAATCTCCTATATCAAGCTCACTTGCCAAAATTCCTATAATCACCCTTAATGTAACAAGTACAAACAAAGCTGCTATTCCCCATATCATATAAGTTTTACCCTTTTGAACTTCTTGGGCACTTCCGGAATTTAGTATAAATTTTGATAGACCCCAAAAGAAAGCAATGAAACACAAACTGTAAAGTATCGGCACCAAAATGTTTATGTATGATATAACCTCATCTATGACTCCCTTAAAATTGGCTCCTGCCAAAGAAAAACTGGCCGCACTTACAAACGCTGGAACAATAAAGGAAATGACTAGTATAATATTTTTTTTATTTTTCATAATTAAGACTACGACATTAAAGCTTTAACTGTTGTCTCCACAACAGCTGATATAGCAGCGGCACCAAGTAATATACCTGCACCAACAAGAGACCATAAGAGATTTTGTTTTGCATCAGTAATCTTTTTTTCATTACCTTGCGCCAGAACAAATTGAAAACCGGCCCACACTATCCACACAACAACAGCAACAGAAGCTATTGGCATTACTATACTACTAAGTATAGTTGTGATTAGAGTCATTAGTGTACAAGGAGACACGCCCTTACAATCAAAAGGATTATCTATCTTGACTGGTGTATATGAAGTTCCTCCGCTAGGTGAAACTGGAGGCATACCTTGAGCAAAGGACAGAATCGGCATCAACATTAAAATCCCAAAACCTATTAATTTTATATTTTTTATTTTCATGTCTATTATTTTAATGGCACTAAAGTATTTACATTAACATTTAATAAACTATCTGTTATAAGTGTGACTATAACCCAGGCACCAAGCATAAAGAACACTCCCCAAGCAATTTTTATAAACATCTCATTTGCTTTTGTCCTTTGACTTGCATTATTACCTGATTTCATGTACAAGAATCCAGCGTAAGCAATAACAACGACAGAAAAAGCTAGTGCTAGAGGTGTGGCAACTTTAAAAAACTTTTTAACTGCCAATATAAGATCACTATAGTCACACTCTCCATACACATCTGTTCCATTTACTATTTTTTTACATTCGTAAGTCAATCCTGTACCAGAGCCCCCACCAGACCTATCTATTTGTGCAAAAGAAAATAATGGACTAGAGACAAAGAAAACTAAACTTAGAATTATAATTTTTAAGATATTTCTCATTTTATTACTTTAACTGCTCAGCTAATTCAGAATCCGCTCTATTTATAGCATCTGAAATACGGCTCTTACCACTAGTTATAGATTCTATCATATCTTTAAAAGTTTCTGAGGATTGGACTGGATCTGGGTCAATCCAAGAGCGAGATATAAGAGCAGAATCATAGAAAACTGTTCTGTATGCATCAGACGGTTTATCAGACAGTAAGTCTCTCCTTACTGGTGGAAGCGTTGAGGTCACTTCTGCAGCCTTTAATGCTGCAGGTTCAGTCAGAGAAACAATAAAGGTAAAAGCTGCAGAAGTTTGTTTTGATTGTTTTACTATTGAAGCTCCATATATATGACCAAATACAACCTTCTTTGAGGTATTTCTTATCTGTGGAACATAAGTCACATCAAAATTTAAGTTTGAATTCTTTTGCTTTATATTAAATAATTCAGAAGAAAAACCTATATATGTAGCCAGGTTTCCAACTAAAAACATATTTAGAGAACTTGGCAAAGCTCTGTTCCAAGTATAGGTAGCACTCGTTGGATTAGAAAACTGCGTATAGAAATTTGTCGCCAACTGACTTTCTGAAACAGAGCTATTTGTTTTATCTAAGGTACTCACAACTTTATCATCTTCTCTAGCTGTTATACTTGAACCAGTCTGAATTAAAATCATTGAAAATATCTCTTTTGCATTTACTATATTCTTCCACTCACCCAAAGCAACTGCAGATAGAAGAATATTTGCATTACTGTCCTTTTTTGTAATCTTTGATATTAGGGCTGAACCAGTATCATTCAAATAAAACTCATCCCAATACTTTGGAGGTTGTGCTATCTGGTTGTTTGAGAATATATCCCTGTTCCAATACATAACCATAGGGTCAACAATTATTGGCAGTGCCACTATACCATCTTGTGCCAAAAAAATTTCCCCATTTTCTATAAACCTGTCTTTAAAATCTCTTGCTGAATAATTTTTATAAGGTATATTCAGTATCTTATTTCTATTTTGATACATAAGATCTTCACGTAGTATGATGACATCTGGCCCTTTACCATCAGAAAGTGCCTCTACAAAATCCTGTTGGAAATCTACAGCATTTTTTCTTACATATTTTACCTCAATAGATTTCTGGTTTTTAATTGTAGAATTGCTGTACAAAGAGTCAAATACCTCAGAATCTATTGTCCCCCAGACCAAAAGATTCGCAGAACTTGAACCAGAACCAGAACCTCCTCTAGAAGTTGCAAATGAAAATAACCCAAATAAAATAGAAAATACAAAAATACCCAGTATTGCTATCTTAAATTTACTTAAATCATTCATAATTTTTTATATATAAAACCATAATGGTGACTACCAGCTGTTATTTCTCTATCCAAATGGAATCCAGCCTTCTCAAAAGTTGACATCGCGACATCTTTTTTAAAGACATCCTTTGGTGCTGGACCTATTCCACCGAAAGAATCTGACCAATCAACAACAAGCACCCTGCCACTTTGTTTAAGTATTCTTTTAGCTTCATTTATTACACCAGTTTTATTTTCAACTTGAAAAAGAATGTTGGACATAATAACAAGATCTATAGTCTGGTCTCGTAATTTTGTACCGTTTGGTTTTTCTATATCACCCCAAATTACTTCTACGTTGTATAAACCTTCTCTACTAGCATTGTTTTTTAATTTTGTAAGAAGATCTTTGTTTATATCTATAGAATACACTCGTCCAGTAGAGACAAGGGCTTTTGCTGAAGTCAAAGAATAGTGACCTGACCCACTACCAAAATCCGCAATTTCCATTCCTGCTTGTATTCCGCATTGCTCAATATTTTTTACAGGATCAGAGAACATAGTTTTTGTTAACTATATTGTAATACGAAAAAAAATTAAATGCATTAGCGCTTGTTAACAGGTAGAAAATCTCTTACTAAGTATGATTTTCTAGCATCTACGGAAGCCGTGAAGAGCTGAGTAGAAAGAAATTTTTCAGCAGAAAAATATTCTGTTGCTAGAAAATTATACTTTGTAAGAGATACTTTTAAACTAAGAAAAAAATTACAGACAAATCAGCGACGCTATACTATCTCCGTCTCGTAGTTTCATAATTCTAACCCCCTGAGTCTGTCGTCCTAATACTGGAATTTCCTTTGCATCAACACGAA
>CAZPGQ010000020.1:0-5376 GCA_964586695.1 uncultured Candidatus Saccharibacteria bacterium
ATTTTGAGCTTTACCTTTCAAAGCCTCATTCTTACAGAGAGCTACCTATGCGTATAGCAGAAATAGCAAAGCTTTACCGATACGAAGCTTCTGGAAACCTATCTGGACTTGTTCGAGTTAGATCTTTCTGTCTTGCTGACTCACATATTATCTGTGCAGATGATGAGCAAGCAAAAGACGAAGTAAAAAATGTTCTAGATCTTATCGAGGAAGTAGCAGGAACTTTTGGTCTTAAAAAAGGTGATGACTTTTGGTATAGACTTTCTCTTGGAGACAGAGCTGATGATAAAAAATACTATAAAGACGATGCTGCGTGGGAAAAGTCAGAAGGAATTCTAAGAGAGGTTCTACAAGGACAAGGTGTGAAATTTAATGAAGCAAAGGACGAAGCTGCATTCTATGGTCCGAAAATCGATATCCAAATGAAAGATGTACGAGGAATAGAAAACACAGCTTTCACTGTTCAGTATGACTTTGTTATGCCAAAAAGATTTAATCTTGTTTACACAGCAAAGGATGGAACAGAAAAACTTGCGACAGTTATACATCGATCATCTATTGGTGCTATCGAAAGAAGTATGGCATTTCTAATTGAAAAATATATGGGAGCTTTCCCACTATGGCTTTCACCTACACAGGTCAAAGTTATTCCTGTTCGAGAAAACCATGGTGAGTATGCGGGAAAGGTTCACCAGATGCTTGTTGAGGCAGGTATTCGTTCTGAGCTAGATCTAGCAGATGAAAACCTAGGTTCAAAGGTTCGAGATGCAAAAACAAATAAAATACCATATTGGATTGTAATAGGAGATAAGGAAGTAGAAGCTGGAAAAGTCACACTGGAGTCACGAGACGCTGGCCAGTTGGGACAAATGACAGCGGAGGAACTTCTAGCAAAGTTAAAAGAAGAAATTGCTAACAAAAAATAATATGCGTAAACTATATAAAAGTGATAACGATAAGATCCTTGCTGGTGTTATAGGTGGTGTTGGTGAATACACAGACATCGACCCAACAGTACTAAGACTAGTCTATATTGTACTTACAATAATGACAGGAATAGCTCCAGCAATTATTGGTTACATCATTGCTGTATTGGTTATCCCAAGACGACCACATCATCACACGAAAGAAGCAGAATATACTGAAACAAAAAAGGAACACCACCACGAGAATCACGAACACAAACACGAAGAAAAGAAAGACTAAACTAAAAACCTCCCACGTGGGAGGTTTTTAGTTTTATATAACAATATTTTTTAATTCTTCGATTATACCACTGACTTTTTCTTCGGTAATCTCTTCTGGCTTAATTGAGACTTTCTCAAAAATCTGAGCCTCCATAGTTCGAAGTGAGTTCGAAAGAGACTCAAAACTATCTGACCCTATACTGTGTCCGACTTTACCTTTATATCTTTTGTTTCCATCTTCTATTCTCTCCTCCATTGATATTACGCCATGAGGACTTACTCTCATATCAGAATATGCAGATATTTTGTTTTCAAACGAATCACTCTCTGCATTTTTAGTCGATTTTGAAAAACCAATATTGTTTAGACAACCCATAACATTTTCTGGAAGATTTATCTCCTTTGCTATTTCCATTGTTGCCTTATGTTCATCTGGACCATATTTTGAAATATATTCATCCTTTACAGCCTGCCAGTATTCCAAACCCTCTGGCTCTACAAACTCTGGAAAATAAGTTAGATCAAACTTTATTATGTTCCCCATATCATGAACCAAACAAGCTTTTACAACACCTTCTCTATCCAAATCACCAACAAAATTATCTGTAATAATTTTCGCAACAGCAGCCACCCTCAGCTGGTGTAGCTGAAGTGTTGGCATAATCTTATATTCCTTATATATTTCCTGAATTGTTTTCATCTAGTTTTTTACTAGCTTGCTAATATCATCCAATTTAATCTTATTCAACAGATCATCCAAATCACTCCATTCGATAACTAAATTAGCCATTGTTGGTAAGTATGTATTCTTTATATCATTTCTAACAGCCACTACAACAGGAATACCTTTTGCTATTGCATAGCCAACCTCCATAAGCATTCCTTCACTTTTTTCTTCTGACATTAGTAAAACAAAAATCAATTCTTTTGAATCCAGTATATTGAAAGCATCGAGCACATAGTCTCTGCCTGGTTTATACAACACAGCTTTCTTTGCTAACTCCTCATCAAACAAGTTACAGTATGCGTCACTACCTATCTCCTTGAATTTACTTATTAGTGGTAACAAAAATCCTTTTAATTCTTCGTCATCTTCCCCATGATGTTTGTAAGATATAAATATTTTCATATCTAAATATCAATACCAAATTTCCAATCCATTGGCATCAGAGTTAGGTTTATTGGAAATGAAAATTGATTTATCTTTTTCCAATCAGATATTTGCGTTTTAATATTATTAAATAGAACATCCCTATCAGGAATCTTGCTATTACTTATCTGAACATAGATTTCAATTGGAGCAACTTTGACTTTTATATGTGGACTATTTGCATATACAAATGTATCTTCAATACCTGTTATATCGGATACTATTTTTTGGACAGCATTAGAGAGAAGTAAAACATCCTCATCTTTAAGTTTACTATCGTCGTAATCTATACGTATTGTTGGCATAGTTTATATGTCTAGATTTGCTTTGGTCGCGTTCGACTGTATGAAACTCTTTCGAGATGGCACGTCGCTTCCCATGAGTACGTCGAACACTTTGTCTGCGCCAACTGTGTCGCCAATAGTTACTTGTTTTAGAACTCGTCTAGCAGGATCCATTGTTGTTTCCCATAGTTCCTCTGCGTTCATTTCTCCGAGACCTTTGTATCGCTGGATAGAAATCTTTGCAACCTTCTTCACATCGCCCTTCTTTGGCTTTGCATCTTCTTCTGTTTCTTCCTCTGTCTCTTCTTCGTTTTCTAGGTTTTCTCCACTTTCAACTTCCTCAACCTGAGCATCCTTACCAACAATACCTGTTTTTTCTTCGTCAGAGTATGCGTAGAATATTTCTTTTCCTTTCTTTATTTTATATAGAGGTGGTTGAGCGATGTAAATAAAACCTCCGTCGATAAGTGGTCGGAAAAATCTGTATAGCAAAGTCAGTATCAATGTTCGGATGTGAGCACCGTCCACGTCGGCATCTGTTGCGATGATTATTTTATGATATCGAAGTTTTGATATATCAAATGTATCTCCTATCGCTGTTCCTAGTGCGATAACAAGATTTCGAATCTGCTCTGACTCTAACATTCGGTCGAGTCTTGCTCTTTCGATGTTAAGAATCTTTCCTCGTAGTGGAAGTATCGCCTGTGTCTTTCGATCACGTCCTGTTTTCGCTGTACCTCCCGCAGAGTCTCCCTCCACAATGAACAGCTCTGAATCCTCTGCTGACTTTGACTGACAGTCGGCGAGCTTTCCAGGAAGTGTCATGCCTTCTAGTGCGCCTTTTCGCAGAACAGAATCTTTTGCAGCCTTTGCAGCTTTTCGAGCCTTTAGGGCAAGGATAACTTTGTTGATGATAGCCTTTGCATCATCTGGATTTTCTTCTAGGAATTCTGCGAACGCTTCTGAGAAAATAGTATTAACGGAAGACTGTGCCTCCACTGTTCCAAGTTTTGCTTTTGTCTGACCTTCGAATTGTATCTCTCGAAGTTTTACAGAAACAACAGCTGTTAGACCCTCTAGAACATCCTCTCCAGTAAAGTTGTCATCGTTTTCCTTTATCAGGTTGTTCTTTCGTCCGTATGAGTTTAGCGCACGAGTTAGAGCAGTTTTGAAACCAGTAACATGTGTACCACCTTCTGGTGTGTGAATGTTGTTTGCGAAACCTAGGATACGAGAAGAAATATCGTCAACATACTGTAGTGACACTTCGACTGACTCATACTCATTTGTATTTTTCTCAACATAGAAAACATTTTTGTGAACAGGTTTGAAAGTAGTGTTTACGAACTTTACTAGAGAAAGCAGTCCTCCTTCAAAGTAGAAAGACATGGAAGGTATTTCTAGTCCAAGCTCTCCGATTTTGAAAACTTCGTCTTCTTTTATTTTGCCTTCGTATTTTGTAGCGTCGTTAACTGTGATACGTAAACCCTTTACTAGGTACGCCTGCTGTCGCAAATGATCTACAACTCTTTTTGCATCAAACTCAATGATTGGGAAAATAGCTGGATCTGGTTCAAACAAAACTATGGTTCCGTTTTTCTTTGTTGATCCAACTTTCTTTACAAGAGCTTTTCTCTTTCCTTGAGAATATTCCTGCATGTAGATACCGTTACCCTCCTTGTGAACAGTTACTTTACAGTAGATAGATAGCGCGTTTACCACAGACGCACCCACTCCGTGCAAACCTCCAGAAACTTTGTAACCTCCGTCTTCTGCACCAAACTTTCCTCCGGCGTGGAGAGTTGTCATGATAGTTTCAAGAGCTGAAACTTTTGTTTGTTTGTGAATATCAACTGGTATACCTCGTCCGTTGTCTGTTACTCGGATTCTGTTTCCAGGTAGGAGTGTTACTTCGATGTCGTTTGCGAAACCACCCATGGCTTCATCACGAGAGTTGTCAAAAATTTCCCAAATTAGGTGGTGTAGTCCGTCGAGTCCTGTTGTACCAATGTACATTCCCGGTCGCTTTCTAACTGGTTCTAGTCCTTCGAGAATCTGTATCGCATCTGCACCGTAAGAGTCTTTTTTAGCCATATTTTGTGATTTGTTATGGGAGTAATTATAGCAAAATTTCGATGTCATCACAAGGAAAAAGTGATGGATTTTGGGGTGATTTTGTACTTGACAAATACCACTAAAAGTAATATAATATTCAAAGATTTGCTTAACCCTTTCCTGCCCTATCGGGCAAGGAGTTGATATGAGCCAGAACAAGCGAAACCGCCTGCGCCCTGTGATGATGAATGAAATCGTTGCAGGCCAGACGTACATCCAGTTCGTCGTGTGGGGGAATTTTTCGCTAAGCCTTGAAACAGTTGTCTTCCATGGAAGACCCTTCAAGGCCAACGACTCTTACACCCGAGGAGGATGCTGGGCGATGAAAAGCGACCAGAGAGTATTTGGAAGGGCATACATGGCTGATGTCGGTGCGGATCCAAATCGTCCCAACAACTGGCACAGGATCTTCCGACATACAGCACGCAACGAGGCCCGCCTGCGAGATATCGTCAAGAGACGAGCTCTCAGGGAGTACCTCAAGCTGGTCGGGCTGTAACCCCACCCCCGTAACAAGGACCTCGCGCAGTACGCGCCCGGTACTGTTCGGGGTTTTTGTTTACCCGAATTTTACTGGCTTGACAAGCCTGTGATATAAGGTTATTATTTACTCAGCCCAAAGGAGGTGAACGAATTTGAC
>CAZPGQ010000021.1:0-5277 GCA_964586695.1 uncultured Candidatus Saccharibacteria bacterium
TCCAAAGTATCTTTATTAGAAAACTGAGAAAAAGCAGAAAATAGAAATTTGTCAGAATCTTTGAATTTTGACAGCAGAGTCCGCAAATCTTGTTCTGCATTTGTTACGTTGCATCTACCACCACCGGTTATTAGAAGTTTTTTACCCAGCTCATCATTTTTTTCTAAGAGTAAAACTTTTTTACCAAGTGACCCAGCGCGACCAGCAGTCATCATGCCGGATGCTCCGCCACCAATAACAACTACATCCCAAATAGTTTCTTCATGTTTGTGCATAAGTTTGTGTTATATGAATTAAACCTTGATATAATTAATATTGCAAGGTTTTATTTATAAAATTAACTCACTAGATATGAAAAATTTTTTCAATCCCATTTTTACCAGTCCAAAATTTTCTTGGATCTGGCTTATTGTTCGCGTTTATGTCGGCTGGGAGTGGTTACATGCGGGGTATGAGAAACTTATTAATCCAGTTTGGGTTGGCGAAAAGTCAGGTGTAGCTATCGCAGGTTTCGTAAATGGTGCGTTAGCAAAAACAACAGGTCTTCATCCGGATGTATCTGGTTGGTATGCTTGGTTTTTGCAACATGCAGTATCACCATATGCAAACGCATGGTCATACGCTATAACATACGGAGAAATTCTCGTTGGGCTCGGACTTATCTTTGGAGCACTTACATTCCTCGCTGCTTTCTTTGGAGCATTTATGAACCTCAACTATCTTTTTGCAGGAACTGTTAGTACAAACCCACAACTTTTGGTTTTAGCTATTCTAATAATGCTTGCTCATAAAACAGCCGGATTCATTGGATTCGACTACTATCTGGATCACGCAAAAAAATCTTGGGCACTGTTTAGGTAAATTATTATATTTATATAAAAGAAGAGCCGGCAGGGAAGTCCCTACCGGTCTTTTGAATCGAGGAGTAGTGTACTAACTACTGCCTCTGCGCGACGCACACTTCGTCGGTGTTGTCGTACACCCACTCTGGATCGTACGGTGATGTGAACTGCACCTTGCCACACAGTGAACCGCCAAAGCGGTCCATGTTGGTATCCGGCGCATAGAACTCGTGTTCGATATTGGTCCACCCCTCGTCGACCCGATCATTCATGTTGATTTGGCCGTATTCCACGGCCACTTTCGTGTACGAGCTTGCCTTGAATGAAATGCCGACGGAAACATCCATTGCGTACGGGGAGCGGACCAGGGTACTGATGACGAAGACGTCCTTGTTCTTCCACCATATTCTTGTCTGGTATGAAGCAAATCCGTAATCGTACATGTAAATCGGCGCCAGATATTCAGGGCGCCCATTCGCTTGCACCTGAACCCTTCGCTGATCCCATATTCCTTGGATCAACCCGTTGGGAGCCTCGGCTCGGACGATGATATCAGTCCATTGCTCGCTCCTGTCGAGTGGAAGCATCGTGAAGGGAACCTCCACCATGCCTTCCTGCTGTACACATCCGATCACCGCTCCACCAGTGCAAGGAGGGTAATTCTTTGCTGACCCCAGATCCACGTACTTCTCGTACGTGAGAGGGTCCCGCTTCACTGGAATCACTACCAGTTTTGCGTCCCTCACGGGCTGGCCGTAGCCGTCGACGATCTTGACGATGATACCGGTTTTGCCGATCGGCGTCGGGACCGTGTTGCGCACACTCGTCGAAAACCCCGGTCGGGTACTCGACTGTGCGAGTGCCAAGTTGGCGAAGCCGAAGAAGAGAGCGAGAGCGAACAGGGCGGACAGCAGTCGTCGCATCATTAGGTCATCCTCACGTTTTTGGTGCCACCGTCTTGGCGACACACCTGTTCATTATTATATCATAAAAGTTGTATTTCTGTCAATAAATATTGTATTATAGAAAAGTATTTTAAAAATGAAAAAACGGCAGAACTCCTTTCGGATCTGCCGTTGTTGAGCTGAAGCTCTACCTGAATGCCGTCAGGTGGCGGATGAACTTGAGCGGCGCGGTGACCTACTCGTAGCGAACGAAGGGCCACTGCATCCAGGACCATACCCAGCTCCAGAGAGCGCGCATGCGGGCTTTCGGTGCTGGCACCGGAGCCGGTGGTGCTGGGTTCAACACCTGTGTGATTTCGTGAGAAAGCAGGAAGTTGATCCTGTTTCCACAACTCACGAGGTAGCGCGGGGTGTTACCAGCTGCGTTGTCAGCCCAGACCATGGTGCCTCGCTCGAGATAGACTACCTCGAAGGTGTGGCGTTCACGCAACTCGTTCACGAACCACCCACCCACCTTGAGAGGCTCTTGATGCAGGTCCAGGATCCGAGCGTCTCGCTCGGTGAGTTTACCTCCGAGTGGGGGGAAATCCCTCAAATTGATGTAGTCCGGGGCCGTCCATGTGGCGCTCTGGATCACCACCCGCTCGTACCCGTAGTACGGGTCGGCCGCCCAGCTGGGGGTGACCGAGAAGCCGATGAGGACGAGAACGAACAGGATGGCCGTACGGAGTATGTTGGTCATGGTATGTCATGCTGAGTATTTTGCCGACTTGGCATATACTAGCATGTTCCTCTGATTACAATCATAGCATAATATATAGTATATGTCAAGCAGTATAATTGACAAAAATGAGCGAGTAGTATATAGTACTTTGCATTGAGTCTTCTCTACTTTATTTATTAACTTGAGATGAAGGACTAGAGGTTTACCTCTTACCGCGCTCAATTAATTAAATGCAATCAAAAATACAAAAAGGTGTCCTTTCGAGGACATTTAAAAAGACTGCGTTCGCAGGTCGCTCAACCGGAAGTCGGTCACGATTCCCAGTTCGTGGTGGTAACAGAGGTGGAGGTGGTAGGGGCCGAGGTGCTTCTACTAGTATCCATCCATCAAAGTTTGTTAACAAAGCAGTTATAACAGAAACTGTTGAACAGTTTGTGCCTGAGCACAAGTTCTCAGATTTTCTTATAGACGAAAGATTAAAAGAAAACATCATAACAAAAGGTTATGTTGATCCATCTCCGATCCAAGATCGGGCTATTCCGCATGTTCTAAAAGGCGAGGATGTTGTTGGTATCGCAAACACAGGTACAGGAAAAACAGCGGCGTTTCTTATTCCACTTATTCATAAAGTACTTTCAAATCCAAAAGAAAACATACTTATCATGTGTCCTACACGTGAGCTCGCAATACAGATAGAAGAAGAGTTAAAAGGTTTTATTGGTGGAATGCAGATAAGTTCTACATGTTGCGTTGGAGGTGCACCGATAGGTTCACAGATGCGACAGTTACGATACAGAAATGAATTCGTTATCGGTACACCAGGACGACTAAAGGATTTGATCGAAAGAAAATCATTAAACCTTTCATATTTCAAAACAGTTGTTTTGGACGAAGCAGACAGAATGCTAGACATGGGTTTCATAAACGATATGAAGTTCATGATGGCCATGATGCCAAAGGACAGACACACTCTGTTTTTCTCAGCGACACTTTCTCCAGAAATTTCTGCACTTATAAAAGATTTCTTGAAGAATCCTGTAATGATCTCTGTAAAAACTCAAGATACATCAAAAAATGTTGAACAAGATGTTGTCAGAGTCGAACGAGGTGAAAATAAGTTGGATGTTCTACATTCAATGCTTATGCAACCAGACTTTAGTAAAGTTCTAATTTTCGGACGGACAAAACACGGTGTTGAAAGACTAACAACAATGTTGAATGCACGAGGTTTCAAGGCAGAATCTATTCATGGCGACAAAAACCAGTCAGCACGACAGAGGGCATTGAAAACTTTCAAAGATGATAAAGCACAGGTCCTAGTTGCAACAGACGTTGCTGCTCGAGGCTTGGACATCTCTGGAGTTTCTCATGTTATCAACTTCGATATTCCAGCTACATACGAGGACTATGTTCATAGAATTGGAAGAACAGGTAGAGCCGGTAAAAAAGGTAAAGCTTTTACATTTATCGAGTAGTTAAAACTTCCACATTTGGTGCATTTCGTTGTCACTGCAATTTTTTGCTTCCACGCGCAGTATTAATATACAGCTTGGTCACCAAAATTTTGTTCCTAGAACTGCACTCAAATCTGAAAGTTTTAGAATTCTCACGTCGGATTTCATCCAGATTGTGAATGTTTAGAATACAAACAATGCGCGAGGCGAAGCCTCGCGCATTGTTTGGTATGCTTGTTTATATTTTATTTGACTCGATATTTAAAAAGGTCTAGAATTTTAGTTAGGGAGGGCAGTATGAACTCGATTGCTAGATCGTCGGTTTCTTCGGCGCAGACCGAGCAGTCTCAGTCCAGGTTGCAGACCGTGTTGTCCATGCCTCTTCAGTGGTGGGCTGGAATTGTGGCCCTTGCTGGGGTCGTGGTCTACGCGCTGTCGCGCGTTCTCTAGAGCCAATCTCCGGCTCACACAAACTCCGCATGTCTGGGGAACTTCACACGTTCCGTCAAGACGTGCGGAGTTTCCTTTTATATTATGTTACAATAGCACCAATGGAACATTTGATCACTCTTATAAAAGATGTTGGATACTATGGATATGTTATTCTTTTTGTAATTATTTTCCTTGAATCTTTTCCCCTAACTTTTTATTTACCGGGAGATTCACTACTTTTTACTACTGGTTTTCTGGCATCACAAGGGTATTTCAATATGGCTATACTCGTGCCAACGCTTTTTGTTGCCAGTATTTTGGGTTACAACTTTAGTTATTTTATGGGTGAACGACTTCGAAACTTCATTTTGAAAAGTAACGACAGATACTGGTTCAAGAAAAGTCATTTAGACCATACACAAGAGTTTTTCGACAAATATGGCGACAAGACTTTAATCTTTGGGCGTTTTGTTCCTATTGTAAGATCTTTCTCTCCAACTATGGCTGGGGCCGCAAGAATGCATTTCAAAAAGTTTAGCCTTGATTCTATTCTAGGAGGTTTCTTTTGGATAGTTGGAGTCACATTTCTTGGTTACTATCTTGGTAGAGCAATTCCAGGAGTTGAAAAGTATCTACACTATGTTGTTGGTATTGTAATAATGGCATCACTTTCTCCATCTATTTATGAATTTATAAAATCTAGAAAACAAACGTTAAAGATAAGTAAATAATAGTATGAAAGACAAAGAGATTATCCCAGTCAGTTTGTATATTGATAAGCTTAACTCTGCTTTAAAACAAGAAAAGGCTCGAATAGTCGGTGAGGTTTCTGGCGTCCAAATGTATGAAGGTCGTTCGTATTTGTATTTTAATATAAAAGATACAAAAGGTGAGGGAACATTGAAATGTTTTATGTGGAA
>CAZPGQ010000022.1:0-5126 GCA_964586695.1 uncultured Candidatus Saccharibacteria bacterium
GCTTTGATAAAAGGTTTGGCTGAACTTATAAATGAATACACAAAAATACCAGTACACGTTGCTTTGGATCCACTAACTACTGTTTGCCGAGGAACTGGTATTATATTGGAACATATGGAAATGTATAAAGATGTTTTGATAACAAACAAAGATGAACTACCTCCTAAAAAGTAAACCAAAGAACGAACATAAAAAGACATTGGTTATCATTGTTATTGTGGCGGTAACAATTTTTAGTCTCAGTTTTTTTGCATCTAATTTTTCTAGAGGTTTGTTTTATAGAATAGCTAGACCACTCTGGCTGGGACAGAGTATCGTTACGGCTCCATTTCGTGGTATTGGTAATTTTTTCTCATTTAAGAATAATTTAATAAAAAAGAATCTGGAGTTAGAGAGTGAAAACGCCAGTCTGAAACTAAAGGAAATAGATTATGATATTTTGTTAAAGGAAAATCAGGAACTAAAATTAGAAATTGGCCGTAGGAGTGTAAAAAACCTAGTCTATTCTAGAGTCTTGTCAAAACCACCAAAGTCTCCCTATGACACGTTTGTTATAGATGTTGGTTCAAGTCAGGGTGTATTACAAGCAAATAGAGTTTATCTTTCAGATAACGTTATTATCGGTGTAGTGACTACAGTTACACCAAACACTTCTCTTGTTCAACTATTTTCTTCTGGAAATAACAAACAAGAAGCTATTCTGTCCAGAACTGGTGCTAGTTTTGAGCTTGTTGGTAAAGGGGGGGGTAACTTCCAGATAGAGCTTCCAAAAGATGCAGACGTTTTGTGGGGCGATACTTTTCTTTATCCGGGTATAAACTCTTCTGTTATGGGCAGTGTTTACTATATTGATGCGAATTCACAGAGTTCATTCAAAACAGCATATGTAAGGACTCCGGGTAATGTTTTTCAAACAAAATCCGTCTTCGTAGAGACCGCTATAAGGTAATTCTTCCTTGTGTGATATTATATTTTGGTGAATAAATTCACTACAAGAATAGGCCTTTTTGCACTAACATTTTTAGGTATTGTTTTTTTGCCGTGGTGGATATCTGTATTGTTTTTGGCTTACTTTGTTGCAAGCATTCCAATATATGCAGAAGCTATATTTTTCGGTTTCCTTTATGATGTGTTGTATGCCCCAAGGTTTCCAATGCCGTATACGGGATTGATTGTTGCCGTTGTGACACTTACTTTAGTTTCCATAATAAAAACAAGAATTCGTACATAGTTTATGTTCCATAGTTTAAAAAATTTATTTAGAAAGAGGGATTTAACAGGTGGAGGTGATATTGCCCCAGACGAGATTTTTCTCGATTCCCAGAATCTACCGGATTTTAACACTGACCAGTTTGAGGGGCGAATAGAAAAACCTATATCTAGAAATGTTTTTACTATGGTCTATCTTTTTATTTTTATTGTTGGATCGGTGTTTGTTTATAAAGTTTGGAATCTTCAGATAAATGATGGTGATGTATTTCGAACAAGAAGTGACAACAACAGTCTTCACAAAACATTTATCTATGCAGACAGAGGAGTGATTTTTGATAGAAACAAGGTTCCATTGGCTTGGAATGAAGCAAATCCGAATACAGAGGACTATTCTTTGCGCGCTTATGCAACGTCCACCGGGTTGTCTACTATTTTGGGTTATATAAAATATCCATCAAAGGATTCTTCCGGTTTTTATTATCAAGAAAAGTTTGTTCCAAAGGATGGAATGGAAAAAATCTACAATGACTATATTTCTGGAAAAGATGGCACAAAAATAGTGGAGACAGATGTTAGGGGAAATGTTGTTTCAGAAAGTGTAGTAGATAAACCTGTAGACGGTGAAAACTTACAAACTTCGATAGATATTAGATTGCAAAGAAGACTTTATGCATCTCTTTTGGATATTGCAGATCGTGCTGGATACAAAGGCGGGGCTGGAATAATAATGGATGTTCATACTGGAGAAATATTGGCTTCAAGTAATTTCCCAGAATATGATTCAAAGGTGATGACCGATGGTTCAAATAGTAAAAAAATAAATGAGTGGTTGAATTCTTCTAATCATCCATTTTTGAACAGAGTTGTTCAGGGCCTATACACCCCCGGTTCGATTATGAAACTTTTTGTGGCTATGGGAGTTTTGGATCAAAAAGTTATTTCACCAACAAAACAAATATTAAGTACAGGCTCTATTACTATTCCAAACCCTTTTTACCCAGATAAACCTTCTGTTTTTATGGATTGGAAAGCACACGGTCTTGCGGATCTCCGTAGGGCCATAGCAGTTTCCTCTAACGTTTATTTCTATGAGGTTTCTGGAGGCTACAAAGACCAAAAGGGTATTGGAATAGGAAATCTGGACAGATATGTCGCTATGTTTGGTTTTGGAACTACTACAAATATAAATTTCATGGGTGAGAAGTATGGAACAATACCAAGTCCTGAATGGAAGAAGAAAGCTTTTAATGGCGAAGAATGGAGAGTTGGAGATACCTACAACACTTCTATCGGTCAGTACGGTTTCCAAGTCACACCTCTACAGGTTGTTCGAGCTGTCGGAGCAATAGCGACAGATGGAAAAATTTTAACTCCAACTTTTATAAAAAATACAGGACAGCCAGTTGAAACAAAAGAAGTAGGTCTAAATCCAAGTGATTACAAAATCGTCAAAGAGGGAATGAGACAGGGTGTAACAGAAGGCACATCGCAAGCAATAAATTTCCCATTTGTAAAAGTTGCCTCAAAGACTGGAACGGCACAAATTGGAGTTGCAAAAGATGAAGTTAACTCGTGGGTGGTTGGTTACTGGCCATATGAAAACCCTAAATATGCATATGCAATAGTTATGGAAAGGGGGTCAAAGAACAACCAGTTTGGAGCGGTGCTGGTTATGCAGGAGTTTTTGGATTGGGTTCATGTCTACGCCAGCGAGTATCTTGATTAACTCGGGTCTTTTTGTTCGTTTATCACCTTGGAATTGACCATAAGGCATTTTTAGGCTATACTGTGCGGAATTAATTAATAAAAATAAGCCCAAAAACAATGAAGGAATATTTGACACAAGAGAAATATGACGAGTTTAAGGCGGAATTAGCACTACTGAAAGGCACAAAGAGAAAGGAAGTTGCAGAGGCTCTAGAATACGCAAAATCACTTGGAGATTTGAAGGAAAATGCAGAATATCATGAAGCAAGAGACAATCAGGGTATTATCGAAGACAGAATTTCAAAGCTAGAAGAACTACTAAAAGATGCAACTATTGTTCAGTCAAACAATAGTGGACTTGTTGGTGTTGGATCTACAGTTACAGTTGAAAAGGATGGCAAGAAATTTGAGTACACTATTGTTGGTTCAGAAGAGTCAGATGTAATATCAAACAAAATTTCTATGAAATCTCCTTTTGGACAAGCTATTTTGGGTAAAAAGAAAGGGGATACTTTTTCTTTCAAGGCACCTAATGGAGAGCTTACTTACACTGTGAAGGAAGTTAAATAATTTGGGGGAAATTTATTATTTCACAAACACCTTTTTAGAGACGCTCGTTTTTCCGGCGAAAAACTCTCTCTGTCCTCGACCTGAATCTGTCAATGAGCCAAAGCAAAGCTTTGGTCGTTGACAGAACCATGCTTCAGGTCTGCGGATGCTCTAAAAAGGTGTTTGTTTAAATAAATTTTGGAACTTTCAACTTTCTACTTTTTACTTTATACTTAAATCATGGCATCACTAGAAGAAATACGACAAGCGAGACTTGTGAAATTACAGATATTAAAAGATAAGGGTATAAATCCGTACCCAGCTCGTGTTCCACGGGATTTTCCTATTGGTTTTTTGAAAGATAATTTTGACGCACAAGTGGCAGGTGGTGCAAAAGTTTCTGTTGCTGGTCGTGTTATGGCTTTGCGGGGTCAGGGTGCAATACTTTTTGCTGTTATTTTTGATGGCACAGAAAAAATCCAAGCTATAATCAAAAAAGACACATTACCAGAAGATGTTTTTTCTCTTTTTGTAGATACTGTAGATATTGGTGATTTTGTTTCTATTACTGGATCTCCAATGCTTTCAAAAACAGGCGAGCCGAGTGTAATGATAGACTCTTGGGTAATGGCAGGCAAAACTCTACTCCCACTTCCAGAAAAATGGCATGGACTACAAGACATAGATGAAAGATACAGAAAGCGATATCTTGATTTCCTAATGGATGAAGATCTACGAAGTCTTATATTGAAGAAATCAAAATTCTGGGAATCTGCAAGAAAATTTTTGAATGATAACGACTTTGTGGAAGTCGAAACTCCAACCCTAGAAGTTACGACAGGAGGTGCTGAGGCAAACCCATTTAAAACTCATCATGATGACTATGATCTGGATGTATTTTTGCGAATCTCTGTTGGAGAACTGTGGCAAAAGAGACTAATGGCGGGTGGTTTTCCAAGAACTTTTGAAATAGGTCGTGTTTATCGAAACGAAGGTTCTAGTCCAGACCATACACAAGAGTTTACCAATCTAGAATTCTACGCTTCTTTCATGGACTACACAGAAGGAATTCACTTTACAGAAGAGCTTATAAAATACATAGCAAAAGAAACTTTCGGAACATTTAATTTTTCAACAAGAGGACACAGCTTTTCTCTAGAAGGTGCTTGGCCAAAACTTTCATATGTTGATGCAGTGAAAGAAAAAACAAGTATAGATGTTTTGACTGCTAGTACAGAAGAAATGGAGAGTAAACTAAGAGAGTTTGGTGTGAAGTACGATGGAAATAACAAAGAAAGACTAACAGATACACTTTGGAAATATTGTCGAAAGCAAATTTCTGGTCCAGTTTGGCTTATTGATGTGCCAAAACTAGTTTCTCCACTTTCAAAATCAAAAGAAGATAACAAAGAATTAACAGAACGTGTTCAGCTTGTGCTTGCAGGTTCAGAAATGACAAACGGTTTTTCTGAATTGAACGATCCTGTTGATCAAAGAGAAAGATTTGAAAATCAAAAGAAACTTTTGGAAGGGGGGGACAAAGAGGCTATGATGTCAGACGATGAGTTTGTCGAAATGCTTGAATACGGAATGCCTCCAACATTTGGATTTGGTTTCGGTGAGAGACTGTTCGCTTTCCTTGCGGATAAACCTTTGCG
>CAZPGQ010000023.1:0-5092 GCA_964586695.1 uncultured Candidatus Saccharibacteria bacterium
ACGATGAACTTTTGGAAAATTTGAAGAAAGCAGAATATGATGGAGTTATAACACTTTTGACTGATAAAGTTGATTCTAGTTTTTTTGATGCAGTGCCTACTGCAAAAATAGTAGCAAACTATGCTACTGGTTTTAACAATATTGACGTTGAGGAATCCAAAAAAAGAGGTGTGGTTGTGACAAACACACCTGGGGTTTCTGCTTTGGCTGTAGCAGAGCACACAGTAGCTTTGATGCTTGCTCTTACTACAAGACTTGTAGAAGGTGATCTTTTTATGAGAGAGGGTAAGTTTAAAGGTTGGACACCGTATAATTTTGTTGGAACTGACTTGAGTGGAAAAACAGTCGGTCTAGTGGGTGTTGGAAATATTGGTGCAAGAGTAGCTCATATTCTAAAAGGTTTTGGTGTAAATATAATCTATAACGATATATCAAAAAACGAAAAAATAGAAAGCGATTGTGGAGCAGTTTTTCATCCGGATGTAAATGAGCTAATAAAAGTAGCGGACATTGTCAGTCTTCATGTTCCGCTTATGGATTCTACTAGACACTTGATAAATGAAAGTCATTTGAAAATGATGAAACCATCTGCTTTTCTGATAAACACATCTCGCGGACCTGTTGTGGACGAGGTTGCACTTGTTTCAGCACTACAAAATAAAGTCATTGCAGGTGCGGGTCTTGATGTTTTTGAATTCGAACCAAATTTAACCGAAGGTTTAAAAGATTTAGATAATGTAGTTCTGACTCCACATATTGCATCTGCTAGGGAAAGTGCCAGAAACGATATGGCAGTGCTTGCTGCACAGAGTATCGTAGACTTTTTTGACGGCAATGAGGTGAAGAATAAAGTATCATAGTAATATGAAAATTGAAAATTTTGGGAAAAATTTTGCTTTCAGTCCAAAGTTTTATTATGAACCAAAGTCCGAAAGTGAAGTTATAGATATATTAAATAAGCATAAAGATGGGAAAATAAGATGTATCGGTTCTGGCCATGCTTGGAACAGGGGTATTGTTTCCGAAGATGTCTTTTTGGATATCAAGAAAATAAATTCAATAAAAATGGATGGGGACGTGGTTGAAGTTGGTGGTGGATGCAAGTTAAAAGATCTAATTCCATTTTTGACAGATAAAGGTTTAATGCTTCCAGCAATGGGTGGAATAATGGAACAGTCTGTTGCAGGATTGGCATCTACTGGAACTCACGGTACTGGAAACTCTAGTTTTTCTCATTTTATTCAATCTATGAAAGTGGCTGGGTATAGTGAAAATGGAAATGCAAAGATTTATGAATATGACGGAGGGGAAAAATTAAAGGCTGCAAGGGCTTCTGTTGGCTGTATGGGGGTTATAGTTTCAATGAAAATAAAATGTGTTCCTAGATACTATATTCTAGAATCGACAAAAGCTTTATCAAATTTGACTGATGTATTGAAAGAGGAGTCCGAGTGGCCACTTATGCAAACAGTAGTTATTCCTTATGCTTGGGAGTTTTTTATTTTTAGAAAAAAGCGAGTAGAGAACAGGTCTTTTGTAGATTCAATTAAAGCTTTTGTTCTAAGACAAGTAGATTTTCTGACAATAGAAATATTACCGCACGTTATCCTAAAGTTTATTTTACTATTAAAAAATAATAAACTCGTGGTTAGTTATTACAAAGACGTTTTAACAAAAGTTCTGACTCCAATAAATGTTATAAATAAAGATTATGTTGGGTTAACATTTCATACAAAGCACCACTATTATTTTCGACACGTAGAAATGGAAGTTTTTATCCCTGAGGCTAAAATGTTGGAAGCTTTTGAAACTATAAAAAGTATTGTTGAATGGTTTGCTGGTAGAGAGTCTCATCTGTCACCACATCTAGAACAAGAATTAAAGGATGATTTCGGAAAGTATACATTGCATTACACTATGTTTATACGTAAGGTTTTTTCTGATAACACACTTATTTCTATGTCTGTTGGCGGTGTGTACTATGCAATGGGATTCTTTACTTATGACAAAGAGGAAAATAGAAAAGAGTATTATAATTTTACAAAAAAATTGGCAGAGATTTTGGTTCGGGACTATGGAGCTAGACTACATTGGGGAAAACATTTTCCATTAACTCATAATGAAGTTTCAGAATCTTACCCAGATATGCAGAGATTTAAAGATTTATGTAAAGAGGTTGACCCTAGAGGTGTATTTCAAAATGATTTTACTAGAAGAGTCATTGGATAGATATTAATTGTCCAAAATATCAAGAATTATTTAAAAATAATGTCAATAACTAAGTCTGTAATATACCAGTATATATTACGGCTCCTTTAGTGGAGGGAAGGTGATAAGTCTAGTCGAGCTTTAACCTATACCTAAACCTAATTAACAAGATAATAATAAAAAATATATGAAAACTACAAATATCTTTACACCAGTAAGTGTAAAGCGTTTATTGACATTATCCATAACAGCAAGTCTGTCACTGTTTATCTTTGGATTTGCATTTACAGCAAATGCAGCCACCCTTACACGTTCTCTACAACTAGGTATGAGTGGTGCAGACGTTTCTGCTTTGCAAACATATTTGGCAAAGGATCCAGTTATTTATCAGTCAGGACTCATTACTGGTTACTTTGGTCAACTTACTAAGGCCGCAGTTGAGAGATTTCAAACTGCACAGGGTATTGTACGTTCAGGAACACCTGCAACTACAGGTTATGGTCGTGTTGGTCCACTTACAATCGCAGCTCTAAATACATTAATGAATGGAGACAGTACATCACCATCAATAAACTCAGTTAATGTAAATGTAACAAATAACTCTTCTAGTTTGAGTTGGAATACAAATGAGAACTCATCTTCTGTTTTGTACTATGCAACTTCACCTATGTATATGATAGAGGGAAGTGCAACAACAGGAGTAACTATCGGTGGATCTAGTGTGTTGGTTAATACATACCTACAAGCATCTCATTCAACAACCCTTTCAAATCTAAGCTCAAACACAACTTACTACTATGTAATCTATGTTAGAGATGGATTCGGAAATGAAAGTATTACTTGGCCAGCAACATTTAGAACTAACTAATTTATGTTAACTACTATTGCAGTTGTTCTGGGAATTCTGTGGCTTTTGGGGGTTGTAACTTCGTACACGATTGGAGGTTTTATACACATCCTACTTGTCATAGCGATTATGGTGATTCTGATTAGAGTCATTAGGGGAGAGAGAGCGTTCTAGGAATCAAAAAACCACCGGCAAGAGCTGGCGGTTTTTTGATATGTAAAATTTAGATAAAGCAAAACCCGCCTGTCACGCGGGTTGTGCGTGGGCGGGGGTAGATTCTAGAAAAATGCGTTGGAGTCTGTGATACTCAGGATCCGCGGGTCATCCTTTCTGATGAACCACATCTCGTTCATCATGAAGTCAGAGCAGAACGGCCACGCCACATACCACGCGAATGGCCTCTGCTTGTCGCAGAGATATCCGTCTGGTGTTTCGTGACGAATTGGAACCACTATGCTTCCGCCATCGTGATCAATCACCAACGACTTCTCCGCTCTTTCCGACTTCTCCAGTGACTCTCGGACTTTATTGAGCCACTTGAAGAATTGACCAAGCAATTCCGTGGCTCTGTTGTGTGCCATTTGGCACCTCCTGCACTAAACAATATCACAATATAATCACAGTGTCAATATATAATAGATAGTACAAAATCTGAGACTCGATCCTTACAGGATCAGTACCCCAATTGGATTTTTTAATTCACTCCGTTCTTAAAAAATCTCAATCGGGCTTCGAGTCCCCACGAAAGCTCTCCCAGAGCTTTCTCCTTGCCCACTTTGGTACAAACAAAAAACACCTTTCGGTGCTTTTGTGTTTGGTGGGCAAGGGGAGACTCGAACTCCCAATCCGTGAGGAACTAGTTCCTAAGACTAGCGCGTATACCAATTCCGCCACTTGCCCAATTTGAAGACACTACACTAAATACAATAAAAATTAAAGTGCTTGTGTCCTGGATAAATTTTTTCTCGTCAGAAAAAAATTTTCCTAGGACCCTGACCTCGCGACAGTCTCTGCTGAGACTGTAAACCGCTCCGGTCTGCACAAGTGCTTAAAATTGCTACTCAATTTTAAGCCTTGTGCACCCACCAGGGATCGAACCTGGGACCTTATCCTTAAGAGGGATCTGCTCTACCAGCTGAGCTATAGGTGCATAAAATACTTCTAGATTTATACCATTTAATTGTAAAAATCTCAATGTGCCCGAGATGGGAATCTTCCGCGAGTCAAAATTCTTCGTCAAAAATTTTGCTCGTGTCCGCGGCTCGCGACAGTTGCTACTGCAACTGTAAACCGCTCCGCCTTTCGATTCTCACTCGAAAAACTTCGTTTTTCTTCTGGTGCCCAGAGTGGGAATCGAACCCACATCCCTTTCGAGACACGATTTTAAGTCGTGCGCGTATACCAGTTCCGCCATCCGGGCATTTCCTAAAAAAGCTTTGCTTTTTTACGGGAGACCTAGGGCGGAATCGAACCGCCGTATAAAGATTTTGCAGATCTTTGCCTTACCACTTGGCCACTAGGTCAATCTAGTTTTGGCTTAATAAATCGTCTATTTTTTGTCGATTTTTTTCGCCTGTATCTATGTCAAAGTCGAGTTGTGGAACACGGCCAAGTTTTGAATGCTCCATTACAAACTCTTTAAATTCACTTCTCTTTCTCTTTGCAAATTCTAATGCAGTCTTCTCGAACTCTGTAGGGAAGACTGTAAAAAAGATAGTAGCATTTTTTGCTCGATTTGTTAATTCAACATTTGTAACTGTTATAAGAGAAGAACCGTTGCCGTTTAGTAGTAAAAAGCGTGCGCCTAAGTCTCTCAATATTTCTTTTATTCTGTCATCTCGTGTAGACATTTTATTGTTCGGTTATGATAAAACACTCTATGTGGTCGCCTGGTGCTATTTCTATATTTGAAACAATCATAGCTCCAAATTCGCTTCCTTCGCGGACTTCGTCTGTTGAACTCTTTTGTTGTTGTAGTTCTCTAATTTTACCTTCCCCTATGTCTGCGTCACGTCGAGTTATTTTTACTTGTGCTCC
>CAZPGQ010000024.1:0-1581 GCA_964586695.1 uncultured Candidatus Saccharibacteria bacterium
CGATTGGGCGGCAAGAGCCGATTTTATGCCTTTCCCTCAAGTACAGAAGCTCGTCTCTGCGGCAATAAAACCTTTATGGCTTTTGGAAAAAGAGGCCATCGAGCAAGCAATAACTTCCTGCGATGGCAATGTGCCAAAGGCGGCCGCCCTGCTGGAAGTCAGCGCATCGACCTTGTACCGCAAGAAAATGGCCTGGGACGCGAAAGCTAACCTGCCTGGCAATTTGGATATTGGCGGCAACGCCGCTGCCCGCCTATCCTAATTTATTCCGCTACAAAAAAAGAGGGGGCCTTTCGGCCCCCTCCCTCGCGTTTCCGCTTGAATCGGCTATTGGCCGGTCCAAGTCGAATCTGCTGCGTTCAAGTAGACAAAGTAAGATTTGCCTGCTTCGAGCGCTGTTAGGCTGTTATTCGTGGTACCACGAATCCAGGTACGAACACCGGTGCGGACCGCAGCGGCGGCATCGCCGTTGCGGCGAGCGCCTGCTTCGATAATCATGCCGACGGCAGCGTTATCGGAGCCGGAGTTACCCAGGTTGCCAGGGCTTGCCACCGCTGCTTGTGCGGTGATCAGATGCCAGCCGGCAGCCAGGTTCATGCTGGATGCGGTGCTTGCAGTGACCGGGTAGAACAAGGTGTCTTGGTTCAAGACAGCCACGCTGTTGCCCGAGTCTCTGTAGGCGATACCATAACCGGAACCAAAGGAGTTTCCGATGTTGTCCACATTGTGCTGGTTAACCGAGAAGGAGGACTTAACCGCTCCACCGACGAGGGTGAAGGCTTCGTCATCCGTGCCTTGGTTGAACTTCCACAACGCATATGGTGCGCCGGTGGATTGGTTGATCGTGGTAAAGAAGCGGTACGCGCGGAAATCTGCCAAAGCAGAGGTCGTGCGGGCCAATTCACCAGGGGTACCAACCAGCTGATAGCCGGTCGAGTCAGCAAGATCAACCGACAAGATGCGATCCAAGCGGAAGGCAGCAACCAACGTTCCGTTTGCGCCGTTGTTATTGACGAAGTCAATGAACGGAGAATCGGAAACACCGGCTGTGACGGTGGTCTTGATGTCTTGCGCGAACGGCAAGTAGCCAGTCAACGACTTGTCAGCGAAGGTTACTGGAACCCAGCTGCTGGTCGTCGCGCCGTTTTGGCGAACGGAGATGATCACGAACTGATCACCGCCGCTGAGCGGACGGCTGTTGGTACCAACATTGAGGCGGAATACGCCATCCGTACCGTTCACGACCGCATAGCGCGCGGATTCGATCGCGGTGTAGGACAGAGGCCCGTCAACAAATACCAAGGTGCCGCTGACCGTGCTGCCTGCGGAGGTAATAGCGCCGCTGGACACGTTCAAGCTGGCCACATAGTCAGTTTGCTGACCGGATGGCGCACCTGGGTTGGTGAGGTGGATGGTTGCGCTGATACCGTTTCCTTGTTCGTTGGCTGCGCCGTCATGAACGACACGGATCCAAACAGGAATTGTGGTTACAGAGCTGCCGCGGATGCTGGCTTCGTACAGCGCCGTGTCAAAAGCGGTTGTGCCGCCGTTGAATGCCAAGGCAACGTCTTTGTTGTTGCC
>CAZPGQ010000024.1:1681-5073 GCA_964586695.1 uncultured Candidatus Saccharibacteria bacterium
AGGTTGTGGCAGATGTGGTGTAGGTTACTTGAACCGTTTGACCTTCGACTTGGCGCAGGTTTACACCATTGCCAGGCAGGGTCAGGTTGACGATGTTGCTGGTGATTGCAGCAGCAGTCGGCGTTACGGTTGCACCAGCGAACGACAAGCTAAAGCGTTCGTTGAGGTTGGTTCCGGTCTGCGTCACGTTTTCGGTCAAGAAGACCAAAACATTCGTGATGAAGTTGCTGGAATTCAACACAACGACAGCCCGTTCGAAAGCAGGGGCAATGGTCGTGATCGCGCTGGCAGCCGCGGGCGTAACAGCATGTTCGCCCGAGAAGTTGCCGGAAGCGTCCTGGAACCCGTTACCGCCAGAGTTTCCGGCGGTTACACCGACGGAAGTCAAAGCGGTCAGAACATCGTTGTCGACGTCCGCAAAGGTTGCCGTGTTGTTGGCCGCGTTGTAAACAACGCTGCTAACGGTGACGCTGGTGGTTGTACGCGTACCAGTGGCCGAAGCCGTGCCGCCGTCATCAACCGCGTTCAAGATGTCCAGAGTCAGCGAACCGTTCTGGGTCTTGACGAAGCCGATAGCAGGGTTGGCAGCCAAACCTTCTGAGAAGTACATAACAAGGTTACCTTCAGGGTCTGCGGCCAAGCCGGTTTGACGCAACACTTGAACAACGATCGGGCCTGCACCGTCAGAGATGGTGCCGGCCGCTGCGATGTTCGGCAAGGTCCGCAACGCACCGGTGGTGCTGTTGTAAACCCGCGCATAGGTCATCGCCGCACTGGTCAAGGAGAAGTCATACGGAATCGGCGTCGCGCTGGTAGAGGCGGTGTTCATATTCGCCCCTTGCGTTTGGCTGGTTTCCAAGTAACCGACGAGGGTCGCTTGGGTCGCCGTTACGTTGACCTTCGATGCATCGGTTGGATGCGCCGCTACGGTCGGGGTTGTGGTGGTTGCCGGGGTTACGCGATCAAAGATCGAGAAACCGGTCGAGCTGACTGTCGAAACGTCTTCAACGAAATCAACGGTAACACCATCTACGGTGCCATCGCTGTTGCTGTCGATAGTCGCAACGGTCGGGGTCGAGTTCAAGCTGTTGTACAGATTGACCGGAGTGTTAGCAGCCGACAAAGTGCCGCCGTCGGCCGTCACCAGAGCGCCAGCGCCCACGGTCAAGCCGAGGGTGATTGCGGTCCAGGTTGGCGTGCCAACGGTGTCATCCGCTGTAAACTCCAATACACCCGTCGTCGAATTGACACGGATGGCTTGGGCGTTTGCGTTCAGCGTGATGGTGATAGCGAATGTATTGGTGTTCGCACCAGACGCAGAGACGGTGGTCAATGCATCGGCAGCAGCCGGAGTCACTGCGATATCGTCTACGTTGTCAACACCGGTTCCATCAAAGTTTTCCGCCATACGCACAGTAAAGATGAAGGTTTCGGTGTTCAAACCGGTACCAGTTGAGCTGTTCAATGCCAGCAATTTGCCGGCAGTGTTCACAGCAGAGCCGCTGGTCAAGGTGACCTTGGCAGTGCCGCTGGATGCGAATCCAGGTTCAGCATAGGTCGAAACCGGGCTGAAGTTGCTGGTCAAAGCGAGTCCGTTACCTGCGCGGTCGGTTACGACTGTGCCGGCAACGATGTCCACGTTGTCAGGAGCGTTGACGAATGCGCCGCTGTTGTTGTCGAGCTTAAAGCTGCTTTGACCTGCGGTCAGAGCGCCCTTGAGCAACAAGGTGCCGCCATGCGAGTTGGTGGTTGCGTTTTGCAAATTGACTTGCGCGGTGATGTTGGTGTTGTCCGCAACGTTGCCAAAGCCGGTCGAATCCGACAGGGTCGCGTTGAAGGTCAAACGTGCATCGAGCGGTGTCGCGCCAGAAGCCTTGGTCGCCGTTGTCAGAGCAGGACCAGCGTAGGTCGCACTCAAAGGTTGACGGGTCGCCGAGGTGTTGACAGCAACCAAGCCAGCGATCGTTTGCACTTGCGCAGCGGTAATACCGGTTGCGAAAGTGGTGCCGAATGCGTTACCAGCACCGACGTCGGTGGTGGTGGCGAGGAAGTTGTTCTCAGCGCCGGTTGCGGTCGAGTTCGGGGTCATCAAAATGACGATCCGGTTCGCGGCCGTACCGCCCAAGAAAGTGTCGTCGGCAGAGTTCGCGCCGGATTCATCGCCGCGGGCAACCGCGAAGAAGATAACCTGCGTGGCCGATACTGGCGGAGCCAAAGCGACCGTCAAGGTCTTGGTCAAAGAGGTTGCGCCTGCGGCGGTTCCTGAGCGGGAAAAGCCTACGAAAGCGTTGGAAGAGTTCAAAAATGCGGCGATGATTTCATAGCCGTCAGAGTCGGCGGCAACACCGTCGGTCAACACTACGCGGAAACGCGCATTCATGTTGGCGGCATAGGTCGCCAGGGTGGTTGTGGTCACATAAGGCGCTTGCAAAGTCGGCGTCAATGCGACTGTCGTGTGGGCAGCAGCGGCAGCGTAAGCTTGCGCGCCAAAGCCCGCCACACCAGCCAGCAACGCCGCAGCAAATGCGACCTTTCTGGTTAGTTTAGTGATGGATTTCAACATTAAGTACTCCTAGTGTTGATATGGGTTGAGATTTAGGTCGGAAGCCCTAAGCCCTTTATCGATCCGGCATCTCAAAAGAAATACCGAACCGGGTTGGACTCGCCCTGCTTTGCCAAAGAATCAAAGCGATGCAGGGCTTACGACTTACGACCGCCCAAAAACCCGCCGGAATGGCAGACTTTTTTGGGTCTGTACTTTATAGGGATTTTAAAAGTGATACCAAACTAACCAATTATGGTTATGTTACCAGGGACAACCGCTGAAAATTTTCCAAAACAACAATTAAATATTTGTAATTAAACGATTTTATATAAAAGCTTGAGCGTTTACCGCTAACGTTGCCCTTTTGTAAAAATAGCTTACTAGTATGATTTGTGGGATATTTGCAACGAAACGCGTCGGATCGTTCTTGTACTACCATTGGAAACACGGCTGAACGGCCCCAATAGGATTAGAGCACGGCTTGCGTTGGCAGTGACTCGTTCACCATCACCCCTAGTCATTCCGAGCGAGCGGCGCAGCCGCGACGAGGAATCGCCAGATATAAATTATGGAAAAACAGTTCTTTTATGCTTGGCGATCCCTCACCCCCCCCTGCGGGGGATTTGGAATGACAGCAAGATACAGTTTTATGCTGAATTCACTATAATTTACGGAAGTATGATTAAATCCAAAACTTCAAACTTGCCAGCGGCGACCGTATTACCGACGACGACCGGAAATTCGAAGCTTGGCTTTTGGCGCAGTTCGTCCAAAGTCATGCGCTTGACGAATCCTTCGCCGGTTTCAGGGTCGCGTGTGAATAAAATGATGTGGGTACGATCGGGGC
>CAZPGQ010000025.1:0-4966 GCA_964586695.1 uncultured Candidatus Saccharibacteria bacterium
ATTGTTTTTTGATTTTTGAATTCTATTGGAACCTTTAACCCTCCGTCTAACAAAAATTTTGATTCTTTTTCTATTTTTAAACTTTTTATACAATCACTTATAGCTTTTTTTATTGAAAATGAAATTCCTTTTTCATCTATTATTCTATTTGAAATGTGAACAACCTTGAATTCTATCTTTCCTTCTTTTGAAAGTTGTCTTAAATATTTATCAAAAATTTTTCTATCTTTTTCTTTTAACTTCTTACTGTCTTTTCCCAATGCTGGAAGATTTTTATTTTTAAATAGAGATTTGTATATTTTTTCATCACAAGAAACGGCACTGACTGTAACCGGTCCAGCCAAAGGCCCACGTCCAACTTCGTCTATGCCGATTATTTTCATAGAAGGATTTTAACATATAAAAAAAGGGGCCGTCTGCAAATTGCACAGACAGCCCCCTGAGTTTTGCCAGCCAAACTTACTGGCTGGTCTTGTTTGCCCTCCACCAGAACACAGGGTCCGGACCATCGTTGTCCCGACGAAATCTCGCGGGGTCGATGTACATTTCGTTCTTGGCCCGCATTCTCATACGGACCAATACACAAGAGAAGAATAGAAGTCCGCAACCAACAATCGACAGTGCCATAATCCTCCAATCGCTCCATTTTGGATTATGTTAGATTAATTCAATATTGTCAAATTTAAAAAGTGGATTTTTAATTATGATATAATACCTCCCACATATGGCAGATTCTAAATTTATTCATCTTCATACTCACTCCCACTATTCCCTACTTAACGCACTACCAAAAATACCTGACCTCATAGATGCAGCAATAAAAGATGGCCAGACGGCAATAGCATTAACGGACAACTGTAACCTTTATGGTGCCATAGAGTTTTACCAAAAATGTAAGAAGAAAGAGATCAAACCGATTATCGGTATTGATGCATATGTTGCATATAGATCACGACTCAGCAAAGAGTCTGGAGTAGACAAAGAAAGATACAGACTAGTTTTGCTTGCAAAAAATGATGCAGGATATAAGAACCTTATCAAACTTGTGACGCAGGCTCACCTAGAAGGCTTCTACTACAAACCTAGAATAGACCGAGAGCTTTTGGAAAAATACAACGATGGACTTATCGCAATAATACCTTCACTTAGTGGGGACATACCAAAGTCACTTCAACTTTCAAACACAGAACAAGCAGACGAAAGAATATCTTGGTACAAAAAAACTTTCCCTGATACCGAAGACGGTCCAAATCTTTATTTCGAAGTCACTCACCATCCAGAAATAAAAGGCTCAGTTGAAACAAACAAAAAAATAATTACCTTTGCAAAACAAACAAACACACCGATTGTCGCAGGACAGGATGTATACTATCTAGCGACAGAAGACCGCATAGCAAAACAGACTCTGATGTCTATCCAGTCACAACACGATGACAAAATCGAAGAAAGCGATGAAGACTTTTCTTTTATCACGCAAAAACAAGCAGAAAAATTCTTTAAAGAGAATCCAGAAGCAATAGAAAATACAGTAAAGATAGCGGATAGATGTAATTTAGAAATATCTATTGGTAAATGGTTTCTTCCAAACTATATTGTTGAAAGTGGACTGTCATACGATGATGAGCTAAAAAAAATCGCATATGACGGTTTTGAAAAAAGAAAGCTACAACAAACAAAGGAGTATGTAGACCGACTAGAATACGAGCTAAAAGTTATTAAAGACAAAGGATATTCACCGTACTTTCTTGTGGTGTCAGACCTACTTCACTATGCTCACGACCATGGAATACTAACAAATATTCGAGGTTCGGTTGCGGGCTCGCTTACTACATACCTAACACGTATTACAAACGTAGATCCTATCGAATATTACCTACCTTTCGAACGATTCCTTAATCCATCTAGACCATCTGCTCCCGATATCGACATGGACTTTGCCGACAACAGACGTGACGAAGTTATTGACTATGCTCGAGGTAAATATGGTATCGACAAAGTAGCTCAAATCGGTACTTTCGGTACGATGGCTGCACGTGGTTCTGTTCGTGACGTGACACGAGCACTTGGTTTCCCATACAGTCTCGGCGATTCTATTGCAAAAGCTATCCCTATGGGTGCCCAAGGTTTCCCAATGACTATTGAAAGAGCGCTGAAAGAAAATCCTGAGTTAAAGAAAATGTACAACGATGATCCAGATGTAAAAAAGGTAATCGAAATGGCAAAGAAAATAGAAGGTTGTGCACGTCACATCTCCGTTCATGCCGCTGGTGTTGTTATTTCGCCTACACCACTAACAGACTATGTACCTCTACAGTACGATACAAAAGGTGACAACAAAATTATTACTCAATACGACATGCATGCTGTGGGAGAAGACGGTGTGGGACTTCTAAAGTTCGACTTTCTTGGAATTCGAAACCTTTCCATACTTGCTGACGCAGTAAAAATTACAAAAAAAGTTGAAGGTGTAGATGTTGATATGGATACTGTTCCAGTTGACGACAAAAAAACTTTCCAGATGCTAGCGCGTGGAGAAACTATTGGACTTTTCCAACTCAACGGAGATGGAATGACACGAGCACTAAAAGAACTAAAACCAACAACCATCCACGATATTAACGTTATGGTGGCACTGTACCGACCGGGACCGATGGATAACATAAACGAATACATCGCACGAAAGCATGGAAAAAAACCTGTGACATACCTGCATCCAAAAATGAAAAACTTTTTGGACAGAACTTTTGGAGTGCTCGTTTATCAGGACGACCTTCTCTATACCGCTATTGAAATAGCTGGTTACGACTGGGGTGAAGTGGATAAATTCCGAAAAGCTGTGGGAAAGAAAATCCCAGAGGAAATGAAGAAACAACATATAAAATTCGTTGAAGGTTGTCAGAAGTTTGGAGGTATGACAGAGAAAAAAGCAGAAGAACTCTGGCTACTCTTTGAACCTTTCCAGGGTTATGGTTTCAACAAAGCTCATGCCGCAAGTTATGGACGTGTTGCATACCAAACTGCTTATATGAAAGCCAACTTCCCTGCTATATATATGTCAGCTGTTCTAACAGCCGAATCTGGGGACACAGACATGATCGCAGAAATCATTGGCGAATGTAAACGAATGAATATTCCTGTATTACCGCCTGATGTAAATTTTTCTTTTGAAGGTTTCGGTGTGAATAAAGCAAAAAATGAAGGTGAAATAGATACTATTCGTTTCGGACTTACTACAATAAAAAACTTTGGTGAAAGTGTTGCGACATCTATTATCGAAGAAAGAAAAGCTAACGGACCTTTCAAAACACTTTCTGACTTCCTCAGTCGAATAAAAGATAAAAACCTAAACAAAAAGTCGATGGAATCACTCATCAAAACAGGCGCATTTGACTCACTCGCAAAAACAGATGATGACAAGGAACAATACAGATTCACATTACTTCACAACCTAGATAGACTTCTTGCTTTTAACAAGGAAGAAAGAGCCAAAGAAACTGATCAAGATTCATTATTTGGAAGTCTTGTGGGCAGTAACGTTGCCACAGAAATTGATCTAGAAAAGGCGCCCCACGGAAATGCTGCGGACAAACTACTTTGGGAAAAAGAGTTGCTTGGACTTTATATTTCTGGCCACCCGCTAGAGTCGTTCAAAGAAAGACTAGAAAATAAAACTACTGATATAAAGAGAATGAAAGAATCTGCAAAAGAAAAACAACCTATTGTTTTCGGCGGAATTATAGACGAAGTAAAACCTGTTGTTACAAAAAAGGGAGACAAAATGGTATTTCTAAAAATTTCTGACCTAACTGACACCATCGAAGCTGTGGCATTTCCAAAAGTGTTTGAAGAATTTCAAGAAATAATTATTCCTGAAAGTTGTGTGGTCATAAAAGGAACTTTTTCTATAAGAAACGGAGAAAAATCTGTGTTGGTGGATAAATTAAAATTGTTGGAATAAAGGTTTCAGAAATAATCTCTTCAAAAACACTCGGCTTCTTCCAGCGAAAGCCTCGTTCTGTCCTCGATGCCTCGTTGTCAAGAGCCTTCACTTCGTTCAGGTCATTGACAACACCTAGCTCGGCACCTGCGGATGTTTCTCAGAGATTATTTCCTCCACTTCATTGTATCTAAAATTTTATGATTATTTTTTTAGCAAAATAAAAGCGTCGAGTTGCCTCGACGCGGGACCGAACGCGGACCCGCGTCGGACATGTCACTTTGACTTGGAGTCGAGAACGAGCAAAGGTTCAACTCCGTACTTACTGAGGATTGCATAAGTATCGTTGAAATTGAGACCAAGCCCTGCCGCCATCCCCAGCAATCTCACAGCTTCTTCTCTGATAAGCCCGACCTCTTTTCTTTCGGTCCCGAGAACCGCAATCAAGAGATCCTTAGATGACGGATAGCTATCAGCCATCATCTTCAGCCTCAAGGAAAGATGGATCACACTTGATTCAAAATCTTTAGCTTTCATTTACTGAACTCCATATCTCCAAGGAAATTCCTCGGCCAGATGTATCATATAATAGATTATAAACAAGTCAAGGGTTATTCTATTATTCCAAAAACTTTGATATGCTGTATCTACTATGGAAAAAGACAATAACGAAATGGACAAAAATGACCACCGAGTCATTGGCAAAGAATTAGGATTATTTGTATTCTCAGACACAGTTGGAAAGGGTCTCCCTCTATACACCGAAAAAGGTGCAACTATACGTCGAGAACTAGAAAGGTTTGTTGTGGACCTAGAAATAAAACGTGGATACAAACACGTAACTACTCCAGATATTGCAAAGATTGATTTGTATAAAAAGTCAGGACACTATCCTTACTATAAAGACACTATGTACTCTCCTATTGTTGTAGATGATGAAGAGTTCATGTTACGACCAATGACATGCCCTCACCATTTTGAGCTTTACCTTTCAAAGCCTCATTCTTACAGAGAGCTACCTATGCGTAT
>CAZPGQ010000026.1:0-4358 GCA_964586695.1 uncultured Candidatus Saccharibacteria bacterium
TCTATACCTGTTGGTTTGTGAATAATTCTTACAGCTGTTTCCACTTTGTTAACGTTCTGACCTCCCGCTCCACCTGAACGTGATGTTTCTATCTCGAGGTCACTTGGTTTTATTTCTATAGTTGTTTTCTTGCGCAAAGGAAGCACAGCAACTGTCGCTGTCGATGTATGAACACGGCCCATTTTCTCTGTCGCCGGGATTCGCTGAACTCTGTGCACGCCAGTTTCAAAACGTAGCTGTTTATAAACACCTCTTCCGTGTATTTCAAAAGCTGCTTCTTTGTATCCACCCACAGCGCTCCGTGACTCGTCGATAGGCGCAACTGACCAGCCTTGGTTTTCTGCGTATCGTGTGTACATATGCGCTAGATCCTCAGCAAAAATAGAAGCTTCTTCCCCACCTGCACCTGCACGAACTTCGAGAATTATTTCGTTTGGAAACTCTTCTTCTTTAGCTTCTTCAGTTACAATATCTTCCATCTGTTTCATCAAAGCCTCCTTTTGTGACTTTATATTTTCCAAATCTGCATTCGCCAAATCAGCAAGCGAAGGGTCACTCTGTATCATTTGATTTGTTTCCTCCTCCTGTTTTGAAAGTCTCTGATACTCCTGTGCAAGATAAGAAGTTTTTGGATTTTGTGTAAATTTTTCTAGGTCCATAATTGTTAGTTTAGTATAGCAAAAAAGCGAGTCTTGCTCGCCTTTTTGTGTGAGTAGTTATTTAGACTTCTTTGCCTTTGCAGTAGCAACTCGTGCTCGGAATTTCTCTGCTCGTCCAGCTGTGTCTAGAGATTTTTCGTTTCCAGTATAGAAAGGATGTGATGCACTTGAGATTTCAACTCGGTAAACTGGGTATTCTTTACCATCTGCCTTTGCCTTTGCTTTCTCGTTTGAGTTTACAGTTGAAGATATGATAAATTCAGCGCCATTTGAGTTGTCGATAAATAGTACTGGTCTATAGTTTTGTGGATGTATGTCTTTTTTCATTGCCAGAATACTCTACCAAGAAAGCCATTTTTTGGCAATACTACATAACCTTATCGGCCATGCCACCATTTTGAGCCTCGGATTTTTGGCTTTTTATCATCTTTATAAAAGGATACTCGATAAACCTATATGTAATCGAAGAAGCAACTATGGTCAAAAGCCCACTAATTAAAATTAGAAGCCAGAAAAAAGCAGGGTGTATTGAAAGTATTGGGTGGAAATAGTCAAAAGAGTTTTGAACCCCGAAAAGAATAATGCCGTGTATCAAATAAATACTATAACTCAATGTTCCAAGGAATTTTGCTACTTGAGATTTTAATAATCCAAATAAATCTGAACCATAAACAAAAGCCAAGAAAACTATGAGCGAAATCGCGTATTGAGAAAATGAATACGGTTTGTAACCCATAAAATATATCAACACCAGACCCAAAAGTGGAACAAGAGAAGATATTTTCTTTTCGAAAAATGGAACCTTGTTGTATCCCTTGTATATATGGGCGGCAATGATACCGAAGAAAAATATTGCCCAATAACCTCGCTGGTCCGAAGATAGTGCATAGAAAACAAGAGGAAGTGCCATAATAAGCATTTTTCTACTTCGCAAGAATATTGCCAAAATAGGAAGTATGAGATAAAAGATCCATTCAAAATGCAACGTCCAGTGTATACCAGCGTTTACAGGCAAAACACTTATGTGATTTACGGATTGTGTAGTGATAAGTCCAACAGTAAGCCAAGACAAAATATCTTTACTTGTCTGTTTTATATCAATATCAAACTGTGACTGAATGAGTATGGAAAAAACAATTATTCCAGCACAAAATATGTACATAGGTGCCAGTCGCAAAAATCGACTTCTATATAAATATCCTTCATCAACCTCCCCTTTCTGTGCGATCATTTTTGACCAATAAAGAAAACTAGTCATTATAAGAAAAAGGATAACAGCTTCACCACCCAAATGTCTGTAAAACCTGATATTCACTATTTCCCAAACCCCTGTTTGAAAGTAAAAATAGCTTGTAACTGCGTGCTGAAAAAATACATTGATTGCCAAAAAACCTCGTAGTCCATCCAATGTTTCAAAACGACCGCGCTCTTCCCCCGCCAAAATGTTTTTGTAGAAAGGGATTTTATCTAATAAATACTTAGAAAAAATCACGATAACAGGCATTACAATAAAATAATAAATAATGCTTGTGTGACTAAAATCCATATAAATTTTATTACCTTCTAGAAACTCCGTACTGCTGTAGATACTCTATATCAGCCTGTATACTGTCTTTCAATTTCATAACGCTCCGTCCATATGAACAAGTCGTTCCACCGCTTCCATAATATCTACATGCAGCTTTTATTTCTCCACTATACGTACCACTACCAGCCCCAAGATCGCCGAGGTACATTGCAGAAGCCATAAATGCATCTTCTGGAACCCACGGATTTGCTTCACGGCCCAAAGCACTCTTTAGCCTTTCTTCAAATATCTTCCAAGTCGAAGGAATAAACTGAGCAGGACCCATAGCGCCTCCATAACCAGCCACACCTGCTATCGGACAAGACACTACGGTTTTTTCTGAACTATATCCAAGTTTATTTAGTATTTCTATAAACGGAACTGTATCTCTAGGCGACTTCATAGCATTCGTAAAGGTTTTTGTCCCTGTTGTATTTGTGCCGTATCCTTTTTGAAGATCTGTAATGTAACACTTACCCACATTTGCTCCCAAACTACTTTCTTGAGTCAAAATAGCCAGAACAAAGGCCGGAGAAACACCAGTTTTAGCCGATGCACTTTGTGCAAAAGTTAACGCTGTGCCAAATGGAATAGCTGCGCCACCTCCAGCAAGTTTGAATAGTTTTGCACGAATGTCATTTGCTTTTAATTGTCTGTCAGCAATAACATCAGTGTAAGTTTTCTCCTGAGTCTTATTTACTTTTATCAAATACTGCTTTTCTTTTTCATTTGCTTCAACTTGCTTTTTTTGTGCTTCGATACTAGCCTTAGTATCTAATTCTTGATCTTTCTTTTTATCCAAGGCTTCCTTTTCCTTTTCAGTATTATCTCTTGTATCTCTTATTTGTTCAAAAAGCTCCTTTAGAGAACGGTTTATCATTTGAAATGAATCAACGTCAGAAAAGAACTCTGATATATCTTTGTTTCCCAAAACTACTTCTGGTAATGAGGTCTGGTCTATCTGGTTTGTTTGCCGTATCAACTGAGCAAGAGAGTCATGTCCTTTTTCTATTCTGGCTTCTAGGTCACTTATTTTTCTCACTCTTTTTTGAATATCAACACCAAGCTGTTCTATAGCAATGTTTTTCTTTTTTATACTAGCCTGAGCTTCTTTTATTTTTGCATTCAAAACAGCAGCTTCGTTTTGAAGTGATTTTGTATTTGCTTTTGTACTGTTCAAAATACCCTGCCACTTTGCAATGTCAGCTTCTGTTTGAGCCAGTTCTGCCCGCCAAATGGCGTCTTGTTCAGCATCGGTTATAGCCAAGGCTACTGCAGAATGAGAAAACAAACCGTAACTCAAAACTCCCAAAGCAAGGATTCCGTATAATGTATATTTTGAAAATAAAAATAACCTTGAATGCATCGTTTTGATTATACCCTATTTGGTTATTGTTTGTCTCTACCAAAAAGAGCCTTTTGGGCTCTATTTGTGACGTAATATGTGGTGAAAAATTACTAAGCTTCTGGAGCTTCTTCCTCTTTCTTACCTTTCTTTTCTACCTCAATAGATGACAAGTCGATAGGAGCTGATTCCTCTACTAACTCTTCTCGAGGAGCAGATGCCGCAGCAACAACTTCTTCTGGGTTTTCTATTAGATCAACACCAGCTGGAAGTTTGATAGCTTTTGCCAAAATCTGGCTTGAAAAATCAACAAGAGATGAGATATCAACGTCGATAGAATGTGGAAGATGCTGTGGATCAGCAGAGATTTTTAGGTCGTGCAAAGCCTTAACCAAAAGTCCTCCAAGATCCTTTACTGCAGGAGAAACGCCAACGAATTCTAGAGGAACAGAAACTTCTATTTTCTTTCCTTTCTCGAATACATAAAAGTCAACGTGTCGTGGGATATCTGTAACAGGGTCAAGATCAACATCCTGAATAAGAGTGTCCACTGTACCCTCTGGAGTCTTTATTGTTACCACTCCAGACTCACCAGCAGCCTTCCATACAGCCAAAAAGTCCTTCTTTAGTAAAGTTATAGGTGTAGATTCTGTCTTTTTTCCATAAAAAACAGCTGGCATTTTCGCCTCTTTCTTTAGAGTATCAAGACTAACTGCCTTGTCTCGTAGTTGTGCATCTAAATTAATCATTCGGCTAGTATAACAAAAAGTCTAAATTAATCAAGGGT
>CAZPGQ010000027.1:0-4244 GCA_964586695.1 uncultured Candidatus Saccharibacteria bacterium
TCAGAACAAGTGTGGACGCAATCAAAACAAAATGTGCAGAGTCAGCAAGTGGAAAGTCTGAAAGTGACCTAACGTATGAAATGTAGTCATCTGCAACCTGAGCCAGAGAAATGTCATTTATAAAAAGTTTCCGCTTTTCAATAAGTGAAAGTAGAGTATCAAGTGGCCCCTCAAAGATATGAGTTTTTACGTTGTAGGATGATTCCATTGTTACTATTGTAACAAACTTTTATCCAATTTCATCACCATTTCTGGCATAATAGACCCACTTTTCATTCTGAATTTTTCATCAGTAAATCTTTTTCCTGTATCTATAAAACCTAATCTATTATAAAAATCTTTAGCTTTTTTGTTATATTCTACCACTTCCAGTAAAACTATTTTATCCTTATCAAGAAAAGGTTTAATTGAGTTCCAGAGTTTAGATCCTATACCCATTCTTTGATATTCAGGAAGAATATAAAGGGCTCTAAGTTGGTTAATTTTTTCTTCAACAGTTACGTAGATCATTCCAACAACCCTATCTCCATCCTTTGCGACCATAATCTTTTCATTTGATTTTGGATCAACTATAGCTTTCTCCCGTCTAGAAAGTCTTTCTCCACCAAAAGCATCTTTATACCTGTCTTCAATGTCATCTATTGTAATACCGAATTCTTCGTTTGGATATGTATCAAGCCATGCTTTGTATTGAACCTCAATACTAGCCTTAGCATCTTCTATTTTAGGATTACATATTACGATATTAGTCATGTTTATATTAGAACTTCAAGAGCTTGTGGCAATTGTCTCCAACCACTAGAACCGTTTAAATGACCACCGTTTTCTATAGGAATTAGCTTTCCTCCAAGTTCTCTGGCAAATGTTTCTGCATTCACAAAAGGAACGACTGGGTCGTTTACACCATGAATTATATAAAACTCATCAACTTTATTTTTTATTATTTCAAAATTAAAAGAGTCTTCTAGGAAATTTTCAATTTTAGGATTACCATTCTTCTCTGAAGGACCCGAAACCAAAACTGCCTTACTTATTTTTTTAGAAACATCCCCTTCCAGATATCTCAAAATAGCTGGAACTCCAAGGCTGTGCCCAACTAGGCATATTTCGTCATTTGGATTCATATCCACAACACGAGCTATCTCATTTACCCATTCAGATACAACTGGCGCATCTGGCATTGGCATAGGAAGAGCACAGGCGTAAATATTATTTTTTTCTAGTTCAGCCATAAGCCATGGTCTCCATCCACCACTTGGACTACCTTGAAACCCATGAACGATAAAAACCTTTTTCATTTATTTCTTTCTTAGTGTAATTCCTAGCTCAAGCAACTGGTCAACAGAAATTTCTGCTGGTGAGTCCATCATAGGATCTTTACCCTCCCCTGTTTTTGCAAAAGGAATAACTTCTCGGATGTTTGGTTCGTTCTGAAGAGTCATGACAAACCTATCTAGTCCCCATGCAATACCTCCGTGTGGTGGTGTTCCTAGTGAAAATGCAGTCATCATGTGGCCAAAGTTTCTGTCAATTGCATCAGACTCATGACCCATTATTTCAAAAACTTTTCGTAAAGCCTCTGGATTATGGTTTCGGATACTTCCTCCACCTATTTCCATACCGTTTAGTGCAACGTCGTACTGAGTTGTTAGTATTTCACCAATATTTTCTTTTTTCATTAGCCACTCAACATGCTCTGGCTTTGGTCGTGAAAATGGATTGTGTGTAAATGTCCATGCGCCTGTGTCAGTTTTCTCAAAGAAAGGAAAATCTACAACCCAACAGAAAGCTAGTAGGTCTGGATCGTTTTTATCTTCTCGTAAGTCTGGCTTATCGTTTCCATATTTCTCCATCGCTTCTGCATATGTAAGTCGTGGGAAAGGAATCTGTTGTATTTTCTTGTGAGGATAAAGTTTTGTAACAAGTTCTATCAAAAGTTTCTCATTTAGTTCCATTACATCTTCTTGTTTAACAAAACTCATCTCCATATCGAGCTGAGTAAACTCTGGTTGTCTATCTCCTCTAGTATCCTCATCTCTCATACATCGAGCAATCTGGAAATATTTCTCTACACCAGCTGTCATCAGTAGTTGTTTATATTGCTGTGGTGACTGTGGAAGTGCATAAAACTTTCCTGGGTAAAGTCTTGCTGGCACAACATAGTCTCGAGAACCTTCTGGAGTAGATTTCGTAAGTATTGGAGTTTCAACTTCGATAAAGTTTTCATTGTCTAGATAATCTCGAATAAACTTTATTACTTTGTGTCTGTTTCGGATATTTTTCTGCATTCTGTCAGAACGTAGGTCAACATATCTGTGCTTTAGTCGAACTTCCTCGTTAACTTCTCTTGTATCACTTCCAATATCAAAAGGAATAGTTTCTGACTTGTTCAAAACCTCTATTCCTGTAATTTCCATCTCGATATCACCGTTTAGAACGTCTGCTTTCACATTTCTTTCTGGTCTTTTGTTTACAAGACCTGTAACAGACAAAACCCATTCTGTTCGAACTTCTTTTACCTGCTCTATTGCCTCTGGGTGGTTTGGTAGAACAACTCCCTGAACCTTGCCTGTCATATCTCGCATGTCCATAAAGACCATTTTTCCTTGGTCTCGTCTAACATCAACCCATCCAGAAACAGTAACCTCATGGCCAATAAACTGCCCTAAATCCTTTATATAAGTTCTTTTCATAGAATTTTATATTACCAAAATTAATTGTTTTAGCCTAGTGTTAATATTAATGGATATTTACATCATGACAATTATATTATATTGTTTCGCTTGGAGGGATTTACCATGATTGTTACCGAAAGGATGATCCTCGGCACTTTTTCTAATCCTGTCAGTTTTATGTACAGGCACGACAACGGATTCGCGCAACCACTCGAACTGATCTGTGACAAGATCGAGGATGTGACGAAGTCGCGACCATCGGACAATGAAGTCACTCCTGCCCTGGATGAGATGATTTCGGAAGGGTCCATCAGGACGCACCCAAACGGCGAGGGTGTGACGCTGTACGAGCTCACCCCGTTCGGTTTCCGCAGGAAAACCGAAGTCGAGCACTACCTCCGTGACATCATCACGTTCATAAAGTATGACGATCGGAGACCTGGAACTCCGTACGGTGTGTGGTGGAAGGTCATTCTGTCAAATGGCATCATGTGGAGCCACATGAGCGACCACTACGTTGAAGACATTGACAGAGAGGGGCTCAGTATTCCACTCAGCCTCGTCATGTCGTGCAAGGCGCATAAGGAGATTCATCGAAGGATTGTGGAAGCGTTCACTCTCGAGGGTCGAGCGTCTTAGTCCACCCCCCCAATCAACCTCGCTCGTAGGGACATCGCTCCCCGCGGGCGATTTCCTTTATATTCTCAAATATTATCTTAGTAGTTATTTATCACCTACTACTATTTTCTCCATTTCTGGCATGTCATCAAAATTAACTTCTATTACTTGCAATGGTTTTACTGATTTGTAAGACCTCCATTCCATATTTTTGTCAGATACATTTCCGTTTCTGTCATACGGCTCAAAATCTGATTTATTAAAAACATATACATATCCTTTTTTATCATTTAGATTTTCTAGTATATTTGATGAAGCTTTAAAAAATAATTGTCCATTTGCATAGCCAAAACTACTAGAATAACTTGTATCCGTTATAATTTTCTCATTAATTATTGATCTAAAAATAGCAATATCCGCATATGGAGATCCTGAAACTGCGGGATTTCCATCATTCTCACCTTTTTCTAAAGCTTGTCTTGGTTCTAACATTTCCGTATTACCAAAAGGTGAACCGTGGAATATATATGCACCCTCAGACTCTAACCCTTTTAAAATCTTCTTTCCTGATTGAATTTTTTCTACTCCTTCATTCATATTATTTCTTAAACCTTTTAGCTTGTAAGTTATACAACTCAGCGTACTTACCTTTTTGCTTCATCAAATCTTTATGTGTTCCCTCTTCTATCAAACCTCCATTTTCCAAAACAAAAATTTTGTCACATTGTGAAATAGTCGAGAAGTCATGAGAAATAAGTATTGCCGTTCTGTCTTTTGGTAAGTTTTCGATAGAGTCAAAGATTTTTGCTTCAGACTCCGCATCCACAGAAGCTGTTGGCTCATCCAAAACCATAACAAAACCATCTCGATAGAGTGTCTTTGCAATAGAAAGTTTTTGTCTCTGACCTTTTGAAGGTTCTTTACCCTTGAACTCGACACCAAGCTGTTCAT
>CAZPGQ010000028.1:0-2657 GCA_964586695.1 uncultured Candidatus Saccharibacteria bacterium
CCGCCGCCGCCTTTGGCTGCCTTGCCGTTCTGGCGCAAGACAAAAACAGCCCGGAAGTGACGGCGACGCTTGCCAAATCGGCGTCTGGCGCGGTCGATCTTGTGCCTTTGATCAGGGTCGTGAATATCACGCGCGCCCTGGAACAATTAAAACAAAACGGATTTTGGGTCATAGGGCTTGACGGCAACGCCGATAAAAATCTGCGCGATTTAGGATTAAAGGGCAAAGTGGCGATCGTTCTTGGCGCCGAAGGCGAAGGCATGCGCCGCCTGGTGCGCGACCATTGCGATATTTTGGCAAAGCTGCCCATCAGTTCAAGAATCGACAGCTTGAACGTGTCGAATGCCGCCGCCATTGCGCTGTATGAACTGGCGCAAGAGTGATATTGATCTATCCCTCAATATTCTTTATTCTGTACCCATCGCCCACATAGCTCAGCGGTAGAGCAGCGGTTTTGTAAACCGAAGGTCGGGAGTTCAATCCTCTCTGTGGGCACCAGTCTTCGCGCAGCGAAGACTGCCACGCCGTAGTTCCGAAGGAACGTAGGCGGGCCGCCTGCGGCATACAGATACGCTACGACTTGGCAAGCCCGTCTTTTATTATTCTGCCAATCTTAAATTGCTCAATTGATGGCCGATTTCCCGGAACGCGCTGGTCAAAGTCGCGTTGTCGGGCGCGTTGAAAAAATATTCCGGCTTGGTCGCGCAGTTGCGGAACAAAGTCTGCGTCGCGGCATTGTTTTCCTGGAACACCATGGTGTAAATAATAATGCCTTCCTGCTTCATGTTGGAGCAGACCGCCGACATGCGGGTATTGATCGTCGTTCTCGCGGTTCCAATATTGGTTGTGCCCAACATGCCGTCATTTAACCTGCGGTAAGCCGTGTAATCCGATCCATAAGGCCCAGCAGGCGGATTGTCATAAAGCTCGTTGACGCCGTCGGTCATCAACACCACGACTTTATCCATGTTTTCGCTGTAATAATCCAAAGGCAGATAGACGGGCGTGTCGCCGCCCCAAAGCCCGCGCCAACGCGGTGATATTGTGTGCCATCCCCATACCAACCCCTGGTTGCTCATTGTGCCGCCGCGATGCCATGGCTGCATTTCGGCGATCTTGTCTTGAACATCGGTTTTGGACGCCACCAAGGACAATATTTCTGGGCCGCAGCCCAAATTCGGGCCATAGCCATTGTTCTGCGCATCATTGGTTTCATCGACGGGCAAGGTAACGTTCCACCATTTGGTCACGGTATAAGACCCCGTCGCAGGCGAAGACGGTGATCCGCTGACGTTGAACGTAAATTGTGTCGTAGAGGTTACCGTAATGGTTTTTGTTCCATTATAGGAACTTTGATTGGCCCCTTGAATCCGCACTTGCTGTCCGGTATTGAGCTTATGCGCGGCGCTGAGATTCACCGTTGCGGTGCTGCCGGACCGCGTGATGCTGGTCGCCGGCAACACGGTTGGCACGCGGGGCCAATCATTGTCGCAATTGGGGTTTGCCGTTGGAGACCTTGTGCAGCCCGCGTCATTCAGCGTACTGGGATATAAATGTGGCGTAAACAGGCTGATACTGGGCGGATCATCATTTTGGTCGGCTGGAGCGACACGTGCTTCGACACAGCCTTTCCAAGTGGTCGGCGAATAATTGGCGGCGTTGTATCCCATCAGCCAATCGGTATGCTGCGGCCCGACATTGACTGTCGCAACATAGGGGACAACGGAAACAAAGAAATTTTCAATTGTTTCATTATCTCCATATAATATATCCACCATTTCAGCGGCAGCCGCCTTCATCGTGTCCATCTTGCCGCCAGACCGCATCGACCCGGTATTGTCCAGCACCAGCGCCAATTCCATCCCGCGGATAGAGCGCTGCACAGTCGCATCCGCGCTGACTTGCATACTGTCATGATTGATAATTCTAGCAAAGATAGTCGGCACGGTCGCAGCGGCAGATACAGTGACCCTATCGTTTGTTTCGTCTACGCTGATCGTGACGGTCGTCACCGAGGCGCCGAGATACCCGGTTGGGAAATTGACGTTAAAATATTTATTGATATCGGCAACATAATCGCCGCTGGTCAAAGTCTTCCCGCCCGCCAAGGCGGCCGCGTCCACCGCCTGCGAAAGACGGCTTTTGACCAAATAGCCCCGGGCGCTGTCCACCGAGACGCCCACCAGCCCGAATAGGGGGATCAGGGCTAAAGATGTCCAAACAATAACACTTCCGCGATCTTCAAATATCCAGCGCATAGAACTACCTTCTGACTGAAGCTGATAAATAAGTCTGCCATATTAAGCCCTTAACCAAATACTAAAAAACCAATAACGAATGGTTATTTGCCGAGGTTGTCATTTTGCGACATCGCAAGTTTTTATAGCTTAGGGCTGCTGCATAGAACGGGGTTTTGGCCCCCTATATCTTTGATATTAGGCTTTAATCCATACCAAACTGTTAATGCTGTGAGATTGAATAAAATTGTATGCAAATTGTTTTTGCGCATTACCACAGCTTTCACCGTTTTTTAAAGGTTTTTATGTAATTCTAGTTCTATCGCAAACAACAAAAACTTTCGGAGCAAGTCAAACGATGCGCACGCTAAAAGATTTTTGTTGTAACGAATCTGGGGTGACCGCCATAGAATACGGCAT
>CAZPGQ010000028.1:2757-3937 GCA_964586695.1 uncultured Candidatus Saccharibacteria bacterium
TATCGACCGCGACGCTTTGGGTTCCCCCACCCTTTATTGGATCTTTCTTGATGATCACCGCCATCGCGGGTGGCGTATTATGCACGATCTTAATCGGGTGCAAAATATTCCTGAAATTCCGTGGCAAATTTGCCGCAAGCAAGGCAGAAACCCAAGGAAATACTAGCCTGCAGCCCAATACAACCCCCGTTCTACTTCAAGCGGCCCCATACGGAATAGCCATAGCTTGCGGCTGTCTCGCCACCGCTTATCAACTTCTTATTAACCCCTAAACGATAGGTTTGAGTCATGGATATTCGCAAATTAGTATTTCTAGGTGTCGCCATTTTTCTTGCCGGGGCAATCGCCCTAAGCATCCGTTCGGCCGCAAAGCCAAATGACGCCGGCGAAACAAAAGTCGCCAAGGAACTGCCCTCGGTTCTGGTGGCCAAAGTCGATTTGCCTGCGGGCAGCTTTGTAACGCCGGATCAACTGGCATGGCAAGTTTGGCCCAGCGATTCGATCGTGCCAACCTATTTAAAGAAAAACGAACACAAGGCCGAGGATTTTTCAGGCTCGGTGGTACGTTCAGGCCTTGTAGCCGGGGAGCCGATCACCGAAGCCAAGCTGATCAAACCAAACGACCGCGGCTTTATGTCATCGGTCTTGAATCCGGGCAGCCGCGCCGTGTCTGTACAAGTTAACGAAACCACGGGCATTAGCGGCTTTGTATTCCCAGGCGACCGGGTTGATGTAATTTTAACACAAAGCTTAAGCGTTCCTGGCGAAGAAGGCGGCAAGCCGCGCAAGGCCAGCGAGACAATTCTGACCAACATCCGGGTGCTAGCCGTCGATCAACGCACCGACAACCAAAAACCAGAAGCCAAAGTTGCCAAAACCGCGACATTGGAAGTAACGCCCAAACAAGCGGAAATGTTGGCATTAATGTCGGATTTGGGTAGAATAACACTTTCCCTGCGTAGCCTCGCCTCTGATCAAGAGACGGTGGTCGCCGGCCCCAGCTTCACTTGGGATGCCGAAACAAGCATTTTATTAAGTCCTGGTTTGAAACCATTGGTTACTTCGGTCGTGCGCGGTGGCGCATCTGAAGAAGTGGTTGTAGGTAGAGGTGGATCATGATTCCAAGCAAGGCGCTGACGTTATGTCTGCTGCTGCTTTTAACTTTCGCCGCCGTTCCGGC
>CAZPGQ010000029.1:0-3460 GCA_964586695.1 uncultured Candidatus Saccharibacteria bacterium
ATTTTAGAAATAAATATGATATTTCAAGAGAGCTTTTTGCCCTAGATCTTTTTATCATTGCCGGCATTATTGTTCTTTCATTTGCAATTTTTACAACAGAAAGAATCCCTGTCGTAGCTGAAGTAATAGCTCCACCAAAAGTTTTGAGTACAAACATGTTTGATAATTTAAAATTAAAAGCAAACGCTGTTTATGTTTATGATTTCAAAAATAAAAAAGTAGTTTTTGAAAAAAACAGCACGGCTCAACTCCCACTAGCTTCTCTTACAAAACTAGCTACTGCTTTGACTGCGATAGAGCTACTTCCAAAAGATTCAGAAATAACAATTAAAAAAGAATTTCTTGCAGAAGAAGGGGATTCTGGTTTGCTAGCAAACGAGTCATGGAAATTAAAAGATCTTTTGGACTTTTCACTTGTAACTTCATCTAACGATGGCGCAAGGTCTATTGCATCTGTTATTGGCGCATTTGATTTGAAAACAGATGACTACAATTTGGGCAGAAAGGATTTTATTTCAAAAATGAATGCAAAAGTTCAGGAAATAGGGCTCAAGCAAACATATTTTATAAATGAAAGTGGTTTGGACGTAAGTGATACAACAAGTGGTGGATACGGCTCTGCACAAGATATGGGAAATCTTATTGGTTACATTGTTTCGAACGAACCAGATGTAATAGAAGCTACAAAATATAGAACTTTTAATGTTGATTCAGATACAAAGGAACACGTTGCAAAGAATACAAACTCTAATGTTTCAAATATTCCTGGACTTATTCTTTCAAAAACTGGTTATACAAATTTGGCTGGAGGAAACTTGGCAATCGCCTTTGACCCAACTATCGGCAGACCAGTGGTTATAGTGGTTCTAGGCTCGACTATCGATGGAAGGTTTGATGATATGGACGAACTGGTAAAGGCGACCTTGGAGTACGTAAAACAGTAAAAAATAGCTTAATTTGGAGTCTTTTTGGGCATTTGGTATACTCTAAGGTATGTGTGGCATATCAGGCATCATCGAACCCAAAATCAAGCATAAAGACAAGGTTATAGAGGCTATGGTCTCTAGGATAATTCATCGTGGGCCAGACGAGGATGGTTTTTATGTTGATAAAAATGTTGGACTAGGAATGCGCCGACTTTCAATAATCGATCTTTCGTCTGGTCACCAGCCGATAACCTCAGAAGATGAAAACCTGCTTATTTTTTTCAATGGAGAAATATATAACTATCTTGAACTTAAAAAAACTTTAGTAGAAAAAAACTACAAATTCAAAACTGACTCGGATACAGAAGTCATACTTCATATGTATGAAGAGTATGGTGAGAAAATGCTGACTCAACTTCGTGGTATGTTTACTTTTTGTATTTATGATATCGAGAAGAAAGAGGTTTTTGTCGCAAGAGATTTTTTTGGTATCAAACCACTTTATTATCTAGTTCAAAATGAAAAGATAGTTGCGTTTTCTTCTGAAGCAAAAAGTTTCCTATCTTTCCCGGGTTTTGTTCCAGAAGTAAATGATAGTGCAGTGTACAACTACCTTTCTTTCCAATACAACCCACTTGTAGAGTCATTTTTCAAAGATGTTTACAAACTTCCACCAGCTCACTACATGAGAATAAACCTAGCTAGTGGTGAGGCAGATATAAAGAAATATTGGTCATTTGATTTTGCTCAAGATAGAGAGTTGGATGAGAAGAAGACAAAAATAGACCTACTTTATACGATTAAGGATTCTGTCAGACACCATATGATAGCGGACGTCCCAGTCGGAGCTTTTCTTTCTGGTGGAATAGACAGCAGTATTATTACCACACTAATGCAGGATATCCGTGGAGAGAAAAAAATAAAGACTTTTACAGTAGGTTGGGACACACTAACAGAGGGTAATGAGGCAAAGGAAACTTCGGATGCACTCGGTACTGACCATACAGAAATTACAATTGATCCAAAAGAATATTTTTCTGTTTTAGGTAAAGCCGTTTACCATTTTGACGAACCAGTTGCCGACCCAAGTGCAATAGGAATTTATTTTCTAGCACAGGAGGCAGCAAAAAGTGTAAAAGTAGTGCTTTCTGGAGAAGGATCTGACGAACTTTTTGGTGGATACAACATCTACACTACTCCTTTTGCTTCAAACAAGATGTTGTGGTTGCCAAAACCTATTTTGGACTTTGCTACAAAACTTCCTTTCAACTTTTTTGGTAAAAATTATTTAAAGAGAGTGAATCAGAAACTGGAGGATTGGTATTTTGGCCAGAAATATTTTAGTGATTCTATTTTTGATAAGGGAGAGATAAAGAAAATCTGGAAAGGAGAAAAGGAAGACTTCCAGTCTATGGTACCTCTATACAAGAAAATTCCAAGACTTTCTGACTCTACAAAGATGCAGTATGTGGACATAAACACATGGTTGGTTGGAGATATACTTGCCAAGGCCGATAAAATGACTATGGCGCATAGTTTGGAGCTTCGTGTGCCGTTCCTAGATATAGAGGTAGCAGAATTAGCTAGGACTCTTCCTGATAGATTCAAATGGAATAATGGGGTAACAAAATACCTGCTCAGAGAGGCTTTTTCTAGAGTGGTTCCAGAATCAACACGAAACCGAAGAAAGCTTGGTTTTCCTACACCAATAAGAGACTGGATGACAAAAGAGAGTGTTGGTATCTATGATTCAATTTTGAAAAATAAGTACATAAATGAAAAGCTTGATATGGAATATATTAAGAAATTAATAAGTGACCATGTAGAAGGCAAGAAGGATAATTCAAGAAAGATTTATACCTTGCTAATGTTGGCATTGTGGTATGATACATTTATAAAATAAATATAGATATGATAGATGTTCTAAAAGTTGTAATACCTTCAGTACTGACATTCTTTATTGGTGTTTTGATTACTCCATTTTTCACAAACATTTTCTACAAATACAAAATGTGGAAAAAGACTTCTCGTCTAGAAAACACAGATGGTGTTTCAAAAGAGTTTTCTGATGTTCACAACACAAAAGATGAACTTTCTACACCGCGAATCGGTGGAGTTATTATTTGGGTTTCAGTTTTGCTCACAGTTTTGTGTATTTATCTACTTTCTATTTTTTGGCCAACAGAACTAACACAAAAGTTAAACTTCTTTAGTCGAAGCCAAACATACGTACCTCTTGGAGCTTTGATTCTGGCTTCACTCATCGGCCTTGCAGACGACCTACTACAGATATTTGGAAAAGGAAACTATGCTAGAGACCCTTTGATCTACAGAAAAATAAAAATATTTTTCATATCTATTATCGGAGTAGCTATCGGTTTCTGGTTTTATGACAAGCTTGATATAAGCTCAATTCACATCCCTTTTGGTGGAGATTTAATTTTGGGAATATGGTTTGTGCCTTTCTTTGTTATGGTTATGCTCGCTGTGTTTTCTACAAGTGTTGTAGACGGTATGGATGGTCTTGCTGGTGG
>CAZPGQ010000030.1:0-3263 GCA_964586695.1 uncultured Candidatus Saccharibacteria bacterium
TGGCCTTATCGTCTAACGGTTAGGACGAAGCCTTCTCAAGGCTTAAATCCGGGTTCGATTCCCGGTAAGGTCACACGCAAAAACACCCGCAAGGGTGTTTTTCGTTGCTTGACCTTACAGTAGAGTCTGGGAAACTCTACGTCGGGAATCGAAGCCTGTTTGAGATAGTTTTGGAACGTAGTGAACAAAAATATCCAAACACGGGGACTGTTCATGTAATGAAAGATTCCAGGATTTACCAGAACGGTTTAATCACAAAATATATATTATCTTGACGATGCTATTAACATAAGTAGTATGTTCATCAGAGTTTACAACTTGAGCAGTCATCTGTGTATAAATCTTATATGTAGATTACTGCTCAAACGAGAGTAGTCAGTTGTGCAATAGCATAGCTGTATTCCAATCGAGGAATAGAATGGCTGATGTAAACAATATCGGGCGTCTTCCGTTTTTTGCACTCTCCATGCTGACAAGGATGTTCATGTCAGAGGGTGACCTGCAACATCTACTGTCTGCGAGTGTGGAATCCACTCCTCACCCAAACAGTGTAGCCGTTGAAATTATTCTTCGTTATGCGTGGTGGAATCCAGAAACACAAGAACCACGCACAATAGTAGAGAATGGCTACTTGGGCGAATCATTTGCCTACTGGGCAGTGATTTTCAAAAAAGCAGAAAATGGTAGCTTCTCAGGCGAAGTAAGTTTTGGCTCATCCACTCTTCCAACTGGCGGGATACAAAAACACTTCGCATGGTTACGCAATCTTGCCTGATTGTCTCAGCTGCACCCGGCGCGTTTACACGCGCCGGGTTTCGTCGTATATGCTACATTTTAATATCTACCCCATCTATTCGTCTTCCTTCTTACAATAACATTTATTATTCTACCGATACTCCACAACATTAGACTCTTCACCCCACTTGTGTTAAAAATTAGATAGCAAGGACTGTAAGTCCTCTTGTACAAACGTTTGGAGTACTCATGAGAAATAGATTCACCCGAGTCGAAAAGCTCTTTGTAAACGGCAAGCCGACAGGTGAAATAACCGTTACACTGGATGGAATTGTCGGTGAGGATCACTTCGGTCCCACACGAAGACTCGACGACCACGACAGTCGGTTCCTGAAACTTTCAGGTATCAAGAAAGGTCACCGGACCTCCAACCTCCGATCTTGGAGTGCAACCTCACGTCGAGAAATCGACAAGATCGAGAAGGAGTTGGGAGTCAAGATTCCTGATGGTTGCCTGCTCGAGAACCTGGTCATCGATGGAATCACAGATTTCTCGCAGCTTCCATCTGGAACTCAACTGGTGTTTCCAGAAAAGCCAGATGGCTCACGGGTAATCCTCGGCGTCTGGAGACAGAACACGCCATGCAGTGTAGTTGGGAAGCGTCTCCAGTCGCACTACCCGGGAAGGAAGGGTCTCAGTGATCGTCTCAAAAAGGTCGCGAAGAAGAGACGAGGCTTAGTCGGATTCGTGATTTCTGGAGGTCACATCTGCGTTGGTGACGTCGTCGAAGTCTACACGCCTGACATCTGAATCCAAGAAGTAGCGCACAAAAGGTGCCGGCATCACGCCGGCACACTTTTTTTATTTACACTAAACCTCTAACTCAAACTTCCAATTCATTTTAACAATAGATAGATTGAACAGAGTTTTAATATTATTTTTTAGCTTGAATGGAACGATTAAATCCCTAAGTTCTTTTAACATTAATTCCAAATCTTCATCTGAAGCACGTTCAAAGGTCGCATATACATAAATTTCAACGGGCGCTGCATTTATTGTTACCTGATTTTCAGAAGCAAAAACTGATATGTCTTTTAGATCATATTTTGTAACTTTTGCAGTATATTCTTGAATGGCAACTGCCACCATTTTAATTTCATCTTGTGAAATTATATTTTTTTCGAAATCTATTCTTACTATTGGCATATTACTTATTATAACATGACTTATACGCAGATGAGGTGATTTTACTGTGTTCTATTCAACCACTCATCTTCTTGTCGCACTAACACTTTTCTCTTATCCTGCGGATATTTCATTATTTCCTCTACCACTTTTTCCATACGCATTGCCTGTGAACCTTTTATTAAAATAATATCTCCTTCGCTTATCATATTTTGCAAATAATTTCCCACTTCTTCTGAAGTATCATATGAATTTATTTTTGATTCTGGAAAACCAAGATTTAAAAGTTCCTCAACTATTTTTCTAGAACGAAAACCAACACATATTACATCTGTAGCTACACCGTTCAACTGTTCTGCAACTCGTCTGTGTTCTACAGCAGAGTAACGTCCAAGTTCGAGCATATCCCCCACTACTACAACTTTTTTCTCAACTGATTTTATATTTTTCAAAACTTCGATAGCCTGTGACATTGCTATTGGGGAAGCGTTGTATGTGTCATCTATTATCAACGTATCTTTTATTCCTGGAACGAGGTTCATTCTTCCTGGAGTTGGACTAGTTTTGTTTAGAACTTTTACAATATCCCTCTTTTCTATTCCGAGGAACTTACCTACTGCATACGCCAAAATTGTTGCATATTCGTTTTGTACTCCAATAGAGTCAAAAATATTTATATTAAACTTTTCTCCTGACTCTTTTTCTTTTAATTCAAAGGACATGCCAGTAGGAATAGAACCGACTTTGCCGTTGCCGTATAAAATATCAAAGTCAGTTGCGACAATATCAGAATCACCACCAACACCGCAAGAAATCTTTTCTATGTCTGTATTTGCAAGTAAATGTGTTACAAGCTGGTCGTTAGAGTTGTAAACAATAAGACCATTACTTTTTACAGAATCAATCAACATTTTCTTTTCTGACACAAAAGTTTCTATGTCGTAGAAAAGTTCTATATGAGACGGCACGTCACCTATGGCAGTCATTACCAAAATGTCTGGTGACAGATATTTACTCACTAGTCCAAAATCCCCTGGTTTGTCTCCGTCAATTTCCAAAATTAGCCATTGTGGATACGGTGTTCTTTTCAGAATAATAAATAATCCAAGCAGTATGTTTTCTATCAGTTGACCTATACGACCAACACCGTCATGGCACCCTATAATAGTAAGTGGGATACCAAGTTCTGCTGTAAAACTTTTTTCGCTTTTGCGAACAAAATACTTTTTTGAAAGTACATTATATATAGCGTCTTTTGTTAAAGTTTTTCCAACACTACCAGTTATGGCAATAACTTTTGGTTTATATTTCTTCAAAACCAATTTGGCTTGGTATTGGAGAGT
>CAZPGQ010000031.1:0-3137 GCA_964586695.1 uncultured Candidatus Saccharibacteria bacterium
GGAGAAACAGAGGATGCAACTATCGCTGACTTTGTTGTTGGTCTTGGAACAGGACAGATAAAGACAGGTTCACTTTGTAGATCAGAGAGAACAGCAAAGTATAACCAGCTACTTCGAATCGAAGAGTCACTTGGAAAGAAAGCTGTATTTCCTGGTAAGAAGTGTTTTAAAGTAAATTAAAAATTTTTTCACCACAACTTTTTTCATCACCGGAATAATTTTCTGCTGAAAATTTTCCTTTTACTCACCTTTTCACAGGTTCCGTAAATGAAGAAAAAAGTTATGGATTCAAAAAGTTTTAATTTGAACTAATCTAGAAAATAATATGCAAAATAAACAAGCAGTTTTAATAATACTGGACGGTTGGGGATACAGAGAAGACACAGCTCACAACGCTGTAAAACAAGCAAAAACTCCTGTATTTAATAGCTTGTGGGATAAATACCCACACTCTTTACTTGAAGCTAGTGGGCTAGCTGTTGGTCTTCCAGAAGGACAAATGGGTAACTCTGAAGTTGGTCACTCAACTATTGGTGCAGGTAAACCGCTAGATACTGATTTGGTTAGAATAGATAAATCTATATCAAATGGTGAGTTCGATAACAATCCAGTATTTATAAAGTTGTTTGATCATGTAAAGAAAAATAATTCTACTTTGCATGTAAAGGGTTTGCTTAGTGATGGCGGAGTTCATAGTCACCAGAGACACCTCGTAGCTTTTTTGAGAGCCGCAAAAAAACATGGTGTGGAAAAGATTGCCATTCACGTCTTTACTGACGGGCGTGATACTGCTCCACAAAGTTCACAACAGTTTATCAAAGAACTTGAAAGTGTTTTGGAGGAAGTAAAAATTGCACGAATAGCGTCGCTATCAGGTAGGTATTATGCGATGGACCGCGATAACAACTGGGATAGGTTGGAAAAAGCAGAAAAGGCTATATTTGATGCTGAAGCAGAAAAGACTAGCATTTCAGTTTCAGAATTTTTAAAAAAATTTCATGAGAGCGGAAAAAGTGATGAGCATATCGAGCCTGTTGTTTTTCTAGATGATAAAGGTAAAACATGGAGTGTGGAAAATGGAGATGCTATTTTCTTTTGGAACTTCAGGTCAGATAGAGCAAGGATGTTAAGTAAAAAAACACAAGAAAGAATTAGTGGCCAAAATATTATTTTCGCTACACTAACAGAATACGACAAAAATTTTACTTGTGATGTTGCTTTTACTCCAATATCAATAGAAACAGTTCTGGCAAAAGAGATATCAAATGCTGGTCTTACTCAGTCTCATATTGCAGAAACAGAAAAATTCCCACATGTTACATATTTCTTTAATGGAGGAATGCAGGAACCATATAAAGGCGAGAAGCATATTCTTTTGGATAGTAGAAAAGATGTTCCTACACATGACTTCGCTCCCAAAATGCGTGCCGAAGCTATTGCGGATAAAGCCATAGAAGAAATTAACTCTGGTGTAAATTTTGTTTTGATCAACTTTGCAAACCCAGATATGGTTGGTCATACAGCAAATGTTCCTGCTATTATTGAGGCTCTTGAGGAAGTCGATATGCAGTTGGGAAGAGTATTAGAAGTGATCAATAATAAAGAAGCTGTAGCTTTTGTTACAGCAGATCATGGAAACGCAGAAGTGAATATTGATCCAGTTACGGGAGAAAAGCACACATCACATACTACAAACCCTGTCCCAGCTGTTATTGTTGGTTTGGATAAAAAAATGAGAAATGGGGATTTGGCTGATATTGCTCCAACAGTACTTTCTATTTTAGGTATAGCGGTTCCAAAAGGTATGTCTGGTAAAAACCTTCTATCTTAATCTGGCTTGAAATATAGTTAATTTTGTGTAATAATATCCCTTTCCGGTCAAAAATTACATAATAACTTATTGAATTTATAAAATGAAAAAGACAAAGATAGTTGCCACAATAGGTCCTGCTACAGAGAGCGAGGAAATGCTGACAAAGATGTTAAAGGCTGGTATGAATGTTATGAGACTTAACTTCTCACACGGTGACTTTGCTGAACACCAAAATCGAGTAAACAATCTAAGATCCGTAATGAAGAAAACAGGCCAGCATGCAGCTATTTTGCAAGATTTGGGAGGACCAAAGATAAGGCTTGGTGAATTCTATCAAGAAAGAGTTGACCTAAAAACTGGTGACAAGATTGTTATTACAACAGAAAAAATAGTTGGTGATGAGAAAAAAGTTTCTATCAGTTACTTGGAGTTTCCAAAGGAGGTAAAACCTGGAGACAAGGTTATGGTGGACGATGGCAAAAAACAATTTGAAGTTTTGAGTGTAAAAGGTAATGAAGTTACTTGTAAAATAATCGTTGGTGGAAACACAAAAGGACGACGAGGAGTAAACCTTCCTGATACAGATATCTCAATGAGTTGTTTGACTGAAAAGGATCTAAAAGACGTTGAGTTTGGTATAAAAAATAAAGTAGATTTTATCGCACTATCTTTCGTCCGAAAGCCTTCTGATATCGTGGAGCTTCGAGAAATCCTAAAGAAGAAAAAGTGTGATGCTGGAATTATTGCAAAGATAGAAACTCCACAGGCTGTAAAAAATATAGACGAAATCATTTCACTTGTTGATGGTCTTATGATTGCTAGAGGCGACTTGGCTATCGAGGTTCCGTATCAAAAAGTTCCAGGATATCAGAAAATGATGATTCAGAAATGTAACGATGCAGGTAAACCTGTTATCACAGCAACACAGATGATGGAATCTATGATAAAGAGTCCTGTTGCTACACGAGCAGAAGTTTCAGACGTTGCAAACGCAATACTAGATGGAACAGACGCTGTTATGCTTTCTGAGGAAACAACTCTTGGAGAATTTCCAATCAACGCAGTTACTGTTATGGCAACTGTTGCTTCTGAAATAGAAGCTAATTATCCTGAAAGAGAAATTGTCAGAGTTGGTATAAATGGTGATACAAAAATATCTGACTCAATTACGAGTTCAGTTGTAAAGACAGCTCATGATGTTGGTGCAAAAGTTATTGTAGCTCTAACAGATTCTGGTTTTACAGCAAGAATGGTTTCAAGACATAAGCCAAATGCTATGATAATTGCGCTAACTCCTCATGAAAGAACTTCAAACAAACTTTGT
>CAZPGQ010000032.1:0-3075 GCA_964586695.1 uncultured Candidatus Saccharibacteria bacterium
AATGAAGCATATTGTGAATTAGTTATAAATCCAAAACTTGAAAAAGTAGTTAAAAATTTCGGGGAACTTTTAAAAAATAATTAAATTATATGGATATTAACGAAGAAGACTTAAAGAAAAAATTAACAGAGGAGGAGTACAAGGTGTTGAGAGAAAAGGGTACAGAAGCTCCTTTTTCTGGAAAGTTATTACACGACGATAGAGATGGTATGTATAAATGTAAAGTCTGTGGTCAGAATCTCTTTTCTTCTGAGTCAAAATTTGATTCTGGAACTGGCTGGCCATCATTTGATCAGGCCTTACCGGGTAGTGTTATTGAAACTCCAGACTATACGGCTGGTATGCAGAGAGTTGAAATCACATGTTCTAAATGCGGTTCACATTTGGGTCATGTTTTTAACGATGGCCCAACAGACACGGGAATGCGTTATTGCCTCAACTCAGTCTGCCTAGATCTCGAAGAAAATAAGTAAAAAATTTCAGAACAGGCAAAAATATGTTAGATGCTAGGCGCGAATGAGCATTGTGACCAAGCTGTATAAATATACTGCGCGTGGAACAAGCGGAATGAGCAACAACGCAGATGACGTGTTTTTGCTTGTTTTGCTATTCGTCGTCGCGGAGGTGCTTTACTATCAACTTTTTGATTTCCTTCTTTGTGCTGATTCTTCTTCCAGTTCCAGCCTCTATATCTCGTATAACATTCTCTAAGTCTTCTATTTTATAAACACGATAGTTGTTCATTGGGTGCCTATGAGCCTTTAGCTTTCCGTTATTGTCCCAGTTGCGAAGTGTGAGAGGGGAAACACCCAATATTTTTGATGCCTGCTTTATTGTAATAAATAAGTTTGCCATATGTACTACATATAATAACAAGCTATTAATGTTTATCAATGTTTGATGTTGATAACTTTTTTATGGTATAATTTGGGTATGGATAAAGACGCACTTCAAAAATATTTTTTTATCAGCTTACTTTTAGCTATTTCAGCAATTATCTTTTTTGTATTTCTTCCGTTTCTTGAGGTTATAATTTTGTCCACAATTTTTGCTGTTGTTTTGGGTCCAGTTCATGAAAAAATCACAAAAATGATAGGTGGAAGAAAAGGTACTGCTGCTTTTATTGTGATTCTGCTTTTTGCTGTTGTGGTTATTGCTCCTTTTACTTACCTTTCATTCAAAGTTCTAAATGAATCAAAAGATATTTATATACAATTAACAAATCACACAGACATTGACTATATTCAAAAATTGACAAATGCAGTTGAAAAGCCAATACAGAGAATATATCCAAGTTTTAGTTTGAATGTTGGAGAGTTTGCCAAACTCGGCGCAGATTGGATTACAGCCCATCTGTCAGCTATTTTGTCATCTGTCCTTTCTATTGTAACTGGCATTATACTTATATTTATTTCACTATTTTTCTTCCTGCGTGATGGTGAAAAATTTAAGAAGACTTTGATAAGTTTAAGTCCACTTGCTGACAAATACGACGAACTTATATTCAAAAAAATTAAACTAACAATAAACGCTACTTCAAGCGGTGTCATACTCGTTGCTTTGGTTCAGGGTATTTTGGCTGGGGTTGGTATGTGGGTTTTTGGAATTCCAAACCCGACTTTATGGGGTAGTATTTCTGCCGTAGCTTCTTTGGTTCCAGGCCTAGGTACTGCACTTATATTTATTCCTGCTGTCGCTTATACATACATTGCAGGAAATATTCCAAATGCAATTGGTCTGCTTTTGTGGGGAGGCCTCATAGTTGGTTTGGTAGACAATTTCCTAACACCTTATTTGTATTCACGAAGCGTTGATATTCATCAACTGATAATGCTTTTTGCTGTTTTAGGAGGACTTGTGGTGTTTGGCCCAATAGGATTTATTTTTGGTCCAATAGTTTTGGCCATATTCTTTTCTCTCATTGATATCTATCAAGATATTATTCTTGAAGCCAAGTCTCTATAGATTTTTATCACAAACTACTGTAGAGTGATATTCTATGTCTTCCGGAGAATCTATAATTCGTTTTGAGGATGTTTCATTTGATTTTGGAATAAAAAAACACATTTTAGATGAGGTTTCTTTTAACGTACGTGCTGGTACAAAAATAACCATCATGGGCCAGAATGGCGCAGGAAAAAGTACTTTGTTCGGGCTTATAACAAAAGTCTACAAACCAGAATCAGGAAAGATTTTTATAAATGAAAAAATGAGCATTGCTATCGCTCGTCAGGTCATACCAAGAAATGAAATGGAAATGACTGTTAAAGATTTTTTCTTAAACTGTTTTAAGACAAAAGTTTATGATATTGATCCAAGAATCAAAAAAGTTTTGGAGGTTGTTAACCTAAACGCTCCAACAGACAGAATAATCAAATCTTTTTCTGGTGGTCAACAAGCAAGACTTCTTCTGGCCTCTGCTCTAATACAAGATCCAGATATTTTACTTTTAGACGAGCCTACAAACAACCTCGATAAGGAAGGAATAGAACACCTGACAAATTTTCTTGTTGAATACAAAAAGACTTGTCTTGTTATTTCTCATGATGCTGAATTTCTAAACGCTTTCACGCATGGAGTTTTGTATCTTGATGTAAATACTAAAAAAATTGAGCAATACGTAGGAAACTATTTTGATGTGGTAAAAGATATTGAATCAAGAATAGATAAGGAGAATAGAAAAAATGCCCAGCTGGCAAAAGAAATTCAGGAAAACAAAGACAAAGCTAACTTTTTTGCTAACAAAGGAGGTCAGATGAGACTTGTTGCTCGAAGGATGAGGGAAAAAGCTGAGGAGCTCGAGGACGAGATTGTAGATGTAAGAAAAGAAGATAAAACTATCCGGTCTTTCGTTATTCCATGCCAGAAAGATATAAATGGAGATATAATAAATATTACTTCTTTTAGTATGATCAAAAATCATAAACCCGTAGCGAGGAAGTGTAGTATTACTTTGCGTAAGAAAGAACATTTACTTTTGACTGGACCAAACGGCATTGGAAAAAGTACTCTGCTAGAATCACTTGCGTCTGGAACTGCAAAAGGTGCTGTTATAACAGATGGAATAAAAGTTGG
>CAZPGQ010000033.1:0-2761 GCA_964586695.1 uncultured Candidatus Saccharibacteria bacterium
TACTGGTACGACAGCTACTTGAACTGGAGAAAGCCAAAGAGGGAAGTTACCGGCATAATGTTCAATTAAGAATCCAAAAACTCTTTCCAAGCTACCTATAGTTGATCTGTGAATCATTACTGGGCGTTTTTTCTTTCCATCTTTATCAACATATTCAATATCAAATTTTTCAGGTAATAAGAAATCCATTTGAGCTGTAAATAGAGTATCTTCTTTTCCATGAATATTCTTTGCTTGAACATCTAATTTTGGTCCATAGAAAGCCGCTTCATCTAGTGCTTCTATATATGGTAGATTAAGCTCATCAAGTGCTTGTTTCATTAAGGCTTCAGCGTGATTCCATAGATTGTCGTCTGGGTAATACTTCTCTCTATTCTCCGGATCTCTTTTTGAGAATCTGTAAGTAACTACATCTATAAAACCTAAAGCTTTCATACCTTCAACTATCATATTACATACAGATTTAAATTCTTCCTTTAAACCTTCAGGTGTCACAAATAGGTGACCATCAGTTAACTGAAATTTTCTAACTCTTATCATTCCCATTAGCTCTCCAGATTTCTCATAACGATTATAATCAGCAATCTCAGCATATCTAATAGGTAGTTCTTTATAACTCCATGGTTTTCTTTGGTACATTCTTATATGATGCGGACATGCCATCGGTCTTAAGTAAAACTTATCACCATCCATATCAATAGGGGCGTACATATTTTTTGAATAATGGTCCAAGTGTCCAGAAGTTCTGTATAGTTCCTCAGCACCTAGATACGGTGTTTCTACGTGATCATATCCATATTTCTTTTCAAGTTGTCTTGCATAAGATTCAAGTTCAAACTTTATTGCTGTACCTTTTGGTGTCCATAGTGGTAAACCTCTACCAACTTTCTCATCTATGAAAAATAGATCCAGTTCCTTTCCTAGTTTCTTATGATCTCTTTTTTCTGCTTCCTCACGCATGCTTTCGTAATTCTTTAAATCTTCATTTGTATCAAAAGCGAGACCGTATATGCGTGTTAGCATTTTATTCTTTTCATCTCCTCTCCAGTATGCTCCAGCAACATGTGAAAGCTTCCAACTTCCTTTTTCAATATCTTTATTTGGATTGGCACTATGACCTCCACGACAAAGATCGGTAAAGTTTCCTACTGTATATAGAGTTATTTTCTCACCCTTTTTTGCTATTTCTTCTATAAGCTCGATCTTGTAGGGATTATTTTTAAAGATTTCATTTGCCTCCTTTTCGCTTACTTCTCTATGAGTAAATTCATTCCATGACTTCAAAGTTTCTTTCATTTTATCCTCTATAGATTTTATATCTTTTTCTGTAACTGGAGTTTTGAATTCAAAGTCATAATAAAAACCGTTGTCTATACTTGGTCCTATAGCATTTTTTGCATCAGGATAAAGTTCTAGAACAGACGAGCCCAAAAGGTGAGCTAGTGTATGTCTTTTATGTGAAAGATTTTCTATATTGTTATTTGGATTTTTCATAACAGTACTTTAGCATTTTATGTATTTAAAGGGGAGAGGGGTTGACATAGTTGATTAACTAATATATAAACTAAGTGAATATGCACATAAATTTAATCAAAAAATTAATTAAGTCAGGAAAGAAATTCGAAGTATCTTTGAAGTCTGGATCTACTATAGCAAAGATTACTTTCAAGCGAACCAACAAAGACGGTTATGTTGAGGCTGTACAATCAGAAAAGGGAGCTGTGAATGTTCATTATTTCTTTAATGCCTCGGACATCGAAGCTGTAAGTTGTGAAGAATCTTTTGATTTTCTGTTCTGATAATAAATGGTGTAATTCTAATAGTGCGGAATTACACCATTTTCAAATAATTTTTATAATTTATAACTAAGCCAATCTCTTTACTCTCTCAACTATAATACTTTTTTCACCTTTTCTTTCTGAGACTTTTCCTTTTATTGCTACACAAGCATCTTTTGTAAAACTTGATTTGAATTCTGCTAAAGTTCTAGGAAATACTACTGCCTCTATACTTCCAGAAAAGTCAGCGAGCTTTATAAAAAGCATAGTATTACCATCTTTTGTTGCTATTGGTTTTCCTTCTTCTATTACACAAGCTATCGTAACGATATCATTTGCTTTGCATCTTTCTTTTATCTTTTTTATATCTATATCTTTTTCTTCTATTATTTTTCTATATGCATCTAGAGGGTGGCCCGAAACGTACAAACCTAGTAATTCTTTTTCCCAACCTAGTCTTTCTTTCGGACTGATATTGTCTGCTGGAGCTAGTTTCAGACCTGGAAGTGTACTCTTGTCAGACATGAGACCAAAGAGCGAATCCTGATTGTCTGCTTCTTTTGCTCTTTCTTTATTGTATTCGAGCAGTGTTTCTATATTTGCAATTAGTATTCCTCTATCTATACCGAAACTATCCAAAGCTCCTGATTTTATGAGTGCCTCTAGTGATTTTTTATTTAAATTTCTATCTTTTACTCTATCTAGAAAATCTGGTAGAGATTTGAACTTTCCATTCTTTTTTCTTTCATCTATTATTGCTGTCGCTATTCCTTGACCGAAGTTTTTTATCGTAACTAATCCGAAACGAATACGGTGTGAATATGAACTCACTACGCTATCGCTACGCTCAGACAGTCCTCGGACTCGTGGAGATACTTCTTCTTCCACATTCTCCTCGGCTTCCACACCAGAAACATCTTTTACCACAGTAAACTGACTATAGCTTTCATTTATATCCGGTGGAAGAATGGGAATATTCATAC
>CAZPGQ010000034.1:0-2556 GCA_964586695.1 uncultured Candidatus Saccharibacteria bacterium
TTTAAATACCCCTTGAATAAAAAAACATTATCTGCTAGTATAGCGAAATCGTTTAAAAAACGTTTTAGTAGGTGACTAGCGATGGGCAATGTTGGGGAAAATCTTTTCTCATTACTGTCCGAAAATCGTCACCAAGTAAGTATCAAAAATATGAAATTTAGCAACAAATTTATTTTGGGAACAAAAGTAAACATGACTCAGATCTTTGATGAAAAAGGTCTAGTTCATCCTGTAACAGTTGTAAAGACTGGTCCTATTGTAGTTACACAAGTTAAAACAGTTGCTACTGATGGATACAATGCTGTTCAAGTTGGTTTTGGTTCAAAGAGTGCAAAGAACACAAACAAAGCTATGACAGGTCACATGAAGGGTGGTAACTACGCACACCTAGTTGAATTCCGAACAGAAGGCGAGCCTACTTTTAAAGTTGGTGATTCTATCGACCTTTCTACTTTCTCTGCTGGAGACATGGTTGTAGTTTCTTCTACATCAAAAGGAAAAGGATTCCAGGGAGGTGTTAAGAGACACGGTTTCAAAGGAGGACCACGAACACATGGACAGAAGCACTCAGAAAGAGAGCCAGGTTCACTTGGAGGAGGAGGCCGAGACGGAGGTCGTGTTGCAAAAGGCAAGAGAATGGCCGGAAGAATGGGTAGTGACCGAATCACATCAAAAGGTCTAACTATTGTTAGTGTAAAGCCAGAAACTAACGAGATTTTTATTCAGGGAGCTATCGCTGGACGAAGAGGAACTCTTGTTGAAGTTGTAGGCTAATTTTAAATACTATGGAAACAGTAATCTATAACACAAAAGGAAAGGAAGCAGGAAAAATCTCTCTACCAGAGACAGTATTTGGTCTAAAGTGGAATGCTGACCTTGTTCACCAAGTTGTAACTTCAATGGAGTCTACAGCAAGAACAAACGTAGCTGATACAAAGAACCGAGGACAAGTTCGAGGAGGAGGAAAGAAGCCTTGGCAACAAAAGGGAACAGGACGAGCTCGACACGGATCTATCCGATCTCCACTATGGAGAAAGGGAGGTGTTACTCACGGTCCTCTAAAGGGAGAAATTTTTGACCGAAAGGTTAACAAGAAAATGAAGGCAAAGGCTCTTTACACTATTCTTTCTGCAAAACTAAAGAAGGGTCAGATTCTATTTGTTGATGACCTATCAATGACAGCTCCAAAAACAAAAGATGCAGTAGGAGTTGTATCAAATCTTTCAAAAATAAAAGGCTACACAGATCTACTTTCAAAGCGAAAGAACTCTGCATATATCAACCTAGCAGACAAGAGTGTTAATACAGAAAAGAGTTTCCGAAACATGAGTAACTTGGTTATTGATGAGATCCGAAACATGAACCCAGTTGATTTGATGAAATACAAGTATGTTGTTATCTCAAACCCAGAGAAAGCACTACCACAGATAACTAACAAACTAGCTAAATAAAATACTATGAAGAAAGATCTTAACTCAGTTCTAGTGCGACCACACATCACAGAGAAAGCTTCTATGAAGGCAGAGTCTTCTGTGTACGTATTTGAAATCGCTCCAAACGCTACAAAGTCTCAGGTTGAAAAAGCTTTTGCTGAGAAATATAAAATCGATCCAATAAAAGTTGCTACTGTAACTATTCCTGCAAAGAACGTTTTTGTTCGAGGAAAGAAAGGAAAGAAGTCTGGTTACAAGAAAGCTTATATTTACCTAAAGAAGGGCGATAAGATAGAGATCATATAAAAATATAGAAAATCGCTATGAAAAGATATAAACCAACATCAAAGTCTCGACGAGGAATGACAACAATCTCTTTTGGAGACTTCATAACAGCAACAGAACCAGTAAAGTCACTTACTCACGGTTTTCGACGACAGATGGGACGAAACCATCATGGAAAGATTACTACTAGACACAAAGGAGGAGGAGCAAAGAGACTATTCCGAGAGATTGATTTTAAATATGACAAAATAGACGTTCCTTATACTATCAAGACAGTTGAGTACGATCCAAACAGATCAGGATTTATTGGTCTAGCTCAGTACCAAGATGGTGCAAAGAGATATGTTCTACTTCCAAAGGGAGTAAAGGTTGGAGAGAAACTTATAACTTCACCAAACGCAGAGCAGAAAGTTGGAAACAGACTACAGCTTGTTAACATAACTATTGGTACTTTTGTATACAACGTTGAAGTAAAACCACTAGGAGGTGCAAAGATCGCTCGATCTGCTGGAAACTATGTAGAGGTTATTGCAAAGGATGCAGGATATGTTGATATCAAAATGCCCTCTTCTGAAGTTCGAAAGATAAAGGATACAGCATGGGCTTCTATCGGAGATGTTTCAAATCCAGAGAATAGACTAGTAAACCTAGGTAAAGCTGGACGATCACGATGGCTTGGTATTAGACCAACAGTTCGAGGAACAGCTCAAAACCCAGTTGACCACCCATACGGAGGAGGAGAAGGAAGACAGGGAAGAGGCCGAAAGAGAGCAATCTCAGTCTACGGAAAGCCAACAGGAAAGGGACAGAAGTCACGAACTCCAAAGAAGTATTCAAA
>CAZPGQ010000035.1:0-2499 GCA_964586695.1 uncultured Candidatus Saccharibacteria bacterium
CAATAACTTTTGGTTTATATTTCTTCAAAACCAATTTGGCTTGGTATTGGAGAGTTTTTTTTGCTAGTTGTTTCAAATAATCCATGTTTGTATTTTTCCTGACAGATAAAATGGTTTTAGATGCTAGGCGCTGGAGATTTTGTGAGTGAGCCGTACTTTGACGTACGGTGAGCAAACAAAATCGATCAGCAACAACGCAGATGAAACCATTTTACCTGTCAGGGGGAACTTCGTAATAGTTGATGAGAAAGTTGACTATTTCCATAAAAGGTCGTGTAAGTGTTTCTGATCCATACAATGCCCCCTTTGGTTGCACAGTATAGATAAATACTATAAATCTAGGCTTGTAGGACGGGAAAAAGCCGATAAATGAATGCAGAAACCTATCGTCATAATACCCTCCACCACCCTCTTTTGCAATTTGTGCCGTTCCTGTCTTTGCCGCCACACTATAGTTCGGTATTTTCAAAGATCCGTTGGATAAAACATGGTCAACACTGTATGTCATCATTCTTGCAACTTCTTCTGTGGTTTCTTTTTTCAAAACTACAGGACCTGGTTCCATTTTCGTCTCCTTTGAAACACCAATTTTATAATCTATCCTTTTTACAACGTGCGGTTTAACCAAAAAGCCTCCGTTCGCTATTGTAGCAAGTGCTCGGACAGTAGAAATAGGCGTCAAAGCAATTCCCTGACCGAATGATGCAGTCGCAAAGTCTATATCAACATTACCTTTGAGATTTGCGACAAGATCTTTACCCTCGTTGGGAAGTTCTATGCCAGTTTTTTCTGAAAGTCCAAAAGAATACATATAGTCAGCAAAGCGTTTGTTGCCGATCAATCTTTCCACGTGCGCAGCACCGACGTTTAGTGATTGAGAAAGCAAATCCTGCATACCAACCACACCTCTATCTTTTCCATCAAAGTTAGAAACCTTTTTACCACTTATCATTACATATCCTTTATCGTAGTAAGTCGTCTTGGCAGTTATTACGCCGACATCTATTCCAATAGCTACAGTAAGTGGCTTTATGATAGAACCCATCTCGTAAACATTTTCTACAAGAGGGTTAGAAAAAATAGATGCATTTTTTTCTTGGCTTGAATTGTTTGGATCAAAAGTTGGAGAAACTTCCATAGCGACAATTTCCCCAGTTATTGGGTCCATTATTATTCCTCCTGTTAAGTCAGAATTCCATTTGTTTGTAGTACTAGCCAAAACTGTTTGTAAGTATGTCTGGACTGTTGGTTCTATTGTTGTCACAATATCACCCTCATCACTTTCGTTTGGTTTCGCTGCAGAACGGATATCAGAAAACATTTCCGCAAAGAAGTTAACATATGCACCGTCTTTTCTTTCTAGCAACTTTTCGTACTGACTCTCTAGCCCGTAGCGTCCAGCGTATTCATCACCTTTGTAGCCCAATATTCCCAAAACGTGTGAAGCTGTATCACCCCCAGGGTAGAACCTCCATGTCTCCTTGTGGGCCTGTAGGCCCTTTATGTTCATATCTATTATCTTTTGACCTATAGCTAGGTCGATGTGAGTTGCGATCTCTTCGTAAGGGTCATTCGTTTTTCCCGCCTTCGTCAAAAAAACTCCCTTTTCTACAGGAATAATATCTTTTATTTTTTCATAAACCTGCTCTGGATCTTTTAGAACTTTTGGATTTATGGCAACAATAAAACCAGACTTGAGTGTTGCGGCAGAAACTAGAGTTTTATCTTTGTTTTGGAAATAAATACTTCCACGACTGAAAACTTTGTTTGATGAAGACGAGTATTGTCTGTCGGCTTTTGTGGAGTAAGTATCGTTTCTAACAATTTGCAAAATATAGAGTCTACCTATAAGCAAAAGAGCAAAAAATAAAATGAAAAAAGATATTATTCGTATTCTAGAAATGTTGCTTTGCTTCATAAGTAAAATTAAACAGCAAAGTATATTTTACCAAAAAAATCGAAATATAAAAACTAAATTATCGAGTTAGATAAGAAACTTGCTTGCTTGAATTCTTTGATATGAAAGTTTTTGCAGTTACATCTTTGAAACCCATAGCGTATGCAACCTGAAGTGTTACATTGTTTCTTTCTGTTATGTACTGGAACTCTTTGTTACCAATAGCCAGAGTAAGTGTAGAGGCTTCTGCCTCTAGGTTCTGTCTTGCAACCACGTTGTGAACAGTAGCGTTGATAAAATACATATAGAAACAAATACTCAAAAATAGTCCGGCAATCAAGCTCCAAAATATTGTCTTTTCGTTATTTAGTTGTAGTACTTTTTCTGTCATTGTTTTATATTTTTGGTCATGCGACCACTGCTCGGCTTCGCACGGTTGTTGTCTTAGTAATAATTCTTAGTTTTGCACTTCTCGACCTCGGATTCTCTTTAATTTCTGCTTCAGTTGGGATTATGGGTTTCTTTGTTAAGATCTTCCCTACCCCTTCGTCCACTTTTTCTTTATAAAAATTTTTAACTATTCTGTCCTCTATGCTATGGAA
>CAZPGQ010000036.1:0-2403 GCA_964586695.1 uncultured Candidatus Saccharibacteria bacterium
TCTACTCCCTCGTTTAGAGTCACATCTCCTGTAACGTCTGTAGTTCGGATGTAGAACTGTGGCTTGTAACCAGAGAAGAATGGAGTGTGTCGTCCTCCTTCCTCCTTCTTTAGAACGTAAACCTCAGCTGTAAACTCTGTATGTGGAGTCACTGACTTTGGCTTTGCAAGAACCTGACCTCGGTGAATTTCTTCTTTCTTTGCACCTCGAAGTAGGATACCTGCGTTGTCTCCAGCCTGTCCTTCTGATAGAGATTTGTTGAACATTTCAATACCAGTAACAGTGTATTTCTGTGTGTCATGTAGACCAACACACTCGATTTCCTCACCAACCTTTACAATTCCTCGCTCGATTCTTCCTGTAACCACTGTTCCTCGTCCTTCAATTGAGAAGATGTCCTCAACTGGCATTAGGAATGGCTTATCAAGATCTCGTTCTGGAACTGGGAAGTATGTGTCTAGAGCATTTGCAAGATCTAGAACTTTCTTTGCCCACTCGTCATCGTTTGATGCTGATTCAAGAGCCTTTAGACCTGAACCTCGGATAACTGGAGCTCCTTTACCGTCGAATCCTTGTGCTGTAAGGAGATCTCGAACTTCCTCCTCAACTAGATCGATAAGCTCTGTATCTGGAACCATGTCACACTTGTTTAGGAAAACAATGATCTTTGGGACTCCAACTTGCTTTGCCAAAAGTACGTGCTCTCTTGTTTGAGGCATCACACCGTCTGTTGCTGCTACCACAAGCACTGCACCATCCATCTGAGCGGCACCAGTAATCATGTTTTTAATGTAGTCAGCGTGGCCTGGAGCATCTACGTGAGCATAGTGTCTTGTAGGTGTCTCGTACTCATTGTGAGAAAGAGCAATAGTAATTCCTCGTGCTTTTTCCTCAGGTGCTGAGTCGATTTCTCCAACTCCCTTTAGCTTTGCACCGAAACCATTTCCCTGTCGTGATAGAACAGTCAAAATAGCTGCTGTTAATGTTGTCTTGCCGTGGTCAACGTGGCCAATAGTACCAACGTTCATGTGAGGCTTTGATCGATCAAATTCTCCTGCCATATGTTTGTTTTGTTAAATTATTAAACCCTTATAATTTTTTGCCATTTTGGAAATTCCAAAAACTCAGCGTTCGAGCAATTAATATTTATCGCTGAATTTCGGGAACTTTAGTGTAGAAAAATATTTCCACACGCAAAAACGGCGATTAGAATATAGTAGTCAAAAGTATAGAAATAGTCAAATCAATTTTTTACCTAGGCTGATATAAGCAAGTCCCTTTTTAGATTCATCTTTTCTTCTCGTAAAAGTACCTGAAAAGTCGGGATTTTTGACTCGAGAAAAGCCAGAGCTACCTGTGGTGTTGTCTCGTCTTTGTCCAAAAGCTGGTCAAACTCCTCCTGTTCTTGTTCTGACAGAATATCCAAAGACCTAACCAAAATAGCTTGGTACAGAATCCTACCAATCCTTTCCACCATTTCCTCTTGTTTATCTGGAGAAAGGTTTTCTAGGCCCCATTCTTTGATTATGTCTTTTGATAAAATATTATTCATATCGTTTTTTTCTATACAACAGAAATACGAGGCAAAACTTTAGTTCCCTCTTTGCAAGCTAAGTCATAAACGTTATCAAGCTCAAACCACCCACTCTTCAATCCCTTTAGTGGATCAATTTTCTTTACTCTTTTTGTCAGATCTGCAGTTCCAATTAATTTACCGTTAAGTATTGCTGATATTTTATTAACAAGGACAGAATCTCTTACAAGATAAATTGTTCCACCAGCAAAATTGATCGGTTCTGGAAGTGCGAGGTTCTTTGGAGGATTATTCTTCAAATATTCAGAAAACGCGCCTCTTATATCTGCGAACTTTATACCATCTTGATATTTATCCTCCAATGCAAAAGCTTTTTCACCATTCAAATCATAACTTTTTGCTATTTCTTGATCATTGTATTTAATCACTTCATTTCCCCCATCATATTTAACCACTTCAACAAAAGAGTCCTTGTACGGTATTTTTTCTGAAACATTATTCTCTACAGTCTCTGAAGAAACTTTATCTGCTTTCATTTTTCCACCAAACTCCTGAGTTAAACCAGTCTTTGTATCAAAAACTATTGTCCTAGTTCCATCTTCATTGCCCAGAACCACATTACCATAAGCATCAAGACCGAGGCTCTCTCCTTTTTTAATTACACCACTTTCATTATATTCTGGATGATAGAAATCAAACTTCTTTGCAAGTTCAACTGCAGACTCGTCTATAAGAGTTTTTTTAATTTCTTCTGGTATTTTATCTTCAGTACCATAAACTTTCTTAATATCATCTTGTAGATTCTCTAGAGTTCTTATAAAGCCTTTACTTGAAGCCTTAACTTCTACCGGTCGAATAGCCTCTGGAGT
>CAZPGQ010000037.1:0-2361 GCA_964586695.1 uncultured Candidatus Saccharibacteria bacterium
CTAGTTTCCCCAACCTTTCTTTGTCAGTGCCTCGCGAGCAGCTATCTGTTCCGCATCCTGTTTTGATTTACCTTCACCAGTTGCAATAAGTTCCTTTCCAATATAAACACCAACTGTAAATTTTTTCTCGTGATCTGGGCCAGTTTCTTTTACTGTTTTGTATGATGGAGTAACACTTTCAAATTCTTGAGCTTTTTCTTGGAACAAACTCTTACTGTCTATAAATGCCCCGTCTGAAATTATCTTATGTATAAGTGGAGTGAAATTATTTTCTATAAAAACTTTTGCGGAGTCGTAACCTTGGTCAAGATAAATAGCACCGATCAAAGCTTCTAGTGCGTTTGCTAGAATGTACTGTCTTGCTCGGCCAGTATCTTTGCTTTCACCTTTTGAAAGTAGTAAATAGTCGTTGATTGAAAGAGAAGTAGCAATATTTGCACATGTATCTGCATTAACCAAAGCAGAACGGTATGCCGTTAACTCTCCTTCTGCTTTTTTGTCATATTCTTTGTATAAAAAGTCTGTGATAACAAGTTCAAGCACAGCATCGCCCAAAAATTCTAGTCGTTCGTTGTGAGAAAGACCAGAAGATTTGTTTTCATTGATATATGAACGATGCACAAAAGCCTGAGTTAGTAACCCAGCGTCTTTGAAATTGATACCTATTTTCTCTTGAAATGCCTTTAAATCAGGATTCATATTGAGAGTATACTAACACAAAAACGATAATATGTCACTTTATTGGATTTCTTTCTCCTCATAACTTTTTCATCGCCGGAATAATTTTCTGGTGAAAATTTTCCTCACACTCGCGTCTTCACGCGCTCCGTGATGCGCTGAAAAAATTATAAGTCAACGAAATCCTTGCTACTTTTTCAACAAAATATTTATTGCCTTTGTAACCAAAGGAAGAATATCGTTATAGAAATTTAAATCAATTATATCTGCCAGCTTGAACCAACGTGCATCATCCAGACCACCCTTTTTCTCTGGGACAATATCTGTAAATGCTGACTCTGCTAGATAGTAAACAACATGCTTTTTTGTTTTACCTTTTTCTGGATGGTAAGCGATGTACTCATTTTCACCAAGTTTTTCTTTGATTGTTACGAGAAGCCCCATTTCATCTTTTATTCCCTGAATAGTTCCTTCTTCAATATCCATCTCTGGAGGAATTTTACCTTTTGAAAGAGTCCACTTTCCGAAAACGTCGTGAACAAGAGCTAGATAAATATCTTCACCATCTTTTGCATACACAACCGCACCCCCAAGATGTTCTGTATTTACTACACCACTATTATTTTTCTTTTCTTTTGAAGTTTCCTCTTTTCCTGGTTCACCCAGCTCTTTGTATACAGCACCCAAAACTCCGTTAACAAATTTACTAGAAGTTTCCCCTCCAAAAGATTTTGAAAGTTCGATAGCTTCGTTTATAGCAACCTTGGGAGGAACTTGAGACCGGTCAGAAAAAAGTAACTCATAAAGACCAAGTCGCAAAATGTTTCTATCCATTATACTTATCTTGTCTATTGGCCAGTCTGGTGCTGCTTTTTCTATTATCAGATCTATATCTTTTCTTTTTTCCAAAATTCCCTTTAATAGGTTTTCCATAAAAGAAAAATCCCCCATACCGGGAGCAAATTCCTTTGCATTACGCACAAAAATTGTTGTAGCCTCATCTATAGACTTAATGCCGAAATCCCATTCAAAAAGGGATTGTAAAACTATTGATCTAGAAAGGTGCCTGTTTGCCATACAACTGTATGTATATCAGTGTACAATATTTTAAAACTAAAAAGAAGCGGGCTGTGGATTACCGTCCCTCTCTCTTTGTTTTTTTCGCCTTCTTTGCAATTTTTGAAGCAACATCAATAACCATTCGGCCCTTGTACTGACCTGTAACTGTTGATGCTCTATGTCGCAAATGTGGAACGTTTGTATTTTTGTCCAAAGTAACAGCCGGCTTTGACAGACCATCGTGAGATCGTCTGTTGTTTCGGTGACCCTTTGTGTGACGCATTCGTACTACCATAATGAGACTACATTACATTAAAAGCATTATAAAATCAACCCCGTTTAAATTTTGATATTAAAAAAGCCGATCTAGGTAACCTAGTCGGTGTTGGGGCTGACCCCCACGGAGTGAAATTCACGCCGTGAGGGCCAGTAGCAGAGGTGTACGCATCAGCATCTTTACTGCCTTGCGTGCAGCTTTACGATGCTGACCGTAAAGCTGGATGCCCATGGCTGGTAGCCACATTGGAGGACCCATTTCTGAGTTCCCATCTGTAGCGTAGCCAGTACGAATATCTCCCACGAGATCACTCTCGTGTAGAAGATAGAAGTACTTGTAGTGCTCGT
>CAZPGQ010000038.1:0-2154 GCA_964586695.1 uncultured Candidatus Saccharibacteria bacterium
GTATCGCTGTTTACCAAGAAGCTGCTGGCACCGTTACTGCTCGCGTGCGTGTACTCATAGAGTGGGAAGAAACAGCGAATGCTCCTCCGCCGCAAAACGAGTTTCTCTTTGCGTACCCGCGCGTTGAAGTGGCAGCAACCGCTGGGTACACTTATAATTCCTTTTTAAACCCGTCAGCATCCGGTAAGACAGCTATTGTGAAGCGTGTTTGGTTCGGAACAGAAACGTGTGACGCAGCTGCTATATATACTAATAATATTATTTTGCAGAGAATATCATCAGCAACCGGTGGTACGTCTATAGCAACGTCCAGTATTCCAAAGAAAAGCACAAGCGGCGCGGACACTAAGATGGAGTTTAGACGCACGGGGGTTACTGTCTCTACTACGACTGCCGGTGGTATTGATGCACGTATAGGTAATGTTACTCCGTGCGGTACAACAGGACAAGCAATCGGCTGGCAAAAGATGGACTTTCATGAGAGTGATGAAAAACTTATATTGCAGGCAGGTGAAGGAATAGCACTTATTTCAGAGACGGCTGGAGACATTGATCAAATTGTTCGTATGATTATAGAGTGGCAAGAAGTTGATACAAGTAATACGCCTTCATCGCAGGGTGAGTATATATGGGCATCATCACGTGTAGAAGCAGCACCTGCGGCTAACACAACACATTATTCGTTCTTTAACCCAGTTGGGTCAGGTAAAACCGCAGTCGTTAAGCGACTCTTGGTGAAGATTAATGCAGATACTACTGCAGTGTATGTCGGGTATGCTTTTAGGAGGATGACAGCAGCGTCGGGCGGTACACTTGTTGCTGCAGGCGCGCTTCCAAAGAAACATACAGGAACAGCAGATAGTGTAATGGAAATGAGATGGTGCGGACTTACGTGTGCGTCTGCTATTACTGCAACCTATGTTGGGACAACAGATTCTAACTTCTTAACCGTTAACTCCCCAGGTGCTGTGGGGCAGACTCTTGGAGAGAGGGAAATTGTTCTTGGTGAGAATGAGAAGATAGTACTGCAGCCAGGAGAAGGAATAGGGCTCTATAATTTAGCAACCGGGGATGTTGATGATTATGTAAAGATTCAGATTGAGTGGGATGAAGAAGCTTCGACGCCCACATCTCAAGGTGAGTACCTTATAGATATAGGACCAATTAACGGAAGTACTGCGACCTCATATAACTATGCGACATTTTTTAATCCAGCCGGCTCTGGTAAGGCAGCGATTATTAGGCGAGTAAGCATAAGAGTTGATACAGCCGCAGCTGCGGTCTATATTCCAATGCAGCTACGGCATATTTCTGCTGCGTCAGCTGGTACCCAGATTACCGCTGCAAACATACCCAAAAAACATTCAGGAACGTCTAATAGTATTGTAGAGATACGCCGAACCGGTGTCACTGCCACGTATTCTGGTACTACTGATTCTAAACTTCTTGCGATACAGACACCAGGTACAGTGGCAGGTGCTACAGCTGGCAATACTGGGTACAAGGAAATTGTATTTACTAACAAAGAGCCTTTGGTTTTACAGGCTGGTGAAGGAATCGGTTTTTACCATGACACCGCAGCAGGGGACGCTGACTTTAGGGTGAAAGTCCTTATCGAGTGGGATGAGGAATCTACAACACCATCAGCTCAGGGAGAGTATCTGTACACATCTGGCCCCGTCAATCAATCCACAGCAAACGGGTATGTCTATACATCGTTCTTTAACCCATCTGGTTCAGGTAAAAACTTTTTGGTAAAGAAGCTTGGGGTTAGGGTAAATCGTAGTGGTACAGGAGTTGCACCAGTGTATGGTTCAGCTTCGGTTAGAAAGATCAGTACAGCTTCTGCTGGAACCTTAGTTGCTTCTACAAGTATTGCCAAAAAGCATTCAGGGACTGCCACGACGACATCAGAAATACGTACCACCGGGGTCACGGTGACACTTGCGCAGGCGGTAGCATCTAGACTTTTAGGTATCACTGTCCCAGGTGTAGTTAACCAACCTTTTGGTGACTATGAGAGTGAAGTCTACTATGGCGACGAACTTATCTTGAAAGAGGGTGAGGGTTTCGCTCTATATAACGAACAGACACACGGTGATGCTCTGGTGCGCTATAGACTACTCGTCGAATGGGAAGAACGGAGTAGCGCTT
>CAZPGQ010000039.1:0-2086 GCA_964586695.1 uncultured Candidatus Saccharibacteria bacterium
TAAATAAAAATTGCTCACAGTTTTGTGAGCAATTTTTATTGATGTTGTTGTTTAAAAAAGTTACAATGTATAGAAATGAACATATTGTTTAGAAAAGAATCTCCTTTTAAACCAGCTGATTATCTCGAGGCTGAGCTAAATGGGGAGAGAATAAATGATGGTAAAACAGATCTTAGAGGAAGATTTTCTAGTAATTTAGTTGGTCTGCAAAGTAAAATAGAAAGAGATAACAAGAAGGAAAAATATAAAGCTGACGATGAGTTGTTGCAGTACCTGTCTGGTATAGGTGACCCAGAATTATCTAGTGAAATAGGCTTAGCATCTTCAAAAGAGGAAGTTGAAAAACTATTAAAGGAGGCTCGAAATTGGGGAGATAAATATCCAAACGGGAAAGTTATTACAGATGTAATAAAAGAAGGAAAAGGCGAAGATAGTGAATCTGTTCAAAAGTTAAGAAAAGTTAAAGGGCTAACAAAAGATCAATACGAAACTGCATTGCTTAGGCTTGATGCTGACAGTGAAAAAGTTGCAGATGTTCCAAATTGGGAAAAAACTCATAAGACAATAATGAGAATAGTAAGAGGTATACCTGATTCAGAGATGAACTATAAGAAAAAATCTGCTTTGCTATATAAATTAACTAGTGTGAGTAAAGAAGACGCGATAGAAGCTTTAAGGGCTAGTAGAGACTTAATTCCAAAATTTGAATTAAGTCAGCTTCAAAGTATTCTTGATTTGGAGTTTATTAAGATTAAGAAGAAGGTTAGTATAGACGGTGAAAGCTTCCATGATGATTTAGAGGAGAAGTATGGAAATAAAGAAGAGTACAGTCCAACAGCGGAAAACATACTTAGGGATAGGGAAGAAAATAGAGATGGTGTCTTTGCTAATGAAGCAAAAAAGTTCTATACAGATGGTGACATTGGAAATGCTCTAGCTTCAGTAGAAAGAATAATTGATAGAGGCATTCAGTCTCAAGTTGTACATGAGATTATCGTTGAGTGTCAGAAAAATCAGGACATTTATAACATTAAAAAATTTATTGGTAAGTTGAAAGATGCAGAATACAAAGAAAGGCTTACAAATTGGTTGAATGGCGGGATGAGATTAGTTGCAGATCCTATTGGAAAACGTGTCCTAACAGAAGATGTGTCTCTAAATAAACCAGAACCAGCAAGTCCGTATGGAGACAAGCCAGACGTTGAAGTTCAGGAAGAAAAAACAGAAACTGTTCCAGAAATTGATTTACCTTTGAATAATACTGTTCCAAATATTGTAGATGCTGGTGAGGTTGTTTTGGATAAGGGGGAGACTATCCCAGAAGAGCCAAAGGCTGAAGTTGGGACGTCTCCAGAGACAGTTGTTGTTAATGAAAAAGTAGAGAATAAGAATGAGGCTTCGGGTAATAGAGAAGTAATACAAGCAGAACTTGATAAGGCTAGAGACGATTATGCTAGGGAATATATAGACTGGGAGTACAAGACAAGACATTCAAAAACAATGTTCAAAAAGACTATGGCCTCACTAGGGTCTGTAGTAAAAACTATGCCTGATAAGTTTTCTTTAAAAACTACTGCACTAGAAGATGCACAGGATGAATACAATAAAGCAAAAGAAAAGGCGGGCGAGATTGGTTTGGTTGCAGAGAATAAAACTCTACTAACTGAAAGATTTAATTTGGACGACAGAATGCAGTTTTACCGAGAAGAAAAGGAGGCAGAATATAAAAAAGAAAAAGAAGAAGGCAAAAAGAAAGAAGGTGTTTTTGAAACAAGAAGTGTGGCAGAGACTATCAAAAAAAGTCTTGCAAAATGGCCAAACCTTTCACGGCAAGCAAAAGTTGCAGTGTCTGCTGTTCTTTTAACAGGTGGGATGATAAGTACAGTTGGGGATATTAGTAAGGGTTTTGATGGACTCCGAACTGATAGAGCGGTGGCAGGTGATACAAATAGAAAAGGTAATGAAGATATTCCGGATGTATCTGGACCTGCGCCTGAGAAAGGGGCTGTTAATCCAAGTTTTGAGATAAAGACTCCAGAGGCTATTCGACCGGTAGAAGTTAAGGCTTCAAGTAAAGGCTTTATAA
>CAZPGQ010000040.1:0-2045 GCA_964586695.1 uncultured Candidatus Saccharibacteria bacterium
AAGATTTTACTATTATTGTATAAATACATTATTAACATTTCAAATTCTAAGCAGTTTACTCAGACTGTCTTTCCGTTTTTAGCGCCCATTAAAAAGAGGCTCCCTATGCATATAAGAATGGTAACTTTATTGCTTTTTTCGCTGTTGCTGGGCGCATGCGGCAGCTTCTCAACTTCTGAAGAACACCAACAGCCTGTAGAGGCTTCAGCGATCCTAAAACTGGCCGATAAAGCGATGCAGGGCGGGGATTGGGCCTTGGCGGCCAATTTGTACCAAAAGGCAGCTATGGAGCAGGAAAACTCGTCCCAGGCGTTTACTGGCCTTGCGCAAAGCCTTGCCCAAATCGGCAAATGGCCGGAAGCCGCAGAGGCCTATGAAAAGGCCATTGTTCTCGACCCAAAAAATAACGATCTTAGGACGTCTTTAGCCAATTTATATATCCTGCTGCTGAAGCCGGAAAGGGCGGAAAAGCACTTGCTGGCAGCTCTGAATCAAAAACCCAGCCCGAAATTGTTCAACTCTTATGGGATCACGCAGGATTTGCTAAGCCGTCAAAAAGAGGCGCAACAAGCTTATTACTCCGGGCTGGTTTTGGATGGTGACGATCTTAGCTTGCGCACCAATTTAGGCTTATCTTTGGCTTTCGCCGGGCAGAAAAAAGAAGCGGTAAAAATCCTGCAAAAAGTGACGTCGCATCCAGGAGCAAAAATAAAACACCGTCAGAATTTGGCGTTGGCGTATATCTTGTCCGGGCAAGACAAATTGGCAGAAAAGATGCTGCGCATGGATTTCAACGACGGCCAAGCGGCAAAGTTGCTGGAGTTTTACCGGGGAATCGCAAAGCTGAAGCAGCCTGGAGAGAAAATTGCCGCGTTGATCCGTGGGATACCTGAGAAGCAATAGCCTTGCTTAGCGATTTGCAAAAGCTTCCATCGCTTTTAACGCCGCCGGGCCGATTAGCACAATAAATAAAGGCGGCAAAATAAACACCACCATTGGCACGGTCATGACGGCAGGGAGACGGGCCGCTTTTTCTTCTGCTTTCATTAGACGCTCGTTGCGGAATTCCGACGACAGCACCCGCAAACTTTGCGCCAAAGGCGTGCCGTATTTTTCCGTTTGCTGCAATGTGCCTACCAGCGCCCTTACACCGGCAAGGTCAACCCGCATGGCAAGATTCTCCAGCGCCTGGCTGCGCTCTTGCAAAAATCCTAACTCTATCGACGTCAGGCCCAGTTCTTCCGCCAGGTGTGGGTATGCGGGGCCGATTTCTCGCGCTACGCGGCTAAGACCGGCGTCCAAGCTTAATCCCGCCTCGGTGCAAATCACCAAAAGATCCAGCGCGTCCGGCAATCCGTCGCGCAATTTTGACCGCCTGCGGTCGATCAGATTTTTGACTATAAGCTCCGGCGCATAGCTGAACCCGATCACCATCATAATCGAATACATCATTTTCTTTGCCGAGCTCATTTTTTCGTCGCCGAAAATGTGGAACATAAAAACCGCTGCGATCAAACCCATGATCGGCATGCACATTTTGAAAAAGAAATAAACGATGACGGCGTCACGCGAACGAAAACCGGCTTGCATCATTTTATTTGTGATTTTATCCGCTTGCTGGCTATGCATCAGCTTCATGCGGTTGACGACTTGACGCATGATGCTCATGCTGTTATCGGCGCCTGGCAGTTTGTCTTTCCGGCGCCGTTTGGTAACGCTCGCGCCGGCTTGCAAGGCTTTACGCCGCTCTTCCAGCGCTTTGATACGGCCGCTCATGGTGTCGTGCTCGACAAGATTGTTGCCGACCCATATGACCGTCACAAAGGCGCCGGCGGCGGCCAAAGCCGCCAGAATATCAGCGCCGTAACTGGCAAAGAATTCGTTCATATTCTAAAGCTCGCCATTTTTCGCATTACGTAATTTCCAAGAAAAATCAGAAACAATCCGACGCCGATCCATTTCTGGCCTTGGGGTTTGTATAACAACACACTCATGTACTCCGGATTCATGGTCATAAGAAGACCGAACATGATAAAGGGCAGGGA
>CAZPGQ010000041.1:0-1782 GCA_964586695.1 uncultured Candidatus Saccharibacteria bacterium
GCTTCTTTTGGTGCCGGGGTTGCTGGACTGCTAGTCTTTTTTAACCATTTTGCATTCTAACAATATTTGTTGGCTATAACTGAATAAGATATAATTGGCGTATGGAAAATTATCCTCAAAAGTTAAACTTTACTAGCCCAGAAGCCGAGATAGCATTTTTGCGAGAACAGATAGCAAACAAAGAACAAGAATTACGAGAAAAGAAAGTAAGTTTTAATACTGATGAGGTTGTAAAAGAACAAATAAGCAAATACAAAGATGCTTTGCCACAGGACGTGCTAGCAGAAACAGTTGCACTTTCAAAAGTTGATGTTGAATCTATTGTGCTGAACCTAGAACCAGAACATCACGACAAAAAAATAGAGGAATTAGTTAGTATAATGACAGCAAAGGGTGTAAAGAATGCGATGTCAGTTTTGAATGATATGAAAGATCCTCACCTAGAGGATGATTTTCACAGGTATCTTGTTCAGTACATTGGTAGAGGTTTCCCTGCAAAGGATATAAATGTTTCTGATACAGAATACAGAGGGCTCAATATGACATTGTACGAGGTTGTTTTGCCAGAGAGTGGGGAGGAAGGTGAGCAGAAAAAGTCCCTCAAGGAACTCATTTCTAGTATGGAACAGTTTCTGTCTGGAATGTTGTCAGTAACAGCAAAGGATAATACAAAAAATTACAAAGAAAATTACATTGTTTTGGAAATCGCCAACGCAAACGGTAGCGACCAGTTTATTTTCTATGTTGCTGTACCAAATGCTCACAAAACTCTTTTTGAAAAACAAATCATATCCGTTTTTCATAATGTAAAACTGACAGAAGCTACAGGTGACTACAATATTTTCAATCAAGCCGGCATTTCTGTTGGTTCGTATCTTGCTCCTAGTGTAAATGCGGTGTACCCGTTCAAAACGTATGAAGCTTTTGATCACGACCCACTTAACATAGTACTTAACTCTTTTTCAAAAATTCAAAAAGATGGTGAAGGTGCTGCAATACAAATTATTTTTGCTCCAAAGGAAAACTACTACAATGACAAATACAAATATGCTGCAGAAAAAATAGAAAAGGGAACTCCAACCAAAGAGGCTATCGATTTGCCAGAGACTATTACAGGTGAACTGCGAAAGGGAGTTTTCTCCATCTTCAAACCGGCAAAGAAAGTAGAAGAGGGTAAGGTTGAAAAGATTGATACAGAAGCTATAGAGAGAATAAAAGTAAAAACTTCTGCGCCTATTGTTGCGACAAACATCCGACTTATCGCTTCTGCACAAAGTCGTCCCGATGCAGAGAGAATATTGCAGAGTATGGAGTCGGGATTTAACCAGTTTACTGACACAGCATCAAACGGTATCAAAGCCGTGCGACTAGACTCAAAGGCCCTTGCACGAATGTTCCGAAGCTACTCTTTTAGAGCTTTTGACGCTAGTCAGAACTTTCCACTTAACTTGCATGAGTTCGTAACTCTTATCCACTTTAATACATCATCACTTGCACCAACACCACAGTTGAAACAAGTACTCTCTGCTTCTGCTCCAGCACCGATGGGAATGAAAGCGGATGGAAACTTGCTTGGTGTAAATAACTATAGAAATGTAGAAACAAAAGTGTACCTGAGTGATGCTGACAAACTACGACATATGTATGTTATTGGACAGACTGGTGCTGGTAAGTCAGTATTTTTGAAAAATCAGATAATCCAAGATATACAAAAGGGTCATGGATGCTGTTTTATGGATCCACACGGTTCAGATATCCTAGATATTCTTGCCAACATTCCAC
>CAZPGQ010000042.1:0-1638 GCA_964586695.1 uncultured Candidatus Saccharibacteria bacterium
ATTCGGAGTTTGATAGGGGTTGGTAACCCGGTAAGGCCCCTAGCCCAGTCAGTGCTCTACCTCCAGTGATTCTCCATAAGACGCTACCTAAATAGCTTTCGGGGAGAACCAGCTATCACGCAATTTGGTTGGCCTTTCACCCCTAAGCACAACTCATCCGAGACCTTTTCAACGGGCACCGGTTCGGTCCTCCACGCCCTGTTACGGACGCTTCAACCTGGTCATGCCTAGCTCATCGCGTTTCGGGTCTAGTGCCGACAACTCATTCGCCCTATTCAGACTCGCTTTCGCTACGGCTCCCCCTATTGTACGGGTTAACCTAGCCACCGACACTAACTCGCTGGTTCATTATGCAAAAGGTACGCAGTCAGGCATTTCCCTTACGGGCATAGCCCTCCTACCGCTTGTAGGCACGGGGTTTCAGATTCTATTTCACTCCCCTCAACGGGGTTCTTTTCACCTTTCCCTCACGGTACTATGCGCTATCGGTGACATACTTGTATTTAGCCTTGGATGATGGTGCACCCAGATTCCCACAGGGATCCTCCGACCCCGTGGTACTTGGGAATTCCCTAGGGCCAGTTACCGTTTCGTCTAAGGGGCTATCACCCTCTTTGGCCAAGCTTCCCAGCTTGTTCGACTACAGTTTCTGGTCCCACGTTGGGCTCCCGCAACCCCGGAAGATAAATCCTCCGGTTTAGGCTGTACCCGTTTCGCTCGCCACTACTCGGGGTATCTCTTGCTTGATTTCTTTTCCTGAAGGTACTGAGATGTTTCAATTCCCTTCGTGTGCTTCCCATGGCTACTTCACTCACCACAGGATAATGGGATCTTACTCCCATTGGATTTCTCCATTCGGAAACGTCCGGGTCAAAGCTCTTTTGGCAGCTCACCGGACTCTTTCGGGGCCTATCCGTCCTTCATCGCCAGTATGTCCCAAGGCATCCACCTCGTGCCCTAAAGTCGCTTATCATTTTTGCTTTTCATTTGTCCTCTGAATCAGTCCGAAGACCCATTCAAAGATGAACTGTAGAATGACTCGCTTCTCTTATTCTTCGCCTATTCTCCGATTCCTGATCTCCTGTTACGGATCTCAGTCCTCTAGAGAACTTTTATATTTTTCAATTAATCCACTCACCTCTTTCCATCTGGGTTCCAGACCGAAAAAAGTCAGCTTTTTTTGGATCAATCGGAGATGTATCTCTCATTTTAGCAAAATCAGTAAGAATCCCGTCTCAGCTGCCTTGAGTTCGTCAAAGCAGCGTCTTCGTTTTTCATTACTACTTTCGTATTTGGTGTTTACTCCCAGCAAGGCCTAAGCCTCACTAGGTTCAACTGACGATCACTCGTCAGTTGGTAATACATCATTCATTTGCATGAGATTCTGATTCACGCCTTCCAGTCTTGCGACCTTCATTTGTGTCTCAGATCTTTATATAAACACTATTTGATTTTCAAAGATCTCTCCCTGGGCCCTCATCACTGTTAGACAGTGACAAAGACCAAGCTTTTATAAAATTTGGGAAGAGGCAAAAACAGCTGAACATCACTCAGGTCAGAGTATGGTGGGCCTGGGAAGACTCGAACTTCCGACCCCACGCTTATCAAGCGTGTGCTCTAACCAACTGAGCTACAGGC
>CAZPGQ010000043.1:0-1637 GCA_964586695.1 uncultured Candidatus Saccharibacteria bacterium
CAACAGGTGTAAAAAGAGAGAATTTGATAGAGAAAAAATCAATAGAAATAGGAAATATATTTAAGCAGGGAACAAAGTACACAGATCCATTTGGTTTGAGTTACCAAGACGATAAAGAACAAAAGCAGTCTGTCTTTATGGGTGGTTATGGTATAGGTGTAACCAGATTAATGGGTACTATTGCAGAGGTGCTTTCTGATGATAAGGGGTTAATTTGGCCTAAAGAAATATCACCATTTGCTGTGCATTTAGTTAGGTTGGGTAACAGCGATGATGCTTTGGATTTTGCGGATAGTCTATATGTAAAGTTGCAAAGTAAGGGAGTGGATGTTCTCTATGATGATAGAGATCTTCGTCCGGGAGAAAAGTTTGCAGACTCAGACCTCATTGGTATTCCTGTTCGGTTTGTTGTGAGTGATAAAACAGTTGCAGAAAACAAGATCGAGGTTAAGCATCGAAACAAACAAGATGCGGAACTTTTGTCGGAAGATGAAGCTTTGAAATTGATATAGATTTAAGTTCTCAGGATATTATTTTCTGGAGCGAGCTGAATAAATTCCAGCGAATTTATTCAGCCTGTCCTCAAGCGCAATCTGTCAATGAGCCACGCTGTTGCGTGGACTTTGACAGAACCATGCTTGCGCTTTGCGGAGTCTCCAGAAAACAATATCCTGAGAACTTTCTTAATTTAAAAATGATAAAAAACTTTGAACAATTTAAACGATTCCTTTCCAACGATATTGGTATAGATTTGGGTACTGCAAATACTTTGGTTTATATGCACGGAAAGGGTGTGGTTCTAAACGAGCCTTCTGTTGTGGCTGTAAACCAAAAGACTGGTAGAGTCGTGGCTGTTGGTAAAGACGCAAAGCAGATGCTTGGGAGGACTCCAGGGCACATTGTAGCAGTCAGACCTCTTGTGGATGGTGTTATTTCTGACTTCGAAGTTACAGAAGAAATGATTACGTACCTTTTGAACAAAGCTCAAAAACAGAATAAGAAACTATTAGGTCCACGTGTTGTTGTTGGTGTTCCATCGGGAATAACAAATGTCGAGATTCGTGCAGTTCGTGACGCAACAAAAAATGCCGGAGCTTCTGAGGTTCATATTGTTGAGGAGCCAATGGCTTCTGCTATCGGTATGAGACTTCCTATATTAGAACCAGTGGGAAATATGGTTATAGATATTGGTGGTGGAACAACTGATATCGCTGTTATTTCTCTGGGAGGTGTAGTGCGTTCAAAAAACCTACGTGTGGCAGGTGACAAACTAAACAATGATATCATTTCTTATGTTCGTTCAGAATTTAAAATATTGATTGGAGAAAAAACAGCAGAGAATATAAAAATTTCTATTGGTGCAATAATTCCGGGTGATGAACCATTGGAATCAACAATACGAGGTAGGGATCTTATTTCTGGTTTACCTCGTGAAGTGGTAGTGACAGATTCCGATATTAGAGAAGCTATATCACAGTCTATTAATACTCTTGTAGAAGGTATAAAAGAAGTTTTGGAAACTACACCGCCAGAAGTTCTGGCAGATGTTATGCAGAGGGGAATATATTTGGCTGGTGGAGGCGCTTTGATAAAAGGTTTGGCTGAACTTATAAATGAATACACAAAAATACCAGTAC
>CAZPGQ010000044.1:0-1558 GCA_964586695.1 uncultured Candidatus Saccharibacteria bacterium
TATGTAATAGCCCAGTGGATGCTATCATGAGCGCGTTATCTGTTGAGAGATTTCTGTTTGGAATAAATAATGAAAAGCCTTCGCTGTCAGCTAATTGTTTAAGAGCGAATCTAATATGAGTATTAGCACTTACCCCGCCGCCTATGATGAGACTCTTGGCACCGGTCTCATAGACCGCCTGCTTTACTTTCGCTACTAGGACATCTGTTACTGAGTTTTCGAACTCAAGCGCGAGCATCTTCTTCACTTTGTCGTCTAGCTCTCCTTCCTTTTTTACTTTGGTGAGTACGGATGTTTTTAGTCCGCTAAAAGAAAAGAAAAGATCCTTGCTGTGAAGCATAGGACGGGGGAGTCTCAGATCTTCTCTCACCACAAGGCTCTCTTTTCTTGCTTGTTCTGCAAGACGGGAGATTTCTGGTCCGCCAGGGTAAGGGAGACCGAGCATGCGCGCCACCTTATCAAATGCTTCTCCGACTGCGTCGTCTTTAGTTTTCCCTATAACTTTGTACGAACGAAGACGAGGGATGTGCGCTATCTCTGTGTGTCCGCCAGATATGAGGAGTGCGCACGCCGGGAGCTCGAAGTCAGTTAGCTCAAAGAATGTATCGTTCTGCGAGAGGAGCGCTGCAATGATGTGTCCTTCCATGTGGTTCACTGGGTAGATAGGGATGTCCCAGACTGTATTTAGGGCGAGTGCCGCATTAATGCCGACCCAAAGCGCAGGCTCAAGTCCAGGGCCTTCAGTTACAGCAATCGCATCAATTGCAGGTTTCTGTATACCTTCAAAGAGAACTTTCATCGCGCTCATCATCTCAGGTTCCTTTTCAAGGAGCGCTTCTAGCTTTTTCCTGTCGCTATTTGGGATATGGTAAGCATTCGTTCTTTCTACTAAGACTTCAGCCTCTCCTAATGCTTCTGCGATGAGCTGGGTGATGGCTTTTGCATGTTCGCGCTTGGCGAGTGCCGGGAAGACTCCGCCGTACTGTTTGTGTAGATCAATCTGTGAAAGGATACGATGAGAAAGTACTTCGAAGCGTACGTTTTTCCCTCTGACTCTTTTTACTATGGAGATAGCCGTCTCGTCACAGCTAGTTTCGATTGCGAGAAGTAACATGATTCTGCCATTATAGCAAAAAGAAGACTGAGACGCTTGCGCTTTCACTCTCGTTTAGTTAGGCTAAAGGGCATATGAAACTAGTTCTCGTAAGTGTTGGGAAAAGCCACACAGATGATACCTCTGACCTTATCTCTTACTATCAGCTGAAGATTCTGAGACATCTTCCGCTTGAGTGGGTATTTATTCCGCACGATGCTACGAAAGAAAAAGAAGCGGTTAAGATAATGGGGTTACTAAAAAAGGAAGACTACGTAGTGCTTCTGGATGAGAAGGGGAGAGAGATGAAGAGTGAAGCGTTCGCGGAGCTTCTTGAGAACCGTATGGTGGACTCGGTGAGGAGAATGGTATTTATTATTGGCGGCGCCTACGGCGCCGCAAAAGAAGTAGAAGAGCGTGCTAATTATGTGTGGAAGTTATCCGCACTTGTTTTCCCTCACATGC
>CAZPGQ010000045.1:0-1554 GCA_964586695.1 uncultured Candidatus Saccharibacteria bacterium
GGCGCCCAGTGCGACCCAGGCCCACGGCTGAAACCACGGATCCGCCTCTACCACTGCTGTTTTCGTCGTAACTGCCGAGTTCTGTAAAACCGTTCAGTTCAAGCGGCGATCCCATCGGCGATCCAAATAATTCATGTTGATTGTCAATGATTCCGTTGCCGTTTAAATCAAGGGCCAATTGGCCATCATCCGCCCCGACCCAACCGGTATGATCCAAGACCCCATCGTTCGTCATGTCGAACGTGACGCCGGCGTCTATTGAAACGAGATCAATTCCATTATTATCTAAATCAAGTGCAAGGGGACCTATAATTGGATTAACATAGCCTTTTGGATCTGGCCCATATAGAGTCAAAGACCTTACCCCATAATCAGAGTTAGTTGTACCAAATTTTCCATTGTCAACTGCGGTGAACTCTATTCTATCAAAAAGAGTTCCTGGACTAATATTTATGTTCAATGCTGTAGATGTACTGCTCGCAGGTAATATAAAGTCACTTTGTGCAATTATATTACCTCTATAATAGGCAGTCCAATGTCCAATTTCATTATACGTATTTTCACGGTTTAGCCCATATGTATTCACATCTGCTGATATCGCAGGATTATTAGAGAAGTCAAATACAAGTTTCTCAGATCCCTCTGTAATTTGCCCAGTTTTACTATCTCTATTTTTATAATAATCTATACTTCCAGTACTGCGAACTCCTGAAACACCTATAGCACTGACAAGGCCCACATCCGTATTACCCCAAACCACGCTCTTTTGATTACCAAACAAGTCATAGCCGATTAAATTTAGCCAATCCGGCTTAACAATACTATTAACATCATTATTTCTAGTTCCAGTAATTATGATAGGTACGTTATATATCTCATTAACATCGATTACCCCAATCGATAACCATTTTGCCCCTGAATCCAATCCGCCCGTGTCTCGCGCAACGGCATAGACTTGATAGCCGTCGGATGGGCGTGTTTCGTAATCAAGGCCACTTCCAGCCGCACGGATGGCGCCTATCGCATCGATCTGGAACAATCCAGCATCACGTCCCGATAACGACCATGTAATGGGATCCCCCTCGGGGTCATTTGCGGCAAGCGTCATAAACACGTTAGTGCTGTTTTCATTCACTGACCCTGATGTCCCGGATGTAATCGTGGGTGCTTCGTTCACATCCCCCACATTAATCCGTACCGTCTGATTGCCGCTCGCCAGGCCGCCACTATCAACCGCCCGCACCACCAGGTCGTAACTCGCAATCGCTTCGCGGTTAAGTACGGCTGTGGTTGTAATCGCACCGGTGGTCGGATTGATCGCAAACGCGTTATTCGTATTCCCTGAGACAATCTCCCACCGGACCGTGTTCCCTTCAGGATCGCTGGCTGATAAGGTGACCCCGGCAACGGCGGCCCCTGCGGCCAAGTTCTCAGCTACCGTTCCGGTCCCGCTTAAACTGATCGTTGGCGCTTCGTTGACATCCGCAACATTGATCCGCACCGTCTGATTGCCGCTCGCCAGGCCGCCACTATCAACCGCCCGCACCACCAGGT
>CAZPGQ010000046.1:0-1545 GCA_964586695.1 uncultured Candidatus Saccharibacteria bacterium
CTACAACAGGTACTATTACTAATCTATTCTCTACAATAGCTAATATTACAGGTCTTACTGTGACTAACTCTACTACTACAAATGCAGTAATTAATACTGCTACTATCGGTACATCTACTGTTACTGGTAATTTAACTGTAAATGGTACTTCTACACTAGCTTCTACCACAATCACAGATCTATTAGTATCAGGTAAGACCAATCTATCAACAGCTTCTACTACAGGTGCTCTTACAGTAGGGGGTCAACTATACTTTAATACAGCTTCAGGTACAGGACTAACATCTACAAATATCTACTCAACATTAGCTAATCTAGCTACAATTAACTCAGCTACTGCTATCAACGCATCAGGTACACTCGCGGTAACAGGAGTGTCTGATTTATTTGGTCAAGTAAATATTTATAATAAATTAGCAATAGGGTCTACAACATTACCAGGAACCCTATCTTTACTTGGTGTTGGAGGTACTAATCCAGTTAATATAGCATCTTCTACAGGGGTTACTTTGTTTAATGTTGATCAGTCTGGAAATATTTCATCTTACGGAGGTCTTCGTTCTGGTGGTGATCCTGGTACAGGCGCAGATAGTTGGGTTACGGCGGTAAATAAAAATAGCTCTATCTTCTTTGATATTTATAGCGGTAATAGTTCTAGTTATTCTGCTTTAAGAATTGGAAGGTCTGGTGCTGGTTCTGGGCTCGAGTTCGGTGTTGCTGCTGGAAATGGACAATTCCACTCAGATGCTTTGGCTGGAGATGCTGTATTCAAAGGGGATATTGGAGGCTCAAATAACTTTAGATTTGGCCCAGGTTCTGGTGTTTCAGCTTTCGTTATTAGTTCAAATAATAATTCTTATTTTAATGGTAATTTAGGAATTGGTAGCTCGTCTCCTGGCTCAAGACTCTCAGTGGAGGGCGATTCATTTTTGGGTGGTAATATATTAGCCACAGGTACATTAAGTTTATTGGGATCTCTAAATGCTTCAGGTACACTAGGAGTCACAGGTCAAACAATGCTATACGGTAATGCTTCTACTACAAATGGATTTACTGTAGGTGGTCAATTCTACTTCACTAATGCTTCATCTACTGGTGGTCTAACTACATCTAATCTATTCTCATCTAGAGCTACATTTACAGGTACTACAACACTTGCTTCTACTACAATCACAGATCTATTGGTATCAGGTCAAACTACATTTAATACAGCTTCAGGTACAGGACTAACATCTACAAATATCTACTCAACACTAGCTAATCTAGCTACAATTAACTCAGCTACTGCTATAAATGCATCAGGCACACTTGGAGTCACAGGTCAAACTACTCTAAACAATGCATCTGCTACAGGTTTTACAATTAATAATTTATATGCAGCAGTATCTAATTTGAACAATTTAAATGTTAATTATTCAACAACTACTTATGCTTATATAGATTCTGCTACAATCGGCACAACAACATTTTTAGGTAATCAGGGAGTAGACGGCAACTTCTCCGTCTCCGGTACAACAACCCTAGCAACCACTTCAATCTCTGCTC
>CAZPGQ010000047.1:0-1474 GCA_964586695.1 uncultured Candidatus Saccharibacteria bacterium
CATTCATCATGATTCTCGAACTCGTCGACATCCGCATTCAACCTGGCCAACAAGCCGCATTTGATGAAGCCATTCAACGTGGCGTAGAAACCGTCATCGCCAAAGCCAAAGGCTTTGAAGGCTACAAAGTCAACCGCGGCATCGAGTCACCCGAGCGTTATGTGTTGCAAATTTTCTGGACCACGCTGGAGAACCACACCGTGGATTTTCGTGAGTCTCCTGCCTTTTCTGAGTGGCGCGCCATCGTCGGCCCCTTCTTTGCGCAACCTCCCATGGTGGAACACTTTGAACTGGTGAGCAAATCACAAGGCTAAGCCTTCGCAACTGGAGACACGCATGAGCTACGCATTCGAACCTACGCCCGTTGTATCCGTGCCCGTGGTGGGCAAAGCTGAGCGCTTTCCAGTGCACCGCATTTACTGCGTGGGCCGCAACTACGAAGAGCATGCCAAAGAGATGGGCTTCACTGGCCGTGAGCCGCCCTTCTTCTTCATGAAGCCCGCAGACGCAGTAATGGTGGTCAATGCCGGTGAAACAGGCGACATGCCCTACCCCAGTCTCACGAAAAATTTGCACCACGAAATTGAGCTGGTGGTGGCCATTGGCAAAGGTGGCAAGAACATCAAAGCTGCCGATGCTATGAACCATATTTACGGGTACGCCGTGGGCTTAGACATGACACGCCGCGACTTGCAAAACGACATGAAAAAGCAAGGTCGCCCATGGTGCATTGGCAAAGGTTTTGACCACAGTGCCCCGATTGGCCCCATCACACCAGCAGCTCAGGCTGGCGATGTGGCCAACGCTGAGATTTATGTACAAGTCAACGGCGAAGACCGCCAACGCAGCAATACCAGCCAACTCATTTGGAACATCGCAGAAACGATTGAACACTTATCTGCTGCTTGGGAGTTGCAACCCGGCGACTTGATTTACACAGGCACCCCAGAAGGCGTTGGCGCAGTGGTCGCGGGCGACACGCTGGTGGGCGCAGTGGCTGGCTTGGGTGAGCTCAAAGTTCGCATGGTCTAACGCCATGCTGCACCGCCCTCTCATTCAACATTGCAAAGCTTGCGGCAGCGCGGTGACTTACCGCCTGCCCAATGATGGCGACACGCGCGAGCGTGCGGTATGCAGCGCCTGCCACACCATCCATTATGAAAACCCGCTCAACGTGGTGGGCACCGTGCCTGTGTGGGGTGACAAAGTACTGTTGTGCAAGCGCAATATCGAGCCGCGCTTGGGCAAGTGGACCTTGCCCGCTGGCTTTATGGAGCTGAACGAAACCGTGGCGCAAGGCGCCGCACGTGAAACGGTGGAAGAAGCCGGTGCGCAGTTTGAAATGCAAGAGCTGTTCACGATGATGAACGTCACTCGCGTAGGCCAAGTGCATTTTTTCTACCGCGCACAACTCACCAGCGACACCTTTGACCCCGGCCATGAAACGCAAGAAGCGCGTTTGTTTGCCGAGCAT
>CAZPGQ010000048.1:0-1346 GCA_964586695.1 uncultured Candidatus Saccharibacteria bacterium
TCATTGCATTTATTGCTTTCTCATCTTTTAATCTAAGTAATAATCCAAATCTAAATAAGACTAATAAGTCTTTGTTTTCTTCACTAAACGAAGTAAAAGGAGAAGATATAATAAATACACAAAGACTATTTGATAACACTTTAAAATCATCAGATAGCCTTAATTTAATTAAGAAACTATCTACATCACTTTCACCAAATAACTTCTCCATTCCTTCTTTTGTTGATAATGTAAAAACCCTAGTTACACAAGATGTGTCAACTGTAAAAGCATTAAGTACACCAAGCACTAACCTAATAGCTGGCTATACCAACTATGCACTAGGTGGCTACACTGTCTCTGCTCAAAGAGATAGCACAGACAGAAATGCAATGAAGTTAATTACTGTAATTGATTCAGTATCTCTTAGAGTATTTTGTACACTATCTTTCATCAATGATCCTAAATGTATTTTGGATAATATTCTAAATAACAAAAATACAACCTTGGTTTCAAATGTAAGCACTACCACAAAAGAAGAAATAGTAAATACTAACACTAAACCAATAAATCAAAATACAAACTCAGTATTAGGTTACTCTGTAACAACCAAACCAAAAACAACAACAGAGGTAGTAGATCAACTACCTCCTGAAGTTAAGTACATAGTTCAATACGTAGGCGTGCCCGGTCCAAAGGGAGATACTGGACAACAAGGTCCAAAGGGTGATACTGGATTAACTGGTCCGTCAGGGGCTGGTGGTCAGTCAATATCAAATTACATACCGTTTGTTGTTCCCCAGACAACCCAAACAGTCACAACAGGCATTACTTCACTTAGTGGTCAAACACTAAGTAATTCTGTTTTTAATGGATCTAATTTATTCACTACTGGACTTACTTCACTTTATACATTTTCTACTTCATCAGAATCCATAGATGCAACCACAACAAACCTTACAATCAAAGGAAATCTCTTTGATTCTACAAATGCAACAGGAACATATGGAAACATATTACTTTCTACAGGAACTTCTACATTATGGGTATCTACATCATCTCTTGGTATTGTCGGTGGATCTGGTTCTGGAGTAACAGGTGGTACACCTGGATTCCTTGCCCGCTTCACTTCTTCTACTACACTTGCAGCATCACTATTTTTAGATGATGGAACATACACAGGTATCAATGCTACATCATCACTCTTTACTTTTAATCTTCATTCTTCACCTTCTCTTAATCCATTTAATATAGCGTCATCAACAGGTACATCATTCTTTGCTATTGATCAAAGAGGAAATGTTGGTATAGGTACAACAACAGGACAAGATACTTTAACAATACTCGGCACTCTTTCTGTTTCTTCT
>CAZPGQ010000049.1:0-1333 GCA_964586695.1 uncultured Candidatus Saccharibacteria bacterium
ATGGCCAAGCTTAGTGCAGAACAGACACAGCTTGAAGCTTCTTTTCTGACAATTGCGCGGATCAACAATGTAAGCCTTGTTAATTACCTGCGCTGATTTTATTATAGGAGCGGTCTATGTTAGCCCATAAATTAAACCAACCTCAACTTCCCACCGGTACTTGCCCCGCCATGACCCCGAACGAATCCAACCCAGCCGTGCCTGCCGCAGACGCCGCAAAAAACGAAAACATCGTGCGCGTCACCAACAAGCTCGGCACTTTCGAATATGACCGCAGCCAAGCGGTGCATTTTCCGGGCGGCATCGTCGGATTCCCCGATTTGCGCCAATTCGGCATCGCTGATCTTCCGACCGATCAAATGTCGCAATTTAAATTGCTGCAATGCTTGGACGAGCCCAGCCTATGCTTTATCGTGCTGCCCGCCGATCCGGCCGGATGCCCCATCGACCAAGAAGATTTGCAAGAAGCCTGCCTGGCATCGAATATAAGCATGGAAAACCTGGCGCTTTTGTTCGTCATCACTATCCGCAGCATGTCTTCTGCCGTTTCCATGTCTATCAACCATCGCGCCCCTATTCTGGTGGACGCCTTAAACCGCACCGCGCGGCAATATGTGCTTTCCAACAACAAATATTCGGTTCAGCACATCCTAAGCTAGTTCCGGTATTTAACCTGTTGTTAACTTTGGCTAGGATAGGCTTAGGAAGTTGCATCCATGACCTCAAGCCCCGCCGAAAACATCATCCGCGACAAACACGACATTCACAAAATGGACGTCCTGCTGCTTTGCGGCGGGCTGGGCACAAGGCTGCGCGAAGAAACCGAATTCAAACCCAAACCCATGGTCGAAGTTGGCGGCAAGCCGGTGCTTTGGCACATCATGAAGCATTATCACGCTTTCGGCCTGAACAATTTTGTTTTGTGCTTGGGCTATAAGGGCGACGACATCCGCGATTATTTCTTAAACTATCACTTTAGGAACAGCGATTTCGCCATTGATTTCTCGACTGGCGACGTGGAAACGCTGACCAACATATACCGCGAAAACTGGCGCGTCACCATGGCCGAAACCGGGCGCGATACCTTGACCGGATCGCGCATCAAGCAGGCTTTGCGCTATGTGCGCAACGACATTTTCATGGCAACCTATGGCGACGGGCTGTCGAACATAGACCTTAAGGCGCTTTTGGAAACGCATTTGCGTTCCGGCAAGCTGGGCACGGTTTCCGCCGTCCGCCCATCGTCGCGCTTCGGCGAGCTGGGCATCAAAGAAGGCATGGTCAACAGTTTTGCCGAAAAACCCCAAGTCGCCGAAGGCTGGATCAATGGCGG
>CAZPGQ010000050.1:0-1331 GCA_964586695.1 uncultured Candidatus Saccharibacteria bacterium
GCCTACGGTTTTGCTACCAGCTGGGTTGGTTTGGGACAGGTCAGGTCATCGCTCACGCTTGGCGCGCCTGACAAACCGTTGAGTGACGTTCACATTTCCGCCAGCTCTTCGGCACACCCCAACTTGTTGAACTACACCGGCAAGACATTGTCTGTGGCTGGGCCCATTGCGTTGTATGGCAATACTGTGGCTATCAACGACCAAAGCATTGCCAGCACGGCAGCTGGGCAGAGTATTTTGCTCAAGGCCATCGACTGGGTCACGATTGGAGTGGGCTCGTCCATCAGTGTCCAGTCCAACAACGGCAACATCACCGTATGGTCCGACTCAGATGGCAACAACTGGGGTGCAATTCGTGTTCGTGAGAACGTGACCTTTAACTCGGCCAATGGGTCAACTACGCAAACCTCTGGTGGTGGTGCCATTACCTTGGCCGGTGGCAGCACGGTAGATGCCAATGGGCTGCCTACAGGTTATGCCTACTCTGGCAGTGCCAATACGGGCACTTGGGGCACAACGCCTGTCAGCGGGGTTCAGTTGGGAGCCTACTCGTACAACCATGGCGGCGGCTCTTATGCCAACGAAATCAAGTTTTACAGCGGTGGTGGCAATGTGCTCATCAAGGGCAAGGCAGCCAACGGAACGCCTGGAATTTCTTGGTTTGGTGGTAATTTTGGCGCGCAGATCATCAATGCGGGAAGCGGAACCATTACTTTAGATGGTCAAGGCGTAGGAACAGGGCATGGCATTGAATTAACCTACTATGGTGGTCATTCACCCACCCTCACTTCTAGTAGCAATGCCAGCACGGCCATCTCTATTGTGGGTACAACCACTTCAACAGGGAGTGGTCAAGCCGGCTATCAAGGTAACTTAACGGCTGTGGCTTCAGGCACTGGAGGAATTAGCCTGACGGGAACAACATCTGGGACCTATAGAGCCATTGAGTCTGGTGCTTTGAATCTTTATTCCGCCAGTGGACCGATTGAGGTGACGGGTATTGGCGGTGGTGGTGTCAAGATGGGTGGTACTTGGGGCAAAGGTACCTTATCCAGCAGTAGCAGCAATATCACTGTGTCGTCCAATGCGGTGACTTCGTACGGTATTACGGTCGATACGATAGGTGCGCTGGTCATTCAGCCTTATGGCAACGATTTCAGCAGTGCCTACACCCACAGCAATTGGACATTGAGTTCTGGCTTGACCGGACTGACCATCGGAAAGAGCGCGACGGGATCGGATGGGACCAGTGATCAAAACGTCACCTTGGCGGGCGTTTCGATCAATGGTTCTATTGCCATTTACGCCAACACCATTTATCAAAATGGAAG
>CAZPGQ010000051.1:0-1133 GCA_964586695.1 uncultured Candidatus Saccharibacteria bacterium
AACTATTGCGGGCAGCGAAGTCACTTTTGTCTTGGAGGCACCGACTGACACTGAACATGGTGATTATGCTACCAACCTTTGCCTTGTTCTTGCAAAGCCACGAGGTGTTTCTCCAAAAGCCCTTGCGGATGAGTTTGCTCCGAAACTCGAAGAGATCCTAAAAGAAAAGGGCGTTATTTCAAAAGTTGAAATAGCCGGCCCGGGGTTCATTAACTTTTTTCTGACTGGTGAAAAAGTTAGGGAAGGGAACAAAGGAAGAGAGATCGTTACGAAGTTTGGCGGCAAGAATATTTTGGTAGAGCATTCATCTCCTAATCTTTTTAAACCATTTCACATTGGACACTTGATGAATAACATTGTTGGAGAGTTCGTAACACGCGCAGTAGAAAGAGGAGGGACGTCACCACGGGTGTTATGCTTTCCTTCTGACATTTCTTTTGGGATAGCAAAAGCGATTTATGTTTGGAAGAAGGATAGGGAGGAAGGCATAAGCCCTTCGCTAGATTTTTTGTTACAAGAGCATTCGCTTGATAAAGAGACTGAACTGGTTAACTATTTTGGCGAATGTTATGTGCGTGGCGTCGCTCGTGCTAAAGAGTCGCCGGAAATAGAGCCGGAGATGAGAAGCGTCGCTCGTAATCTTTATGGCAAAGTTCAGAGCGAAGACTCTGAATTATGGAACAACTCGAAACTGATTAGTGAGGTTTATTTTAAAAATGTTTTAGAAAGTATTGGCTCAAAGATGGGCAGGATAATTTATGAGAGTTATGTTGAAGATGCAGGTAAAACAGTTGTGATTGATAATACTGGAGAAGGAAAAGTTTTTACCCAAAGTGAAGGGGCGATTGTGTATGTTCCAAACGAAGACAGGAAAGATATTAATACCTCTGTTTTTATAAACAGTGAAGGGCATCCAACATATGAAGCAAAAGACGTCGGTCTTATTTTTAAAAAGTTTACTGAGTATGGGAATGTAGATGCTTCATATTTCATCACTGACGCAGAACAGTCTCATCATTTCAAAATAGTGTTAGATGCTATTGCTAAAATAAGTAATGAGTGGAAAGGATGGGCAGAGAAAAGTATTCATGTGCCACATGGACGTATGCTCTTTAAGGGGCAGAAGATGTCAT
>CAZPGQ010000052.1:0-1099 GCA_964586695.1 uncultured Candidatus Saccharibacteria bacterium
ACAGCAAAACATCCACTTGTAATGTTGAATCCAACATTAGATGTTGATGTTGCTTGACCTGAGATGTTTAGTCCTCTTAGTGTTGTTGTTCCGAATCCTGTTAGTGCTATTTCAAGTGCTGAGATAGATGATGTTGATGTTCCTGATATTGTTGTAGTTGAGATGTATAGGTTTGTTCCGTCATTTCTTAATATTGTTTGTGGTAATCCTACTCCTGCTGATAGAGAGAGTTGTGGTGCTGTTGATGATGATATGGTTAGTGGGTATAGTGGTGTAGTTGTTCCTATTCCAACTAATCCTGTGCTTGTAAATGTAGTTGTAGCAGTTCCACCTATGTATGCAGAGTATGCTGACAGGATTGTAGATGATGAGTTTGCAAATTGTTGTAGTGATGACCAAGAGTTTGCAGTTGTTGTTCCAAATGCAAGTGAGATTGTGTTAGCTGAGTTTTGTAGAGGGTATGAGAATGTTAGAGATGATTGTTTGTTGTTAAATGTAGTCCAGTCTGATGATGATAGACATCCTGCTTGTGATCCTGATGCAATATCACAAGATATTGATAAGTTACCACCTATTACATATCTGTTAGATGTTGTTGTTATTCCACCTGTCGATGATACTGTTCCTGTTGCAACTGATGACAATGCTCCTGTTCCTGTTCCGTATAGTATCTCTCCTGATGTAAATGATGTTGCTCCTGTTCCTCCACCTGATACAGTAAGTGTTCCAGATGTTGAAGGAGTAAATGTTAGTGTATTACCTGATCCAACAACTGTAATAGCAGATGTTAATCCATTTGTAGTGTTTGTTGATGTTGCTATAACAATAGCAGATCCTGTTTGTGATTGGTTTGTTGGGCCTATTGATGTTAGTGCTGATAAAAGATAATCTGTTCCTGCTATAGCTGGGATAACAGATCCACTTGCATTTGTTTTAAGTAGTGTTGATGTTAATCCTGTTATTGCAAGATTTGTTGATGTTGCATTTGCAAGTGTAGTGTTGCCTGTAACTGAAAGTGTTCCTGTTGCTGTTATGTTTGCACCTGTTATATTTCCTGTTGCAAATATGTTACCTACGACTGATAGTTTTTCAAATGGTG